>CAMVNR010000073.1 GCA_947168905.1 uncultured Lachnospiraceae bacterium
GATAAAATCGTCAATAATCAGTCTGGAATGCAAGCATTCCATCCGTGATTATGACTGTTTTATCTGGGAGCTGAACAGTTACAACATTCAAAAAAGAGAGGATCAGAAAATGACAGACGTGCTTGCTTATACCAATTACGGAAAGGTGCGCGGCGTCTACTTCGACGGCGTGTACCGTTTCTTAGGCATCCGCTACGCAAAGCCCCCGGTCGGCCCGCTTCGCTTCATGCCGCCCGAGAAGCCGGACGTCTCGCCGGTCATTGTGGACGCAAAGGAATACGCGCTCAAATGCCCACAGACCGATACGCCCAGGATCGAGGTGCCGGAGGTTGCGAATTCCAAATGGAACATCAGCAACCAGAAGATCGTCACCGGAAATATGGAGATGGGAAAAGGGCCGATGTCCGAGGACTGCCTCGCGCTGAACATCTGGACGCCGGATCTCACGGAAGGAATGAACCTTCCGGTCATGGTCTGGTGCCACGGCGGCGGCGCGCTTGCCGGCACCGCAGAGTGCCCGCATCAGGATGGCTTCAACATGGCGAAGAAAAACGGCGTCGTGATGGTGTCCTTCAGCCACCGGCTCGGAATCTTCGGCTATATGGATCTAACGCATCTCGGCGTGGAAAAATACGCGCACAGCCGCAACCTCGGAAATCTCGACATGGTGGCGGTGCTCGAATGGGTGCATGAGAATATTCAGTATTTCGGCGGAGATCCCGGCAACGTCACGATCTTCGGCGAGTCCGGCGGCGGCGGGAAGGTCTGCCAGCTGATGGGCATGCCCGCAGCAAAAGGCCTCTTCCACAAGGCCATCTGCCAGAGCGGCGGCTTCCAGGCCATCGATCCGAAGTACGGGCAGATGGATACGGACGCCTTCCTCGCGCACCTCGGCATTACAAAAGACAATATTGAAAGGCTGGAGACGATCCCCTGGGAGGAGCTGATCCGCGCGATGCGTGAAATCAACGCCTCCCGAGAGAATGGGAACTACCTGAATTTCCCGGTCACCTTCGACGGCGAAGTCATCCGGTACAACCCCTTTGACGGCGCGGAGGGCACAGAATTCAGCAAAGATATTCCGTTCATTATCTGCTACACCCGGGAGGATATGGCGCTTCTTGCCCTCTTCAACCCGGAAATCTTCGAGCTCACCTGGGATACTCTTCCGAAAAAGCTTGCGGATTCCGGCTACAGCGAGGAGGAAGTACATGAAATCATTTCGACCTATCAGGAAGTGCTCGAAAACCCGACGGCGGTCGATGTCATGATCGCGCTCATGAACGACAGTCATCAGATGAAATTCGTCGAGGATGTCTCAAGAGCCCGGGAAGGAAAAGGCGCGGCGCCTCTTTACAACGCGATCTTCGCCTTCGACAGCCCGGATCCGGTGCAGAAAGCCTTCCACGGGACGGACGTGCCCTTCTTCTTCGACAACGCCTACCTCGCGCCGGGCATGTATACCGCGAAGAACAAAGCCGAGGCCTTCCGCTGCTCCGATACCTGCGGCTCCGCCTGGGCAGCTTTCGCGAAGGACGGAAACGATCCGACCGGCCGCGGCATGCCGAAGTGGCTTCCCTATACTGCAGAGCACCGCTATTCCATGCTCTTCTCTTCGGAAAGCGAGCTGGTCCTTGAATACCGCAAAAAAGCCCGCGAGCTGGTCTGCCGGTATTCTGACAAAAACCTCCCGGGCTTCGGCAGGAGAATTCCGAAAAAGCAGAAAGGATGATATTGTATGGTACAGGATTATTACAGAAATGCGATAACGTCTTCCTCCATGCTCTATTTCCATAAGCCTGACAAAGACCTTAAAATGGATTTTAAGCTGGATCCGAACGGAAAAGGCTTGCCAGGGCAGCTTGGAAAAATATGGCTGGAGGACGCAAAACCCGCGATTGAACTTCTGGAGAACGGAGACGTCCGTTTCCGGTATTACGCCCCTAATGCTGAAAAAGTCGAAGTGGCCGGCTGCGGAGGCTATTTCAGTGACGAGAAAACCGCGATGGAAAAAGGCGAAGACGGGTGGTGGAGTGTCGTTATCTCCGGAATCAAGCCCGGCTTCCATAATCACAAATACTGGGTGGACGGGAATCTCATGGTCAATCCGGATGCGCCGGTCGGCTACGGCTGGTTTTATCCGATCAACATTTTTGATCTTCCCGGCGAAGAAGACGGTTTCTGGATGTTAAGAGACGTTCCGCACGGAGATGTGCGCATGGAGTATTATCAGTCATCGGTTACCGGACGCACCAAGCTCTGCTGGGTATATACGCCTCCGGGATATGATGACAGCGACAAACGCTACCCTGTGATGTATATCCAGCATGGTGTCGGAGAAAATGAAATGGGCTGGGTATGGCAGGGCCATATCAACCTGATTGCCGACAATCTGATTGCCGAAGGAAAATGTGCGGAAATGATCATCGTCATGAACTGCGGTTATGCCTTCGTTCCGGGTGAAAATCCCGTCTTTCTTCCCGGCGATTTCTCGAAAGAACTGACCGAAGACTGCATTCCCCACATCGACGCGGTTTACCGGACGATTCCGGACCGGAAGATGCGCGCAATGGCCGGACTCTCCTTAGGCTCCTCCCAGGCGTTCTATATTGCCAACGAGCACCGGGATCTCTTCGCAAACTGCGGCGTCTTCTCCGGGGGCTTCCCGATCGTGAACCGTTTCGGCTATTGGGATTACACCGACTACTACAATGATGCAGAAGCCGTCAACCGTGATTTCGACGTGCTTTTCATCGCAGGCGGTGATGACGAGGGATATCCGGAGCGCACCGCGCCGGTCATCCGGGAGGAACAGGAAAAAGGCATCCATGTGATCGGTTACCATCACCCCGGCTACCATGTCTGGGATGTCTGGCGTTTCTCGGCACGGGAATTTATGCAGCGATTGTTCAGGGAAAAGGAGGATTAAGCGATGATCAGAAAAGAAATCCTTGAAAATCAGGCGCTCACCGCCCACGCACTTTTCTGGGACGATCCCCACAAGGACCTTACCCGCTCAAACGGTACCTACTACGATCTTCCGAAGGGTGTGGAGGTGCTGGAAAACGGCGACGTCAGGTTCGCATACCATGCTCCGGACGCCAAAGCCGTACAAGTCGCAGGCGCAGGCGGTTCCTTCCCCGACACGCCCATTGAAATGGAGAAAGGGGACGACGGATGGTGGCGGACAACCGTATCCGGTCTTGAAAGCGCGTTCCATTTCGTCAATTTCTTCGTCGACGGCACACGCGCGCTGAATCCTTATATGCCCTATGGCTACGGCTACAGCCGGGTTATGAATTTCTTCGAGCTGCCGGACAAATACTCGGACTTCTATCTCTTCCATGACGACATCCCGCACGGAAGCGTCCGCATGAACTATTTCTACTCCGAGACGGTCATGGACTGGCGCACTTGCTGGGTCTACACCCCTCCGGGATATGAAGAAAACCGCGAAAAGCGCTATCCTGTCTTCTATCTGCAGCATGGCGGCGGTGAAGGGGAATCCTGCTGGATCTGGCAGGGCAAGGTCCAAAACATCATCGACAACCTGATCGCCGACGGACAGTGCGAGGAGATGATCGTCGTTCTGAACTGCGGATATGTTTACCCGAAGGAAGGCGGCACCGGAGAAAATCCCGTCGCAAGCCCCGTGGAAGACCTGATCGCGAAGGACTGCATTCCCTTTATCGATCAGAAATACCGTACGCTCGCGGACCGTCATCACCGCGCGGTTTCCGGATTCTCGATGGGCGGCGGCCAGACGATGAATACGGTCATCAGCTATCCGGAGCTCTTTGCAAATGCCGGTGTGCTTTCCGCTCCCGGAATCCGCTCGGACCGCGAAGACCGGCTCGGACTCCTCTCGGATCCGGATCTTTTCAACGCCTATTTCGATCTTTTCTTCGTAAACGCCGGCGCGTACGAGCCGGCCGCCGAGAGGCTGAAAAAGGAGACCCGGGAAATGCGTAGAAAAGGGTTTAGAATCGTCTATTTTGAATCTCCTGGCTATCATGAATGGGCTCCCTGGCGCTTTGCGGTCGCGGAGTTTGCCAAGAGACTGTTCAAAAAGTAAGCTCTCTTTTCCCTTTACTGATGGTTCATCCCCCGCCTGAGCCATCTTTTCCGCCAGTAATAGATAATGAAAATGACTGCCGTTACGCCCCAGGTCACAGGGTAACAGGCGGCGAGGGCCTGCGGCTCGTGCCAGAACGGAACCACAGCAAAAACCCACAGAAGCCGCAGGCCGCAGACGCCGACGAGCGTAATTACCGTCGGTATCAGCGCTTCGCCTGTTCCCCGGATGGCCGCGGAATAAATTTCGATAAAAACATACAGCATATAGGCCGGCGCCCAAATCATGGCAAACTTCGTCCCCAGCGAAACGACAGCCTCATCATTCGTAAAGAAGCGCAGAATCGGCGCGGCAAATATGATTTCAATGACCGACAGCAGAATGATCGTTCCCTGCGACATCAGGAGGCATACATTCGTCCCCTTCAGGACTCTGTCGTATTTGCCGGCGCCGAAATTCTGGCCGGCAAATGTCGTAATCGATACGCCGAAGGCGCCGAGCACCATCCATACGAATCCGTCCACACGGCTGATTGCCGACCAGGCTGCGATCGTATTGGTTCCGAAAGCATTGATCGCCGACTGAACCACCAGGTTGGAAACAGAGTAAAGCACCGACTGTATGCCGGCCGGTATTCCGATTCGGATGATATTCTTCAGGATCGCCGGGTGAAAGCGGATTTTTGGGATCTCCAGCCGGTAACTGTCGTCGAGGCGCATCAGTTTCAGCACGATGACAACAGCGCTCACAAACTGCGCAATTGTCGTTGCGAGCGCAACCCCCATGACGTCCCAGTGGAAGGCCATGACAAACAGAAGGTCAAGGACAATATTGATAACACAGCAGACGATCAGCACATAAAGCGGAAAGCGGCTGTCGCCGAGCGCCCTTAAGATTCCCGTACCGATGTTGTACAGCATCGCGCCTGTAACGCCCAGGAAGATAATCCGGATATAGGTCAGGGCCTGGGGCAGGACCTCCTCCGGGACACGGATCAGCCGAAGCGCAGGTCTGGCGGCAAAAAAGCCGATAAGCGTCAGCACAGCGCTTCCCGCAAGCGCCAGTGCCAAAGCGGTATGAATCGAGCGGTTCAGCTTTTTGAAATCCTGCCCGCCGAAATACTGGCTGATCACCACGGAAGCGCCGGAGGACAGTCCGACAAAAAAGCCGATCAGAAGATTGATCAGATTTCCCGTGGTTCCGACTGCCGCGAGGGCTTCTTTTCCGACATATCGTCCGACAATCACCGTGTCAACCGTATTATAAAGCTGCTGGAAAAAACTGCCGATCAGGATCGGAAAGAAAAAAATCAGCAGCTGCTTCCAGATAACTCCCTCTGTAATTGCATTTTTTCTGGTCTGTTCCATCATTTTCATACCTCTATGGTTTTCCTTGGCAAAAACCGCGCAGAGCATTATAGCACAGGATCCATAAAAAGAAAAGCTTAAAAGCTTTTTCCGATGATTCCGGAAATTTGCTGGACATTTGTTGGACAGGCGCTGTTATACTGTTTTAAGAAATAAAAAAAAACGTAAGGAAGGTAAATTCACCTATGCCGAACAACGATATTCAGGAGCTTTATCAGGAGCTTAAAAACACACAGTCAACCTCCGCAAAATACGCCCCCTTTCTCCAGGCGATGGACGTCCTCGATGTTGAAATGAGGGAACTCATGGAGCCCGATGAGAACGGCTGGAAGCTTCTCACACCGGAGCGCTTCCAAAGCTTTTCGCAGAAATACCGTGATGCCGGAATCAAGCTGGAGCAGTATCTCTCGAATACAGCTTCCACGCAGGATCCGGCAGAACTTGCCGTCCGGGAGAAGGCAAAAGCACTCTCGGAAATGATGTCCCGGGACGCAGCAGTCTTCCGCCGCTACAATCCGTCTGTCCCGGGAAATCAGAAATCCCTGCCGACGCTTCTCGAGGAATCCCGTACGCCTGTCATTGATATTTCCTCGACAAACCTGAATTCCGTCGGCGGCGCACAGTCCTCCCGGCTGCCGATGACCTTTGTCGATCAGGACGGAAGGCCGGTCTCCGGTGTTTTCACGAAGGCCTCCTATTATGATCCGATGGCGAACTTCAACAAGGCTGTCTCAAGAGCCACTCGCGAACAGGGCATCTCGCCTCAGGGTACCGCTCTTCTGAATAACTTCATGTCCGCCTACAAGACGTATTACACCGAGCATCCGGACCCGAAGAAGCCGGTCGGAACAGCGCCCGATATGCTTGATAATTTCTTTAGAAACTGCATGAAGAACCCGAAGGGATCCGGCTGGAAAATGTCGACGGACAAGATTGCCGCGGAGATTGCCGCAGTCAACGGACTGACTTCGCTGGAAGTAAAGCAGGCCATCGGAAAAAAAGCGCTGGATACGCTGGCGTCCGGCATGAGGTCCATGGCTTTTGAAACCTATATCAACAACGCCGAGGTCGGAATGATCGACAAGGCCCGTATCGATACCAAGAACGCCGGCATGAGCATTGTCGCGGAACTTCTTGGCTGTCCGAAGGTTGTCTGCCGTGCCAAGCCCATGAAGATCCGGGACGGGAAAGGAAACCTTATCGAGGGCACGTTCATGGAGATGGCAAAGGGCATCGATCCGAACAGTCCCGGAAAGGAAGGTCAGCGGATCGGAGCTACCTCTCTGAAAAAAGCCGCACCGGAGGGGCTTGAAGCCATCGCCGACCTGCAGGTTCTCGATTATCTCTGCGGCAATGTGGACCGTCACGGCGGAAATCTTTTCTATCAGTTTGACGACCGCGGAAGACTGATCGGCGTCCAGGGAATCGACAACGATTCTTCCTTCGGCACCTATGTGCCTCAGCTCGGAAAAGACGCCGTGCGCCGTCTTCCGGTCGCGCCGAACATGGGCGTAATCAGTAAGAAAACTGCCGATATCATTCTGAACACCAGCCCTGCAGAGCTTGCGTTTGCTTTAAGAGGGACCATCGATGAGCCCTCGATCAAGGCCTGCTGCGACCGTCTGAATGTCATGAAGCATGTCATTAACTTAAGCCGCGAGAAGCTGAATCAGAATACCCGGGAGATTAAGTATCCCTTCTTACGGGAACTCACGACTCAGGAATTCGGCGAAACGGATATCGAGCAGCTGACAGATAAAAAACACAATAACCACTTCAGGGAGTGCAATGAACGAATGGCGTGGTTTGGGATGTCCAACAGCATCGGCGGACCAATTTCCGCCAAAATGGTCGGATCTGAAAACAGAGCGACGCAGGCGGGACTTTACGGTCAGTTCAATGTTGCGGATCAGATGAGCCGCAAGCTGAAAGAAAAGACCAGTTTCTTCAGGGGATCCTCTTCACAGAACTACAAGGATATTGAAGAAGCCGTCCGGGAATACAAGCGCCTTCAGAACAGAATTCTGAACCGGATCATCAATTCCGAAGCTAAAAAAGCAAACGGCGATGCCTCTCCCGATGTTGTCTTCGGCCAGTATGTAACCGCGCTTGACATCAGCAAGATGCGTCAGGGACTTCTGAAGATTAAGACTGCCGCAAATAAATATGCGGTGGAGAAGCGTGCGGAAGTTGCCCGTAATGGCAAAACCCCCGAAGACGACCAGTATATCAAGGACCGGATCGACCTTGCAGAGGAAATCTCCGCGTATGTGGATAAGCATCTGGAGCTGACCGAAGATGAAAAAGCCACGCTCGAGTCGAATGACCGGCGTTCCATGGAGGACTACGTCCGGGGTCAGAAAAGTGCTGCGGATAATGAGTTAAATATCAATGCGGATAATGCAGTTCCGAAGAACATCAATGGTAACGGACATGAACCGGAAGGTCCTGTTCAGGGCCTGGTGTAATCCTGAGAATCTTTGATCTCTCCGAGATGCGGATGCATCTTCAGAACTATGTAAATGAAATTGCGGACCTTTTGACAAGCCCGGAGGAAATGAGAGAATTACGCCAACCTCTGTGACGCCCTGTTCCGCATCAACTCCATTACGAATTTCTATTACACCCCGCGTCCGGACGGGACGCTTCCCGCGATGGACCAGCGCGCTAAGATGGAACTTCCGGCGTTCAAAAAGCTTGAGAAGATGCCTGATGCGGAGCTTCGCTCTCTCGCTGCGGGGAAGGGCGCGAACCAGCTCATGGATCACTTTATAAATGAAATGGCCAAGGACATGAAGCAGGCAAAGCACGCTGTCAATCCAGCACCCCCGGACGCTCAGCCGGAGGGAGCAAACCTCGTACTGTAACAGCGTACGTATCATAAACGCATTTACAAACTGTGTTTCCTATAATGAAAAGCCTCATGCACCGGGTTTTCCGATGCATAAGGCTTCCCTTTGAAGTGTATTCTTTTTCCATCGCTCCGAATCAAATGCCCGTCTTTTTTCAGTCCAGAATACCGTGCGGCATTTCCGGGTTTAAAAGCGGCTGGCGCACAAAGCGGGAGCCGATCGCAATCTCTCTTCCCTCTTTTTTCGGAGGCTGCGAAGCCCTCCATGATTTCCAGCACATGGAAGGTCTGCGTGTAGTTTGCCCGAAACTGCCTGCCGGACTGAAGCGCCGGCACTTAAGAAAAGTGCCGGCGCCGCCTGCTTTTAAAGCGGTTTAAAACATTACTTCAGATTTGCGTTCAGCTCGTCTTCAACTGCTTTCAGCTTGTCGGCGATGCTTTCACGGAACTTCGCCCACTCTTCATGCGCGTCGACGTCGCTGACCATGATCTTCGAGATCTCGGTGCTGATGTCGCTGTAGAAGTAGCCGTACTCGCTGTACTCCGGTCCGTTCCAGGCCATGACCTCCCACGGCATCTTCTGCGAAACGAAGTTTCCGGAATTCGCCATGTAATCATAGATGGGCTCAAAGAGCTTGTAGCCGTACTGAACAGAGGTCTCGTTCGGAGAAGCGGTCAGGGTTGCAGGCGTGTAAATGTTGAATGCCATGTCCTGATAGGGGCTGATATATGCGCCGGTTTCGTCCTTTTCCCAGAGGATGTTGTAGGTGCCGTCAGCATTCTTGGTGTAGTCCTTGCCTTCAACACCGGCAACCAGGAAGATACGTCCTTCTTCACTTGCAAGCCAATCCCACATGTCAAGGATACGCTCGAACTTCTCATCATCTACGTTGTGAGAGATGGAGGCAACGGTCCAGTAGTCTTCGGACTGGATCAGATAGAAGTTGTGATCACCGCACTCGGAAAGTACGATCATCGGAGCAACTGCTTCGTCATCCGGAACGATGCCGCCGCGGACCATCTTGTTCAGGACGTCGCCGTTGAACCAGGCGGGGCTGTCGTTGCCGAGGAACATGAATGCCTGGCCTGCCAGGAACTTCTGGAAGCCGTCGTTGCCGGAGTCGTTGATCTGGTCTTTCCAGACGTAGCCGCCCTGATACAGGCTCTGTGCAAATTCGATTGCATCCGCAAACTCATCGGTTGCTTCATACAGACGGTAGTTGCCGTTCTCATCCTTGTGGTAGCCGAGACGGTCCGGATTCGGGGAGTTGATGGTTACGAGCTGGTACTGCTCCCATGCCCAGGACTCCATTGTGATACCGATGGTGTTGCCAACGCCGTTTCCACCCGGATCCTGCGCCTTGATCGCATCGATCATCGCCTTGACTTCATCCCAGGTGTAAACGTCGCCTTCTTTGTACATGCCCACTGCCTTCGCCCAGTCACGGCGATAAGCGAACATCGGATAGTAGCAGTTGTCAAGTTCCGGAGGATTCTGTCTCGAAGACGGCCAGCCGTAAAGATGTCCGTCAACCGAAAGTAGCGCGTCATCGGAAACCAGTTCGTCACGAAGTCTCTGCAGGTTCGGCCATCTCGAAAGATCCTCAGGAATCTCACGGAAAGCGCCGGCTGCTGCCCACTGCTTGAACTCTGCAGTATTGGCTGCCTTCATGTCCCACCAGACGATGTCGGGCATATCATCCGCATTGACCCACGCACGGATCTTCTCAAGCCAGTCACCCCAGGTAACAGGATACAGATCCCAGTCAATGTTGAACTTGTTGCGGAAGAACTCATCCTTTGCAGAGATGTTGGTCTTTTCCGCATCCAGGACGTCCATCGAAATCGTCACATGCGTGTCGTATTCGCTTGTAGCTGCAGGTTCCTCTTCCTTGGTGTCATCCGCAGGCGCAGCTTCCTTGGTATCGTCCGCAGGCGCAGCTTCCTTGGTGTCATCCGCAGGCGCCGGCTCGTCCTTTTTGGTATCCTCCTGTGCCGCGGGGGTTGTTCCGGCGTCAGGTGTCGCCGGCTGCGTGCATCCTGCCAGACCGAGAATCATGCAGGCTGCAAGAATCAATGCCAACACTTTTTTCATTTTGAAATCTCCCTTCCAAATGATTTTTTGAAGCGATCCGGTTCTTTTTCCGAATCGTCGTTTATTATAGAGTAAAGCGTAAATAACACCTTCCGCTTTACAATCTACCGTTTTTTGATCAGCCCTTAACAGCTCCGAGCGTAAGTCCCGTCAGGAAATAACGCTGGAGGAAAGGATAGAGCGCCATCAGGGGAAAAACCGTTACAACGATACAGGCCATCTTGACGCTGTCGCCGTATACCGGCGGTCTCGACTCGCCGTTCAGCGCCGTGGTGCTGATGACGTTGGCGGATGAAATGATCTGCCGAAGCGCCTGCTGCAGCGGCCACAGTTTGTTGTCCTTCAGATAAAGCATTGCGCTGTACCACTCGTTCCAGCGTTCGACAGCGTAATAAATTGTGAAGGTTGCGAGGATCGGCTTGATCAGCGGAAGGACTATTTTAAAGAGGATCTGGATATCATTTGCCCCGTCGATCTTCGCCGATTCCTCGATCTCCGCCGGAAGCTCCGACATGTTGCTGGATACGATCAGCATATATGTGATCGATACGCCGGTGGGCAGCACCATAACCCACCAGTTTCCGACAAGACCCAGTGCTTTATAAAGGAGGTAAGTCGGCACCAGACCGCCGCCAAAATACATTGTGAAAACAAGAATGAAACGGAAAAAGTTTCTGCCGGGCATGTCATGCTTGGTAAAGGCATATGCCAGAAGCACCGTCAGGATCATATTGTAAAGTGTACCGACGATTGCAAGAATCACCGAATTCAGCATCGACCGAAGAAGAAGCGGGGATTCAAAAACGAATTTGTAGTTCTCCATGGTTATTTTCTTCGGGTACAGCATGAAGGGCTGTCTTGTATATACCGCCTGCGGCACAATCGACACCAGGATCGTGTTGTAGAACGGATAGATAATGACCAGCGCCAGAATCGTCAGAATGATGAACAGGATAACATCGAATACGTGGACGTGCCGCACCATATGGGCGCCGGCAGCGACGGTTTCTTCCTGTGTGAATTTATCTTTCTTTGCCATTGTCCCATGCCTCCTAAAAAGTTACGCCCTTATCAAACTATCTGGAAACCATATCACCGATGATCCGCGGACAGCTCCGAGCTTTTAAGCACTCCCCGCCATCCTGCAAACACCCGGATCATCACATGATTCCGTCGTGTCCGAAAATCTTTGCAATACGGTTTGCGCTGATCAGCAGGACAAAGTTTATGACATTCTTAAACAGGCCGACCGCAGTGGAGAAGCCGTAGTCCAGTGCCGTACTCGACTGGAAGGTCTTCCGGTAAATGTATGTGTCGATGACGTCGCCGACGTCAAAGACGGGGGGTGAATAGAGGTTGAAGATCTGGTCGAAGTTCGCATTCATCATATTGCCGATCTGGAGAATCAGCATGATGATGATCAGGCTCGTGATTTCCGGAAGCGTAATCCGGATAATCCGCTGGAACCGGTTCGCGCCGTCCACGATTGCCGCCTCATGAAGCGAGGGATCAATGCCCGCGATTGCCGCCAGGTACAGGATCGTTCCCCATCCGCCTTCCTTCCAGATGTCCGAAACCACCAGAAGCGGCCGGAAGGATTTCGAGTTGTACAGGAAGTTCCAGTTTGATGTCCAGTTCGGATTAATGCTGGTAAGAACGCTCTTGACCGCACCGGTGTCTCCGAAAAGATTGAGGACCATACCGGAAACAACGACCCAGCTGAGGAAATGCGGGAAAGTGTAGATTGTCTGTATGGTCTTCTTGTACCGCTTCAGCGTCATCTCATTGATCAGAATCGCGAGGATAACCGGGAACGGGAATCCGAAAACCAGCTTCAAAAGTGAGATGACAAAAGTGTTTTTAGTCGCAGTCCAGAATTCCGCCTCTCTCCACAGTGATCTGAAATGTTTCCATCCGACGCTTTTACTGGAAGAAAGATAACTGTACAGTCCTTTTGCTCCAAAGGTCGGCGTAAACTTCTTCCATGCCAGCGCAATGCCCGGAAGCGGCAGATAACGGAAAATAATAATCACAGCCAGGCCCGGCAGCACCATGAGCAGATAAATCCACTTCAGCTGCCAGATCCGTTTCAGTATGCGCTTGCGGTTCTTTGCTTTCTGGGCATTCTGGATGCTCTTGATATCAGAAGAATCCATCTCTGTCATTCCTTTCTGTGCTGTCCTAAAGCGCCTTTTTGTCGTAAGCCTTATCTCTTCCTACCATTTAGTCGTTTAAGCTTATTTACTCTTTTTATTTAGCAAATTTAATTTACCATGCCATAGGGCCTTTGTCAAGCGCTTTTTGTAAAAAATGTTAATTTTGGCATTTTAAAGTTTGTTAAATTATGCACAATTTAGGCTTTCCCCAGTTATTTTCCCATTTTTCTTATTCTTTTAGTATTATTTAACACATATTTTATTTTTCGTAATTTAGTTTAATTTCTCTTGCTTTTTAACGATTCATCATCTATAATAGGATACAACATCAGGATTATGGACGTGACTAAAAGAAAATTCTGCTCTAATCATCTGAGATTACATGATATAGAGAGAAAGGTACTTATGCGCAAGGACATCAGACAGGCGGATATTGCTGAAGCCCTGGGGATCAGCATCGTATCGGTCAGCAAGGCACTGGCCGGCAAAAGCGGGGTGGGTCCCGAACTTCGGAAGAAAATCCTGCAGAAAGCGGAAGAGATCGGCTACAGCCTTCCCTCCGCGGCAGAAAAAAGAAAAGACGGCAAACTGACGCTGGCTTTGATCTTCCATGAAAAGTATGTGGAGGATACCGTATCGTTTTACACCAAGCTCAGCCATCAGGTTTCCATGTACGCAATGAACTCCGGCAACTACATCATCAGTGAAGTCATCAGCCGGGAGATGGAGCACAGCTTCCAGCTCCCGCGGCTGGCGCTTGATGATCGGACCGACGGTATGATCATCCTCGGCAACTTTGATCTGAAATACCTCCGTTTCCTTACGGAAAATCTGCAGCAGCCCTTTGTGCTTCTGGACAACTACGGCGAAAAGCTGCAGGCAGATTCGATCATTTCCGACGGCTATTACGGTGCCTACACCATGACGAACTATCTCTGCGGAATGGGACACAAAAAGATCGCCTATGTCGGAACCCTTCTGCAGACAGGCTCGATCACCGACCGGTATTTCGGTTATGAAAAAGCGCTTCTGGAGCATGACCTGAAGGTGCGTCCGGATTATATTATAAATGACCGCGGCTCCGCCGGCATTGTTTACCCTTCTGATATGATCAGACTTCCGGAGGATATGCCGACCGCTTTTTTCTGCAACTGCGACTTGGCTGCAGCTGAATTGATCAGAAGACTTAAAAAGAATGGCTATTCAGTGCCGGAGGATATTTCCGTTGTCGGATTTGATAATTATGTACCGGAGAGTGACCAGGCAGGTAAGATAACAACTTATGAGA
>CAMVNR010000074.1 GCA_947168905.1 uncultured Lachnospiraceae bacterium
ATTCTTCCTGGGTCATTTCATCAACGCCCTCGACACCCATGACACGCGCGATTTCACGGTACTTCTCGCCGGAAGCCGGTGCATTGTAAGCCATAACGGTCGGAAGAAGCGTAGCGCAGGCTTTGCCGTGAGGCATATCGTAGTAGGCGGAAAGGGTGTGCGCCATTGCGTGGTCTACACCGAGGCCGACATTCGAGAAGCCCATGCCTGCGACGTACTGGCCGAGCGCCATGCCTTCCTGGCCTTCCGGATCGCCGGCGACAGCCTTACGAAGAGAACGCGCGATGATTTCGATCGCCTTGATGTGGAACATATCGGAAAGCTCCCAGGCACCGGCGGTGATGTAGCCTTCGATGGCGTGGGTCAGTGCATCCATACCGGTTGCAGCTGCAAGGCTCTTGGGCATGGTAGCCATCATTTCGGGATCGACAACAGCGACCACCGGGATGTCATGCGCGTCGACGCAGACGAATTTACGCTTCTTTTCAACGTCGGTAATGACATAGTTGATCGTAACTTCCGCAGCGGTGCCGGCGGTCGTCGGAACGGCGATGATCGGAACGCAGGGGTTCTTGGTGGGCGCAACGCCTTCAAGAGAACGGACATCCGCGAACTCGGGGTTCGTGATGATGATGCCGATGGCCTTCGAGGTATCCATGGAAGAGCCGCCGCCGATTGCGACGATCACGTCTGCTTCGCTGTCCTTGAATGCCTGCACGCCGGTCTGGACGTTTTCGATCGTCGGATTCGGCTTAATATTGGAATATACTGTATAGGGAATCTCTGCCGCGTCCAGAAGATCGGTGATCTTCGCGGTAACGCCGAACTTTACAAGATCCGGATCGGAAGCGACGAAAGCTTTCTTAAAGCCGCGCGCCTTGATCTCGTCGACAACCGCGGTGCGGCAGCCGGCGCCGTGATAAGAGGTTTCATTTAACATAAACTTGTACATTGGAGTGTACCTTCCTTTCTTTTTAAGGTCACCCTTATTTTATGCGAAAGCCGACGAAAATGCAAGAGTGAAAATCCACTTCCTCGTATCTTACGTTCTGTTTTTCAGATGCTCGAAAATACGCTCGGCTTCCGCGGCTTCATTCTTCTCTGCCTTTCCGAGGTAGCGCGCCTTCAAATACAGTTCCCGAAGCCTGGCCCCGCCTTCATCCTCTTCGCCTTCTTTGGCAAACTGCAGGATATCGAGGGAAGTATCGCCGGGAGAGCGCTGCAGTCCGCGAAGGGAGAGGAGCGACAGATACTCCCGGTAAATGCTGCGGATTCGTTCGACGGAAGACTCCGGGTGTTCGCGCTGTCTCCTTCTTTTTTTGGAGGCGCGGAAGGCTTTTCCGCCGGTCATGCTGTCGCCCGGCTTCTTCACAGCCTCAGGGCGGTGCCGGAAGATCAGAATGAGTATGAGTGCCGTGACGAGAATGAAAAGAACCGCGAGCACAATCCGCCAGTTGATTTCGACAGAAGGAAGATTCGGGTGAAAAGCTTCCGGAGGAACGGTTGCTTCGGCCGCGGCTGCCCCCGTCGTTTCCAGCGCTGTTTCCGGTATGGAGGCGCTTTCCTGCTCGATTTCGGCGGCGATCTTTGTGTGGGAGAAAAGCCAGGCAAGCGCCTGCGAAACCCAGCTGAGAAGATAGGCAAAAGGAGTCATCAGGATTTCGAAGACCCGTTTCAGCTTAGAAAGACCGAATACGATGCCCGCCGTAAGAAGCCCGGCCGCCGATAAGGGGAGGAAGACCTCCGCGAAATTGAATGCCCGCCAGGAAAACGAGCCGCGGGCCTCTGTGCGAAGCTTCCTTAAGCCCGTGACACAGAAGAGAAAGAAGACGCCCGCAAGGATCAGGGGACGGACAAGCGTCGGGGTATTCACGAGTGAAATCACCGTAAGGATAACAGAAGCGCCGAAGAGAAAACGGGAAACCCGTACATACCGCCAGTACTCCCTGTGAAATCTGCCGGCCGCCGCCGTGAGAAAAGCGTACAGAAAGGGCGGAACAAAGCTGAGCGTCCACAAGGAAACGTCCGGCATCAGGAAAACGGACAGCGCGGGAAGAAAAAGAAGCAGTGTCCGAAGGACGGGGATCTTCTCCAGCATCTCCGCGAAAAACAAAGAGACTGAGACGAGGCCCAGGAACACGAGCATGGCGGGGAAAGCATCCGAAAGCGGAGGAAACAAAAGACAGAAGCCGAAATAGAGCGCCGTTTCCGCCATGACAAGGAAAGGAACCGAGTACTTCACGAAGCTTCCTCCTTTCCGTAGAAAACCGTCGTCTCTGCAGCCGCAGAGCGGTCAAGAAGGCTGAGGAGAAGCTCCGTTTCTTCGGACTTTCCGGGGGTGATCAGAATGTAATTCCGATCGCGCATGGAAGACTGCAGAATCCGGCCAAGAAGCTCCTCGAAGCGGAAATAGGCGACCGGGCGGGAAAGACCGATTCTCCGCTGGATGAGGTGGATATGCTGCCTGCCGAGCCCCTCCGGCACTTCGCCGAGATCACTGTTGGTGAAAAGCGCATAGGGAATGCGCTTCTCCTCAAGCGTCTCACAGACAGTCCGGATGAGTTCAAGCGTGTGCTCGAGCGTATTCGGTTGATCCGTGCGAAGGTCCGCAAGCACCACAGCATTTCTGTCGAGCGTATGATCCTCTTCACGCACGATGAGCCGCCGCGTCCGTGCGGTCGCTTTCCAGGAAATCTGCTTCATCGGCTCCCGTCCCGTATAGTCCCGGTAGCCGTAAATAAGCGTCGGATCCTCAAAAATGAAGCGCTGAACCGAAAAATCGCCGTCCGATCCGCCCAGAGGCTCGAAGGGCGAAAGGTCAGGCACGAGGCGTGCGGTGCAGACGATCTGGTCCTCCAGCGGATAGTCGCGGACGACGCTTTTTAGGCCGAGGAAATCCCCGGTTTCAAGGTAGCATTTTCCGACGGTGAAGATGCCCCGCCTGTCAATGGAAAAGTGGATGGTTTCCGTAACCGACCGGTGCGGAAGGAGAAAATACCGCCTCGAAAACGACAGCCCCGCGGCTGTCCGTTCCACATATTTTGCCAGATATTCTTCACTTTCGCGGACGGAAATCCCGTCTTCGAAATACACGGATGCGCTGATGAAAAGCTGCGGGAGGCGGGAGGTATTCCGGAGCGTAAAGGTAAATGCGAGTACCTCATCCGGCTCCGCAAGGGAAAGATCGCAGGAAAAATCGGCGCGGAGCCTCTCTGGCGCGCGCTTCAGGCTGTAAAATTCGAGAAAGAGGACTGCCAGAACTACAGCCAGTACGATAAATCCGGTCATAAGGCTTCCAGAGGAACCGCTGTAGTTTCCAGCATGTTCCGGATAAACTGATCGGTGTCGCTGTGGCTTCTCTTGACAAGGCTCAGACGGTGCGGGAACACGTACGGGACCTCGGCCTTCACATCCTCCGGAATGACATAGTCCCGACCGCTTAAAGCAGCCCTGGCCTGGGAAGTGCGGGCAAGAGCGATCGTTCCGCGGGCAGAGACGCCGGCAAGAAGAAGGGAGGAAGACCTCGTATATTCCGCCAGATCCATGATATAGGCTGCGATTTCCTCCGAAAGCTTCACTTCGCGGTATTCCTTCTGCAGCCGGAGGATTTCCTCCCGGTCCGTTACGGGCGTGATTTTTGCCACAATATCCCGCGCGTCTTCCCGCGTCAGGACGCGGATCTCCTCCTCACGGCTCATATATCCCATGGAAAGGCGCATGAGGAAACGGTCCATCTGTGCCTCCGGCAGCGGGAAGGTTCCGTAGGATTCGATCGGATTCTGCGTAGCCATGACAAGGTAGGGCTCCGGAAGCTTATGCGTGATTCCGTCGATCGAGATCTGGTGCTCCTCCATGCTTTCAAGAAGCGCCGACTGGGACCTGGGGGTCGCGCGGTTGATTTCGTCCGCGAGGACAACGCCGGAAAAGAGAGGACCCGGGCGGAATTCAAATTCCGAATTCTTCTGGTTATAGAAATAGATGCCGGTAAGGTCCGAGGGCAGGAGGTCCGGCGTGAACTGGATTCTCCTGAAATCGAGCCCGATCGAGGCCGCAAAGGCCCTTAAAAGCATGGTTTTGCCGGTGCCCGGCAGGTCCTCGAGAAGCACATGCCCGCCCGTCAGAAGCGCGATTGTCAGCTGCCCGATCACTTCGTCCTTTCCGAGAATGACTTTCGACACGGATGCCCGGATTCTGTCGGAAAAGTTTTTTAACTCCTGTATATTCAAGCTGGAAATACCTCCGGATTCTGAATTTTGGTTCAAACGGATTGTTCCGCACTTCGTGCTTTCACAATCCTCCCACCATTCGGACTCATATGGGGCCCCTTCCCCATTTCGTCCTCATGTTGGGGCTGGTGGATCACGTCATTATACCATAAGTTCCCCCGGATGAAAAGAGAGAGGAAAAGAAAACGTATCTGTCAAATGCATATATCTTACCGGAAAATGTGCAGATGCCACTGGAATAGGCGGCAGTTTATTCGCAGATAACATGTCGATAAGCATACCAGCGTAAATCTTGACGAAACAGGCGGTTTATATTAGAATATAAGCGATAAAATGGAGAAGCTCTCCGGCAGGAAAGGAGAAGGGACCATGCAGATCCAGTGCGAGTACTGTAAAAACTGGATGGAGGACACCTTCGAAAAGTGTCCGTACTGCGGCGCCTCGAACGCGCACCTGAAGCGCTACGCCGAGACAACGCCGAAAACCATCGAAGAACTGAAAACCTGGTATACCGACAGGAATCTTCCGCCTGAAGAAGTGACGCGCTTCTTTATCGGGCGCGATTATAAAGCGCCGAAGGCTTTTGGTATCTATCGGTCCGGCAGAAACTTCATTGTTTACAAAAATAAGGCTGACGGCTCGCGTGCGGTGCGCTACAAAGGTCCGGACGAAGCCTACGCCGTCAATGAGATTTACCTGAAGCTGAAAGAAGAAATCCTCCGGCAGAAGGCCAGAAATATATCGGCAAGAGGCGGCTCCTCAGGAATGCCGGGAGGCAGTGCTTCACTCGCCTCAAGAGGCGGAAGGTCTTCTTCCCGGGCAGTGCGAAGCACTTTGGATCCGAGGCTTCAGGAGCTGATGCAGAAGCCGAACCTGACGCCGAAGGAAATGATCGAGCGCGACAAACTGATGCGCGAACAAATCGAGCAGAATAAGGCAAAGGAAGCGGCCATGGCCGTACAGCACGCCGCCCGGGCGGAGAAGAACCGGAAGAGAAGAAAGGTGCGTAGAATCGTACTCCTTTCCATTCTCGGCACCCTTCTTATCCTGATCGCTTCCTGCACCGCGAACGCTGTCATCAAGCGCTCCCGCGGTGACTGGTACGCCGCATCCCCGGACCCGGTGTATTTCCGCTACTATACGGAAGACAGCCTCGGCAAGTCGGTCTGGGAGTGGTGGAAATATTCGGACGGAGAATGGAGCTACTTCACCCAGACAGCAGGAGATGTTTCACCCACACTCGACATCGATGCCAGAAAAGACCATTATCCGACGAGGCAGCGGGTCGAGAGAGCCTATCACATCAGTATTCCGCCGGTACGGGAGTCGCACGCCTACCTCGCGATGTATCCCGTCAAGCCGAAAAGCGCCTATTATTATGCGAATGACAGGCTCTGGTACTACGCGAACGACAAATACGGCTATCAGTACGGCAGGGACCGGGACGGCTGGTATTACTATGATGAAGAGGATACCAACTGGCATTACTACGCGCATTACGATGACAGTGACGAGCTTCCGGACGAACTTTTCTACGACAATAAAGATTATGAGCTGACCTCCGATTACAAGAAGCTTGAAAGCGACTATGCCTATGTCTTCCCGGCGGGCTTTGTCTGGGAGGACTTGACAGACTTCAAGGATACCGACTATTACGAGGATATCAAATGGTCCGAAGACAGGCATTACGAGGACAACAAAAGCTCGAATAATTACAGCGACAACGATAACGATTACGATTACGACAGCGATTACGACTGGGACGACGATGACGACTGGGATTCGAATGACTATGACTGGGATTCGGACTGGTAAGTATTCTGCCGGATATCATAGCGGGAAGTATTTGCCAATACATGACAAATACTTCCTGCTGAAAATAATCTCATTACCTTTCGGGTTCGTCACGGGATAAATCGTACCTCCGTTCACGCTCCCTTCTGAACCAGTATTCGTTCAGGATATGGAGATCATGTATTATATTTTGCGCTAATTCCCTGTCTGGACAGGTGTCAACAGCTTCTTTGATTTCTTCAAATGCGCGGGCATGTGACCTGATGGTATGGACTTCGCTTAAATCTATTTCAAGGCTGCGAACCCCAAAAAGTTCTTCGCTTACATCTTTAATCAACTCGTTTTTCGATTCTACGATTTTTCGCGAATGAGCAATTAAATGGTTTTTTTCTCGTCTATGATCCAAATCCTGATCTCTCATATGAACGTGACATTTTTTGATCTCTTCATCTGCACGTTTTTTATAAACCTCTATAGATTCTCCCGGAACAATGATCGGTGCCTCCTGGGACATTGCTTCATTGAGGTAAGTGTGGAATTTAGAGATGTCGATTGCTTTCGCCGGCGATTTTCGGACTCCTCTTTCAAGACCGTATTTCTTTCCAACCTCGAGATAATAAGAATCCTGCATTCCGTAAAACTTTTCTTTGGTACGGTATGCTGAGCTGTTTAAATGTCCATGTTCATCGATCGGAAGGATCATAAAATGAATATGTGGCGTGCTCTCATCCATATGAAGAACAGCAGAGTATACATTACGGACATGACCTGCTACTCTTTCATGGGACTGAGGGGATATGTAATGGACAAGATGCTTTTCGGGGTTAAAGTATTTATCCACCCAATTATATGTATCTTCTGCCCATGCATACGAGTCAAAATCCGTTACCGGATGATTTTTGTCATCGAGCAGCACTCCGTTTGCACGGACTACAATTTCCAAAGACCCAATAGCATTGCTTCTGATTTTTCTATCCAAAAGGCCACGGTCTTTATACCTTTCTAAGGTTCTTTTTACATATTCGCTGTAGCCCTCATCTCCATTATAAAATGGCGATAATTCTCGATCAAGAGTTAATCGAGCGGGATCAGCGTTAGGGACATCATTTACTCTGTAGTTGTGATTGAATGCTTTTCCAATATAACCACCCTTCAGCGGATAAGCTTCCATCACTATAACGGCTGTTCGGTTCCTGTTCATAGGTTTACCTCCTATAATGTAATTGTGGTGGTTAGCGTCCTTTCAGCCAGAAGGGACTAACCGTTCCATTAGTTGCTTAATTGCTATTATAGAACGAAAGTTCCTTAGTCAGAAAAAAATCGGTATATCGCCTGGTGAACTAGCAACGCAGACCTTCCAGCATTTTAAGAGGCAGTTAACTGACGTCACTTTGTCACTTTCAATAATTCCTGTTTACGTTTTTCTTTATTTCTGTTATAATCCGTTTGAAACATTGAATCTTATGGTATCGAATTTTCATATAGAGAGGGACAACCATGTACGAGATCATCAGGAAAAGAGAACTGAACCCGACGGTAACGGAGATGCACATCCTCGCACCGCTCGTGGCTAAAAAGGCAAAACCCGGACAGTTTATTATTCTGCGCGTCGACGAAGAGGGAGAGAGAATTCCTTTAACCGTCGCGGGCACGGACCCGGAGAAGGGAACCGTCCGGATCATCTTCCAGATCGTCGGAGCGACGACCGCGAAGCTGAATCATAAAAACGCGGGCGAATTCATTCAGGACTTTGTCGGCCCCTTGGGAGAGGCGACAAAGACGGAAGGCGTTAAAAAGGTCTGCATCGTCGGCGGCGGCGTCGGCTGCGCCATCGCGCTTCCCGTGGCGGAGGAATTCCACCGTCTCGGCGCCGAGGTCGTCTCGATCATCGGCTTCAGAAGTCAGGACCTTTTGATTCTCGAGGACGAATTCAAGGCCTGCTCCGACCGCCTCATCGTCATGACGGACGACGGCTCCTACGCGCGGCAGGGGAATGTGACAGTGCCCCTAAAGGAAATGCTCGAAGGCGGCGAACGCTTTGACGAAGTCATTACGATCGGGCCCTTAATCATGATGAAATTCGTCGTAGCGGCTGTGAAGCCTTTCGGCATTCCCTGCACGGTCTCGATGAACCCGATCATGATCGACGGCACCGGCATGTGCGGCGGCTGCCGGCTGACTCTCCTGAAGGAGGACGGAACGCGCGTGACAAAATTCGCCTGTGTCGACGGGCCGGACTTTAACGGCTACGAGGTCGATTTTGACGAAGCGATGTCCCGCGGAAGGATGTACATGCATTTCGAGAAACGAGCCTATACCGAAGCCTGCAATCTCTTCGCCAGGACTTGATGCTTCCGCTGAAGATAAACAGCTGGTTGACGCGGCGCGTCAGTTGCAATAAAGACAAGGAGGACACCATGACTATTCGAGAAGAGGCATATAGTTTAATTAATGAACTGCCGGAAGACAGTGTGCAGGCAGTAGTAAACATTATGTATAGAATGCTGCCTTCGAACCCGGCAATTGTGTACGATACAGTACCACGTGAAGATAATCCATTTGAAAAGCTGCAGAAACTTCGTGAGGAAATTGGTCAGTATGATGTATCCATAGAGGATTACCATGATGCAATTGATAAGAAATACGGAAGAATCGAGGCAATAAAGTGACCGTTTTAGTTGACACGAATGTATTGCTGACTTACCTCATCGGACGGGAGGATCAGTACTCATCTGAATCTGAAGAAATACTGAGGTTATGTTACGAAAAAAGGATAACGATGGAGTCAGTTCGGTACGGGCTGTTTTACCGGACACATTCCTCAGCGATTTTATCAATAAGAAATAATAAACATTAGGATAAACGGTCACTCAGCATAATTACCCAAGGAGAAACACCATGCCAATAGATCCGAAGAAACATGAAATGCCCACACAGGCGCCGGAAGTCCGCGCCCATAACTTTAACGAAGTCGCGCTCGGATATACGGAGGAAGTTGCAGTCGCGGAAGCCAATCGCTGTCTAAACTGCAAGAACCGTCCCTGCGTCTCGGGCTGCCCCGTCAATATCAATATCCCGGACTTCATCGCGCGGATGAAGGAAGCCGATTTCGAAGGCGCGTACAGGATTATCAGCGAGTCTTCCTCGCTTCCCGCGGTCTGCGGACGCGTCTGCCCGCAGGAGTCCCAGTGCGAATCGAAGTGCACGCTCGGTATCAAATTCGAGCCGGTCGGCATCGGCAGACTCGAGCGCTTCGCCGCGGATTATCACAATGAACACGCCGAAGAAGCTCCGATCAGGCCCGAACCGAACGGACACCGGGTCGCGATTGTCGGCTCCGGCCCCTCGGGCCTTACCTGCGCGGGCGATCTCGCGAAGAAGGGCTATGCAGTTACGGTCTACGAAGCCCTGCATACAGCCGGCGGCGTGCTGGTCTACGGAATCCCCGAATTCCGTCTCCCGAAGCGGATTGTCGCGAAGGAAGTCGAGACCCTGAAGGCGCTCGGCGTCGATATCGAGACGAATGTCGTCATCGGCAAGACGCTGACGGTCGACGAGCTCTTTGACCTGGGCTTTGAAGCCGTCTTCATCGGCTCCGGCGCGGGCCTTCCGAACTTCATGAATATTCCCGGAGAGTCCTTCAAGGGCGTCTACTCCGCGAATGAATTCCTGACCCGCTCAAACCTCATGAAGGCCTACAGAGACGATGCAGACACGCCGATCCAGAAGGGCGGGAAGACCGTGGTGGTCGGCGGCGGAAATGTGGCGATGGACGCCGCAAGGACCGCGCTCCGCTTAGGCGCGGAGGGCGTCTACATCATCTACCGGCGCTCGATGGAAGAGCTTCCCGCACGGCGTGAGGAAGTGGAGCACGCGGAAGAGGAGGGCATTGAATTCAACCTCCTCACGAATCCCGTGGAGATTCTCGGCTTCAATAATCCCGAGGATCCGAGAGACCCGAGAAACGGCTTCGTGACAGGCATCCGCTGCATCCGGATGGAGCTTGGCGAGCCGGATGCCTCGGGAAGACGCCGCCCCGTGGAGATCCCGGGCTCGGAATTTGAGCTTCACGTCGATACCGTCGTCATGGCGATCGGCACCTCTCCGAACCCGCTCATCAAGAATACAACCAAAGGCCTTGAGGTCAACCGCCGCGGCGGAATCATCGTGACAGAAGACGGCCTTACCTCCCGCGAACATGTCTACGCAGGGGGCGACGCGGTCACAGGCGCGGCAACCGTCATTTCCGCCATGGGCGCCGGGAAAACGGCCGCGAAGGCCATCGATGAAGCTCTTGCGGGCAAATGAGTTGGGAGCCTGAGTACTGCCTGCATAGGAATTGACATTTTTGAAAGCGTACGCTATAATGTGCGTATAGAAAGGAGGGAGCTCTGATGACTACCACTACGATTACCAATTTCAGAAAGAATGTCTATTCCATGGTTGAAAATACTGTTCGGTTTAATGAACATGTGAATATCACTACTAAAGACGGAAATGCTGTCATGATCAGTGAGGAAGAGTACCTTGGCTTGATGGAGACGATATATTTGACGTCAATTCCGGGGATGAAAGAGAAACTGGCCGAAGGGCTTCAGACTCCTTTGGATGATACCCTCTCCGAAGAGGAGGTTGAGTGGTAAGTGTATAGAATCGTTTATACGAAAACAGCGGCAAAGGATATTCCTAACCTGAAAGCTGCCCATCTGGATGCGAAGGCGAAAGCCCTCATTGAAGTTATTCGAGAAAATCCATATCAGACTCCGCCATCTTATGAAAAACTGGTTGGTGATCTGCAGGGGCTGTATTCCCGAAGAAACAATCATCAGCATCGGCTGGTTTACCAGATTATTGAGGAGAAAAAGACTGTCAAAATAGTCAGTTTATGGACTCATTATGAGAGATGACTGTTCCTGAAGTATGGGTGTGCACGACTGCATAATCTGGCGCGAAAAGAGTACCTCATAATCATGCCGGACCCGACTGGGAGAGAAGATATCGGAAGAAGGAGAGAAGGATGAGCAGGAATAAACCTCAGGATTCTGCCAGGACCGTCGAAAACCTGACGACGACGGACGGCTCTGATCCCGAACAGATCAAGGAGGAACCCGGACGGGCTAACCGCTTTGCCTCCTTCCGGCGTATTTTCCGGCGCATCATCTCAGCAGTGATCGCCGTCATTGCCATCGCGGCGATCGCAGCGGTTTTCATCTTTCCGATCTTCCGCATCTACGGGAGTTCGATGAGCAGCACCTTAAAAGAGGGAGATATCGTCGTCGCCGTAAAAACGACAGATATCAAAGCCGGAGACATCATTGCCTTTAACAACGGCAGCGAGCTTCTCGTAAAGCGCGTGATCGGAACCCCGGGCGACCGGATCGAGATCGGTAGCGACGGAACCGTCTCTGTCAATAACTCCGCGCTCTTAGAGCCCTATGTCAGAAATAAAACGTTTGGAGAGTGTGACATCGAGATGCCTTATACGGTTCCTTCCGGTCACTTTTTCGTCATGGGCGACAACCGGGAGATTTCGAGCGATTCCAGAAACACCTCGGTCGGCTGTGCGCCGGAGGAAGAGATTATCGGAAAGATTGTATTCTGTGTCTGGCCGCTGAAGGATTTCGGGAAGCGGTAGGCTGCAGGGGAAGAACATGAGAGAAGAATACGATTTTTCGGGTGAGATTTATAAAAGCAGGGAATTCCCTGCTTTTTTGCGTATAACTGTCTGCTTTTGGCGGTATATTGTCAGAATTCAGGAGAGATTACATTGTGGAGAACAACACAAAAAAACTGAAACAGATCAATATTTTGGCTGGGGTTCCCGGCCAGGACAAGTAATCATCAATGCAGATATTCATAACGGAGACCTGTGATGAACGAAAACGAATTTAACAAAACCGACATGGAAATCGACAAGACGCCCAGCCCGGATCAAATGCCGGAGCAGACGGGAAGGGCTGAGAGGCACCGCTCAAAGCTCAACCGGTTCCTGGATTTCCTGCAGGATGAAAATGTACAGGCAGCGGGACGGCTTTTAAGCGCCGGTGCGGTTCAGATCGGCGGAAAGATTGCCTACGATAAGATTTTCGGGCGCTATGAGCGTCCGGATTACACCCTGACGCCCGGACTCAGGTGCTACGACCGGATTGCGGAGCGCCTGATGCGGGAGACCTTTACATTCCTTTCCGACGATGTGGAGTGCGCGGGATACTTTTATCCGGCGAAGCCCGCGAAGGGACTGATTGCCTTTGCGCACGGACTGCATACCGGCGCGGACGACTATCTTTCCGTTTTTTATTTCCTGGTGCAGAACGGTTACAGCGTCATTGCGTACGATACAAAGGGCACTTATGATTCCGGGGGAAACTCGACCGTCGGCCTGTGTGAAGCACTCGTAGAACTGGATCACCTTTTGAATTACGTCCGGCAGACTCCCGTGCTGTGCGACATGCCGCTTTACGTCCTCGGTCATTCCTGCGGTGGCTTTGCTGCCTCCGCCGTCCTCCTGCTGCATCCCGAGATCCGTGCCTCTGTGACAATTTCCGCCATGAAGGATGCCAATACGATGATTGTCGGCAAAGGTTTCCTCTATTCCTCGATCCTCGGAATTCCCGAGACGCCGCTCACAGCCGCCTTCCTGGAAGAAACACAGAAAAGGCTTTTCGGATCCTATACGGAGCTGGACGGCGTCCGCGCCGTCAATGAGAGCGACTGTCCGATCCTGATCGCCCACGGCATCAGGGATAGGGTCGTGGATTATCTGAGTCCGATTTCCCTGATTTCCCATGTGAAAGAACTTCGCAGCGAAAACGTCTGTTATTACACCGGTACCGGTGTCTGCGGTGCCCACGATACAGTCTGGCGCGCTGCCGACGCCGTAGAATACCAGGAGCAGGTAAAAAAGGAACTGGAGCGTCTGAAGAAGCAGAAAGGCAGGGCTTTCAGCCGCGGAGACGAAATCGACTTTGTTTCCGGTGTCGACCACGCTCGCTACAGCGCGATTAACGAAGAACTTTTCAGGAAGGCGGTAGAGATGTTCGATGAGGCATGATTCTGTTGTCCCCGGAAATTCAGATCCGGACAATATCGCGGTGTCCGAAGGAGGAGATCTCCCTTCAGGCCTTCCGAAACAGGAAGAGAGCGTAACTTAAGAAACCCTGCCGGAGTCGGCACCGAGAAGATGGGAAAAGACTCATAAACTACTCTTTGACACGGACGGAGAGTGGTTTATGGGTCTTTTTGAGATCTAAAATCCCGCAGTAAAGACAGAAATTCCTCTCAGAGAGCGAAATTTGCCCTTAAAATGGCCGGAAGCGACGCGGACGCGATTCTCTTCGAAAAAGGCGCCGACGGCATTTACAGGCCTTCTAAAGGCGCTCAGGCCGTATCGGAGCTTGTAAGCGATGAAAACGGAAAAATTCTTGTACGAGGACTGGACGCAGGAAGCTATATTCTGAAAGAAACGAAAGCGCCTGCAGGCTTCAGCCTCCCGGAAAACCCCGAGACTCCGGTGATCCTCACGGATGATTACGCAGTGAAGGAAAATCAGCCGGCGGAGGCCGGAATGGACGGCCTTTTGGAGATTACGGAAACGGAGACGGACGCAGAAGGAAACGAGACGGAAAAGATCGTTTATACACTGAAACCTTACTTTTCACGTAATAGATCGACGCCGAGGGCGTCCAGCAGTT
>CAMVNR010000075.1 GCA_947168905.1 uncultured Lachnospiraceae bacterium
TTCCCTTCTGATGCTGCTGACGCTGCTTCGGCGTACCGGCCTCAGGGAAGTGTATCTTGCGGGCTTTGACGGCTACACGCCTTACGATATCAATTATTACGACGGAAAGATGGCATACGACTTTGTGCGTGAAAAGGCCGAGGTGCTGAATAAGCAGGTCAGGGATTTCCTTGCGGCGCATGAGGACGAGCTTTCCGTACATTTTGTCACGGGAAGCGTTTACGGGGACTGAGAGAAAGAAGATGGGAAGAAACCCGGAAAAAGACGCGAAAAGAAGCGGACTTACGTAAAGGAGCGGACGTACAACATGAAAGCTGCACAGTATATTGCCGATTTTCTTTCGGAACACGGCGTTACGCACAATTTCATGATTACCGGCGGCGGCGCAATGCATCTGAACGATGCCTTCGGCCACCATCCGGAGATTCAGACGATTTACAATCACAATGAACAGGGATGCTCGGTGGCTGCGGAAGCTTATGCGAGGCTCACCGGCAGGATCGCCTCCGTCTGTGTGACCTCCGGACCCGGCGGCACGAATGCAATTACCGGCGTCATGGGCGGATATCTGGACTCGATCCCGATGTTTATTGTATCGGGCCAGGTGAAGCGCGAAACCACGCTTGCGGCGGTTCCTGAGCTTCAGCTTCGGCAGCTCGGCGACCAGGAATTCGATATTATCGGCTCGGTTTCCAATATGACGAAATACGCCGTCCAGGTCCGCGAAGTGAACGATATCGCCTATCATCTCGAGAAAGCCTGGTTCCTCGCAAATACCGGCAGAAAAGGGCCGGTCTGGCTGGATATCCCGCTGGATATCCAGGGCGCGCCGGTGGACGAGTCGGTGCTCCGGCATTTTGATGCGGAAGAAGAGGGCATGATTCCTAAGTACGGAACCGATCCTTCAGAAGCCGCTGAAGCAATCCTGAAGAAAATAGAAGAAGCGAAGGCGCCGGTTATTTTCGCAGGCAGCGGCGTCCGGCTTTCGGGCGCGTATGAATGCTTCCTGAAGCTGGTGGAAAAGCTGAAAATCCCGGTGCAGCTTGCCTGGAATTCGGGGGATCTTCTTGGCTATGACAATCCCTGTTATGCAGGCTCCCCGAGCCGCGAGGGCACCCGGGGAAGCGCGTTCATCATCCAGAATGCGGATCTTTGCATCGTGCTCGGAAGCCGCATGAATATCCGCACGATTACCTACAACGACCATGATTTCGCAAGAAACGCATACAAGATCATGGTCGACATCGATGAGAATGAGCTGAAAAAGCCGACCTTCACGCCGGACCTTCCGGTTCACGCAGATGTGAAGGAGGTCATCGAAGCCATGCTGGAAAAAGCATACGAACCGCAGAAGGCGCATGAAGCATGGAGAAGCTGGTGCCGGGGCATGATCGAAAAATACCCGGCGGTTCTTCCGGAATACCATCATCCGGAAGGAAAGATCAACCCGTATGTTTTTATCGAGAAGCTGACGGATGCGATGACAGAGGACGATGTCCTGACGCTCGGAAACGGCTCTGCCTGCGTCATGACCTTTACCTCGATCCGCTTAAAGCAGGGCATGCGCATGTTCACGAACAGCGGCTGCGCGGCCATGGGCTACGGCATGCCGGCGGCGCTCGGCGCAGCGGCGGCAAGAGAGGACTTTAACGGCCGCGTTGTCTGCATCGACGGGGACGGAAGCCTGATGATGAACCTGCAGGAGCTGGCGGTCATTTCCTACCGGAAGCAGAATGTGAAGCTTGTCGTCCTGAACAACAACGGCTATCATTCGATCCGCCAGACCCAGCAGAACCTTTTCAAGGGGCAGTTTGTCGGAATCGATCCCGCAAGCGGCGTCGGCTTCCCGGATTTCGAAAAGCTCGCGGATGCCTTTGGCTTTCAGTACTTTGAACTCCGGGAAGAGAAGGATGCGGACAGGATCATCCGGGAAGCGCTTGACGCAGAAGGCCCGGTTTTCCTGAACGCGGTGGTGGACGAGACGCAGAATTTCGTTCCGAAGCTTTCGTCGAAGGTGCTGCCGGACGGGAGAATTGTATCGCCCTCCATGGATGACATGTTCCCCTTCCTGCCCAGAGACGAGTATGAAAGCAACAGGTACCGTCCATGAAAAAAGCGGTGATTTTTGATTTTGACGGAACGATCTGCGACACGCTTTCGGACTGCGCGGACTGTTATAACGCGGTGCTTCGTTCTTTCGGCTATCCGGAAAAGAGCGAGGACATCTACCGCTCGGTATTCGGGAATACACTTGCTGAAATCGTGCGCAGGATCCTGCCTGAGGAGGAGAGAAGCAGGGAGAAAATCGACGCGGTGGCCGCCTGTTACCGTAAAACCTATGCCTCCTGGGATAAGAAGAAAAGCCTGCCTTTCCCTGGGGTGATGGACTCCCTTCTGAAGCTTCGTGAAGCCGGTCTCGTGCTCGCGGTCAATTCCAATAAGGTGCAGGAAATCCTGATCGATATGACGGAGCACGCTTTCCCCGGCATTTTCTCGGAGGTTATCGGACATTCCTCGGAGCTTCCCGGAAAACCCGACCCTGCGGGAGTCCTGAGCATCCTCGGAAAATACGGTTTAACGGCAGCGGACGCAGTCTATGTCGGAGACGGGAGGAGCGATATTGAGACGGCAGAGAACGCAGGGATTCCGATTGTGTTTGTAACCTGGGGCCAGACCCCCTCTCTGAAGGACGATAAAAGAATCACCCGCATCTGCGATACGGGTGAGGCGCTTTCGGACATCATTCTGTCCATGTAGGTTTAATCTTCGAATATGTAGTCATCCCCTGTAATCGGCACATTGCCCATGCAGGGGATCCTTTCATTTTCCGGCGGAAGCTGCATATAGTCGCCGAACCACAGGGTCAGGCATTCATGCGTGCGGACGGGGGCCGGGAAGCGGTATTCCCGGATCGGCACCTCGGCTTCGCCGCTGATCCATTCGCCCGGAATCGTCCGGCCGAGATTGGTCAGGTTGTCGTTGATGACGCGGTAGCTTGTGATGTCTTTCCGGTCTTCGTATTTCCGCGTCAGAAGCTCGGTTTTCTTCCGGAACTTCTCCGTGTTCACAAGCTTTCCGAGGAGTCCGAGGCATAAACCCACGGGCTTGAGATAGGCGGGATAGGCTTCGAGCGCGATCCGGTCGCGCTTGCCGTTGAGCATCGCGTAGCGCATGGCGATCCGGAAATAGTGGATTTTCCCCGCAAAGCCTTCCGGGAAGCGGTCCATCAGGAAAATGTCCAGACCGATCCGATTCGGTATCCCGCGGTAATAGCTGACATAGCTTTCGTCCATGCGGATCGATGCGTGCTTGTAGAAGAGCCTCGGGACAATGTCCATGTAGCGGTCGCCGAAGTCCTCCGGCTGCACGGCGTCATAGTCCGTGCCCTTGACATCCTCTTTCATAAAGGGACGGATTTTCTCATATTCGGCGTATTCCATCAGGACGTCCACGTCGTTGTCCCAGGGAATGAAATCATGGTGACGCACCGCACCTAAAAGCCCGCCGAAGGCAAGAAAATAGCGCGCGCCGTGTTTTTTACAGATGCCGTCAAAGGCTGAAAGCATCCCGAGATTGATTTCATGGATTCTGTTCAGGGAATCCTGTACATTTGAATACTGCAAAAGCTTAACCCCCAATCAGGTATTGAAATAGTGGAAGCCGGACAGAAGATGATAGAAAAGAAGCGCCGGCTTCATCAGGTGCAGCTTCTCCAAAAAAGCGCTGAAGAAAATGATCCGCTTAGCGTACAGCCGCGCGGGAGAGGGCTCTTTCAGTGTAATCCAGCGGTTTTTCAGGTAGTCCGGTTCGATTTCGCGGATGCAGGCGCGCATTTTGTCATAGTCCTCGAAGGTCTGTCTGATCTTTACATAGCGGTAGCAGTGGAAGATGCAGAAATAGTAATAGCGGATCATCTGGTAGACGAAAAGCGCATAATCCTCTGCACGTCCCTGAAGCCTTTCTTTTACCTCCTTCATCGGCTCCACGATGCAGGTGATCATGTTGAGGCCGGTATAGGAGGTGATTTCCTTTTTCGCGCCGGAAGCGGAGTCTTCGTGGACGACCCAGTTGTAGAGCGGCTTTTCCACAAACTCCGCGGTTTTAGCGAAGCTGTTGTAGATGGTGGAAATCATGAAATCGTCGCCGCCGGCGGCTTCGACAAAACGAATGTTATGGTCGATGAAAAGAGAGCGCTTGTAAAGGCTTCCGTGGTGGAGGTTGACCATCCAGCGGCTCTTTATGCTTCCCCACTGTTCTTCGATCTGCAGCTCCTTGCCGGAACGGTCGACGTCCCGCACATAGGAAACCACGCGGTCCGGGTCCGAGAGGAGCGCTTTTTCGGCAAGAAGCATCAGTGCATCCGGTTCGATATAGTCGTCCGCGTCGCAGAACATGATATAGCGGCCCCTCGCATGCTCAAGGGCAGCATTTCGGTTCCCGCATAAACCCAGGTGGCGGTTTTTGTACAGACGGATGTCCATTTCGGGGTGCGCCTCGATGAAGGCCTCGATCACGGCAACCGAATTGTCTGTCGAACCGTCGTCCGTGATTACCAGCTCATAGTCCCGGAAGCTCTGCGCTGCGATGGAATTCAGCATATCGGATATATAGTGCTCGTAATTGTAGCTTGCGACGGTTACACTGATGAGCGGTTCTTTTTCGGGCATCGTACGAAGACCTCCTTTTTCATCAGGGGCATTATACCAAAGAGACGCTGTTTTTGTCAAATATACTTGATAAAAAAGGGCGGTTTTGATACAATAACATAAGGTATGGCCGGATGTCTTTTTTGACAGGAGGCCGGAACCTCTTAAAGCGATTTTAACTGCCTATGAAGAATAAATTGAAACAGTTTGTCAGGGATTATATTTTCGGCGCCGGCGGTCTTGTCATCATGACCGGTGTCGTTAGTTTTGCTGTTTATCCGACGATCGGCCGGGTGCTCGGCATCGAAGAGCAGGGACGCATCCTGTTCTATATGGCTGTTGCGGGACTTTTAGCATCCACCTTCGGCTCCGGCGCAAACTATGCCAGAATGCGCCATTATGCCGAGGAGGGGACCACAAAGAACGGTGAGTACAATATTTTCCTGCTGCTGTCGCTGATCCCGATCGCGCTGATTACGCTCGCGCTGTCGTTTCTTCGGCGGGAGACGCCGGATCTGTCGCTGTTTTTTATCATCCTTCTTATTTTCCTTACCAATGTGCGGCAGTACCTCGATGTGGAATACCGTCTGAAGAAAAATTTCGTCAGATTCTTTTTTTACTATTTCTCGATCGCCTGCGGCTATACGGCAGGCCTGCTGCTTTTTTATTTCCTGCACGCCTCGTGGATTCTGATCTTCGGACTCGGAGAGGTTTTCGGAATTTCCTACGTCTTTATGACGGGCCGGGTTTTACGTCCGCCTTTTTTCGAAAGAACCGCGCGTTCTTCCGGGCATTTCCGGACGATGAGCGGGATTTCGGCTTCGTTTTTCCTCTCTGACTTTGTCTCCGCATCCGACCGGCTGTTGTTCCCGGTGCTTCTTACAAACGGAGATGAGCTGACCTCGATCTATTATTATTCCAGCCTTGTAGGGAAGATGATGTCACTTCTGTCGTCGCCCTTAAACGGGGTGCTTTCGGGGTATCTGGCGAATGAAAAGGGCGGCCTTCGCAGGAAGCGCTTCGCCCAGATCATCCTTCTCATGCTCGGTGTGTGGGTGCTGGTTTCGGCGCTCGCGCTTCTTGGCTCGCACATATTTGTCTGGCTTTTTTACCGGGATTTCTACGAAGTGTCAAAGCCCTTTTTCCTGCTGGCAAACGCGGGACAGGTGCTCTATTTTATCTGCAATACCATGATGGTGATCGTGCTTCGCTATATGAAAGAACGGGTGCAGATCATTGCATCGGCGGGCTACACCGCCTTCTTCCTGCTGGTGACGATTCCGCTGATCCGGCACTTCGGCATCCGGGGCATGGCCTGGGGCATTCTGCTGGCAAATGTGCTGAAATTTATCCTGTACAGTGTACTGGGACTTCTTTCTCCGGGAGGTGAACAAGATGAAAAAGGCGAATAAAGCCGCGCGAATAAAAAGCTTCTTCTTTGAAGGAAGCGTACGCTGGGTTGACTGGGTCCTTGCAGCGGCTTTCATGTGTTTTTTGTTCCTTGGCTATGAGATGCGGGACCTTTTCCACACTGCCGGCTGTTCCTACGGCTTTCTGGACGGGCATTTCCTGGATTTCTACGACTACCTCGAGGAATACGGAATTGCGGAGAACGGCTCTGTCGGGCTTGGCGCAGGCTACCTTCCGACGGTGTATGTGATCTTTGCTATCTGGAATCTTCCGATGAAGCTTTTCGGGATTGTCCCGCATGCGACGGCGCAGCTCGGCTTTATTCCGATCATGTGGGCGAAAATTCTGCCCTGTCTCGTTTTGTTCCTGTCCGCTGCGGTGCTTTTCCAAATCCTCGGCGAACTGGGCTTTTCGGACAACCGAAAGAAAATGTGCGTCTATGCTTTCCTCACGGCGCCGGCTGTCCTCTTCGGGCAGTTTGCACTCGGACAGTACGAAAGCTTCCTGGTCTTCTTTATCCTGCTCGGCTTTTATTTCTGGCTGAAGGGGCAGATGTACCGTTTTACGCTCTGCTTCGCGGTTGCCGTGACCTTTAAGTACACGGCGCTGATCTATTTCCTTCCGCTGCTCTTTCTGAAGGAGAAGAGTATCTGGAAAATCCTGCTTCACTGCTATATTTCCGTGATGCTTCTGGTCATCGAATTCCTGATTTTCTCGGGTTCTCCGGCATTTAAGGCGGATGTGTTCGGCATCGGAGGCGGAACGAGCGGCGGCCCTGTCGGCTATATTACGAATGCTTCGTATTTTACGGGCTTTTCCTTCGGGGCGCATATGAACTATGTGGTTTATCTGGCTTTTCTCGCATTCGCATTGACCGCAGCATGGGCGTATTTTACGAAGACCGGAAACAGGGAGGCCGAAAACCGTTACGCGGTCTTTTTCCTCTGCCTTTCGTCGGCGGCGCTTTTCTGCTTCTCGAAATGGCATCCGCACTGGCTGATGATGGCGGTTCCCTTCTGGACAGCCGCAGCGTTCATGCACAGGGATACGCGCATTTTCATGGCGCTGGATATTCTTTTCGGCGTCCTTCTGATTGCTTTTTCTGTCTGCCAGTTCCGGACGGTGACCGACGAAGTGATGCTTCAGAACGGAATCTTCAAGTTTATGCTTCCGGGAGGAAAAATCTCCGGGGAGAGCGCGATGTCGGATTACCTTGGAAAGATCAGCATGTCGATTGAACTGACGCTGATTACGGCGCTGATCGCGGTCTATGCCGTCTTCATGCATCCGAAATTCCTGACGGAGTCAAAGGAAGAACTGTCCCAGGGCTGGCTTCGCACGCGTCTCATCCTTCCGGTGCTCGTCCTCGTGATCCCTTCGATCCTTGTCATGCGTACGACAATGAAGCCGTCGGTCTGCCCGTATCTCGAGGAAACCCGGGCGATTTTTGTGGAGCTTTCCGAAGAGAAGCCGCTTTCACAGTGGTTCACCTCCGAGGGGGAGAGCCTGAAAAAGCTGAAATTCCCCGTCTCGGTCGGAGAGAACAGCACCCGTACGAGAATATCGGCGGCGGTATATGATGAGGAAGGCACCCTGCTGTTCGAGAGAGAATACTCAGGCGATACGCTCTTTGAGGGTGAAATCATCACGGAGAAGCCCGGCGTCGCTATGGTGCCCGGAAGCCGCTATGAAGTACGCTTTACACTTCTTGAAGCCGAAAAGGATTCGACATTCCGGCTGCTCGGGGCACCGCATGCGGAGGGCTTCGAGGATGCGCTTTCGGGAAATGAAAAGACGGACTTCCACCTGAACCTGAATATTTATCAGTAAAGGCAGGGATAAAAATGAAACCTTATGAACTGATCGCTCCCTGCCATTTCGGCCTGGAAGCGGTACTGAAAAGAGAACTGACGGATTTGGGGCTTCCTGCTTTGGAAGTTACGGACGGAAAAGTGCATTTTTCCGGAGACGAGAGGGATATTGCACGCGCGAACATATTCTTAAGGACCGCGGAGCGGGTGCTGCTTCTTGCGGCAAAGTTCAGGGCGGAATCCTTTGATGAGCTGTTTGAGAAGACCAGGGCCGTCGACTGGGCAGCGCTTCTTCCGGCGGACGCAAAGGTGTGGGTCACGAAAGCAAATTCCGTGAAAAGCAAACTGTTTTCCCCATCGGATATCCAGCGCATTATGAAAAAGGCGATTGTGGAGAAGCTAAAGGAGCAGTACCGCACCGAAAGCATCCCCGAGACCGGCGCGGCCTTCCCCTTACGGGTCTCGATTATGAAGGATATCGTGACGGTCGGAATCGACACCTCGGGGACCTCGCTTCACAAGCGGGGCTACCGCACCGACACCGTGAAGGCGCCGATCTCCGAAACGCTCGCAGCGGCGCTACTCATGCTGACGCCCTGGAAAAAAGACCGGATTCTTGTAGACCCGTTCTGCGGCTCCGGCACTTTCCCGATCGAAGCCGCGATGATGGCGGCGGGAATTGCCCCGGGCCTTTCCCGGGAATTCACTGCGGAAAGCTGGACGCGCCTGATCCCGAAAAAATGCTGGTACGAGGCGGCTTCGGAGGCCTATGACCTTCAGAATGACAGTCCGGCCTGCGATATTCAGGGCTACGATATCGATCCCGCGTCGATCCGGGCAGCGCGGGAAAATGCTTCCCGTGCCGGGGTCGAGCGCCTGATTCATTTCCAGGTCCGGGATGTGAAAGACTTAAGCCATCCGAAGAAATACGGCTTTCTGGTCACCAATCCGCCCTACGGGGAACGCATTTCTGAGAAGGCGGAGCTTCCGGCGCTTTACCGCACGCTCGGAGAGCGCTTCCGGGCGCTGGACTCCTGGTCGATGTATGTCATCACCTCCTATGAAGACGCGGTCAGGGATATCGGCGCTGTACCGACGAGAAATCGCAAGATATACAACGGCATGCTGAAAACATATTTCTACAGCTTTGAAGGACCGAAGCCGCCGAAGGAAGGACTGAGAAGGGAAAAACCATGAAAATCATATTTGCCACGAAAAACCCCGGGAAAATGACCGAAATCCGGTCGATTCTCGGAGACGAATACGAAGTGCTTTCGATGACGGAGGCAGGCTTCGACCCCGAGATTGTCGAGGACGGCACGAGCTTTAAGGAAAATGCGCTCATCAAGGTGCATGCGATCGGCGTACAGGAAGACGCCGTGGTGCTTGCAGACGATTCCGGGCTCTGTATTGATGCCTTCGGCAAAGGCCCGGGGGTTTATTCCGCGCGGTATCTCGGCGAAGATACGGATTATGTCTATAAAAACAATTTCATCCTCGACAGGATGAAAGGCCTTTCAGGCGAAGAGCGCAGCGCGCACTATACCTGCGTGATTGCGGCGCTTTTCCCGGACGGAACGGAAGAGTGCTGTGAAGCCCGGATGGAAGGACAGATCAGTGAAAAGCCCGAAGGAGAGGGCGGCTTCGGCTACGATCCGATCATTTTCCTTCCCGCCTACGGAAAAACCGTCGCCCAGATCAGTCTTTCGGAGAAAAATAAAATCAGCCACCGCGGTCTCGCACTCATGAAGATGAAGGAAATCATCCGGAAATGGACCGAAAGGCAGTGATATGAGCAGACGCATTTTTGTTGTAAGCGACACGCACCGCTTAAATGCGGGAATGATTACGGCACTTTTCAGGGAAGCCGGAAACTTCGACTGCGTGATCCATCTGGGCGACATAGAGGGAGAGGAGCGGCGGATCCGGCAGGAAATCGAACGGCTGAACCCGCTGTCGGCTTTCCTTCTGGTGCGCGGCAACTGTGACGACGATCCGGCGGTTCCTTTTTTCAGGACCGTCGAATTTGAGGGCGTGAAGCTGTTTCTTACGCACGGGCACCGTTATATCAATAAGGTCCCGGGCGGCCCCTTTGACGCGCTGGCTTCCGCCGCTTACGGGGAGGGCTGCAGGGCAGCGCTTTTCGGACATATTCACCGGCCGGTGTTTGAGACGGCCTGGAACGGCGTGGCTCTTTTAAACCCGGGAAGCATCTCCCTCCCAAGACAGGAGGACGGAAGACACGGCTACGCAGTCCTGAGAATCGAGGACGGAGGATCGCTGCTCTGGGAGCAGAAATACCTGGAAGACCAGATCGATGGCTGACTAAAAAAGTATTGTCATCCCGGGGCCAAAATGGTATAATACCTCTTTGAACGCTGCCGGCGATCGTTTGGGCGCTTTAGCGCTTTTTTCGAAAAACGGAGGAATGACTGGGGCTTATGAAGAGCAGATTTCCCTTTTTATCAGCATTGACATGGATCATGCAGGTCGGTATCTCGGTTGCCCTCCCGCTGACGCTCTCCGTGCTTCTGGCGGTATTCCTTCATAGCCGGTACGGCATCGGAAAATGGATTGTCGTCGTCGGAGTGGCTGTCGGAATTCTCGGCGCTGCGGGCGGACTGGTGAGCTCCTTAAGAAGTCTTCACCGTCTGGGAGATCAGGAAGAAAAACCACCGGGCGGCTTCAACGGTTATTGAAAAAGTTTTCTTAAAGGGAAGAAAACGGACGGATCGGTGAATTATTGATGGATGATATCAGTCAGATCAGAAGAGAGCTTCTGATCGTTGCAATCGGAGAGCTGGCGGCTGCGGCCGTGATGCTCGGTGTATACGCGCTTCTCGGTAAGTTCAGCGGCTTTGTCCTCCTTGGCGCTGCGATCGGCGGCTTTCTTGCCGTCGGCAATTACGCCTTCATGGCGGCGGGGGTGGTTGCGGCAGCCGGAAAAGCGAAGGAGGGCGATGAAGGCGGGGCGAAGCGAGTGCTTTCGATTTCGCGGCTTGTGCGCTATCTGGTGCTTTTCGGGCTTCTGCTTGTCATGGTGCTGAGTAAGAAATTTCCGCTTCCGGCGATGATTGCGGCCCTGGTTCCGCTTGTTTTGTTCCGGCCGATCGTATCGCTTGGCGAGCTTTTCAGAAAGAGGGGGTGAACAGGAGAATTGAATATTACCGGACCGAAGATCTATTTTACGATTCCGATATTCGGCGGCATCAATATTACCCAGACCATGCTGACATCCTGTGTCGTGACCCTGATCCTGTGCATCGCGGCGATTGTTCTCGGGAAAGGGCTGAAAAAGCGCCCGGGCGGCACGCAGGTCATGGTGGAAAAAGGGGTCGGCATGCTGTACAGCCTGGTTGAGGAAGCCATGGGAAAGCATAATTCTTCCTGGGCGCCTTATATCGGAGCGGTCTTTCTTTCCTCTGTATTGGGATCGCTTCTGGGGATGACGGGCATCCTGCGTTCCTCGACAGCGGATATTTCCACGACTGCGACCTGGGCGGTTCTGACCACCTTTATCATCTGGTTCCAGAATATCAAGAATGTCGGTGTGAAAGCGTGGCTGAAAGGCTTTACCGAGCCGATTAAGATCATGACACCGATGAATATTATCTCGGAATTTGCCCAGCCTGTGTCGCTTGCTTTCCGTCACTTCGGAAATATCGCCGGCGGCTCTGTTATTACGACAATGATTTACTGGGCGCTCTCGGGTGCTTCGGCGACGCTTCTTCGGCTCGCGTCGGGCTCCGGAATCGCCGTGACAGTCATATTAATCGCAGCAGGCGCACTCCTTCTGTTTGTTGTAAAGCCGAAAGGAGAGAAGGTGAGGCTTGCTTCAAAGGCCGTCGGGGTAATGACCGGGATTCTCGGGCTTCTTTCCTTCGCGGGCGTACTGTCCGGGATGCTGTCCATTGAGTACCCGGCGCTTTCCGAAAAACTGTGCGTGCTTCTGTACTTCGCAGGCCTTGTCCTGATCCTTGCAGGCGTCTTCCTGCTTCTTTCGGGGAAGGGAATGGGACGCCGCATCGCCGGAGGACTGCTCATTCTCGCCGGCCTTTCGGGAATCATTGTGATTCTGGGCGGACCGATGGAAGTGCCTTTTCTCGCCTTCGGCATCCCCGCAATTCTTTCGCTGTATTTTGACGTCTTCTCGGGGGTTATGCAGGCCTTTGTCTTTTCGCTTCTTTCGATGATCTATATCTCGAACGCCTGCCCGCCGCCCGAAGAACGCATTGTCCGGGGAAAGAAAAAGAAAGAGAAATAATCTTATAAGACATATTTATGGAGGAATTTGAAATGGAAACAGCAATTATTAAAGCAGCATGCGCATTAGGCGCCGGTCTGTGCATGGGTCTCGGGGCCATCGGTCCTGCAATCGGTGAAGGTAACGCCGTCGGAAAAGCGCTGGAGGGCATGGCCCGTCAGCCGGAATCCACCGGCAATCTCCGTCTGAACATGCTTGTCGGCTGCGCGGTTGCGGAAACCACGGGTATTTATTCTCTGGTTATTGCAATTCTTTTGCTGTTCGTGTTCGGCTGATGCACCAGGACGGAAAGAACGTAAACGAAAGGGAGGTGAGGCACCATGGAGGGATTTGAGAATTTTATCGGATTCAATCCCTGGACAGCGCTCCTCACGCTGTTTAATCTCATACTGGTCTTTGCTGTACTTAAGAAGTTTCTCTTCAAGCCTGTCAAAAAGATGATTGAAGAGCGGCAGAAGGAGATTGATGATCTGTATGCCGACGCCGAAGAAAAATCGGCCGAGGCTGACAAACTGCGCCTTTCTTACGAAGCGCGGATCCAGGAGGCAAAGGCGGAGGCTGCGGATATTATCCGGAAAGCGAATATCGAAGCCCGCCGGGAAAGCGATTCGATCCTTGAGAGCGCGAAAACCGAGGCATCCATGATCCGGGAAAAGGCGGAAATGGACATCGGACTGGAGAAAAAGCGCGCGATGAACGAGATGAAAGACGATATTTCGCTGGTCGCGTCCCAAATCGCCGAGAAGGTTGTCGAGCGGGAGATTACCGCCGAGGACCAGTCGCGTCTGGTGGATGAGTTTATCATGAAGATCGGGGAAGAGGCATGACGGAACAGGCCATTTATTACGGGGATGCGCTGTACGAGCTGGCACGTTCTGAGGGACTGTCCGGAAAGATCCTCTGTGACCTTCAGAAGCTTTCCGAAGTGTTTTTAGAAACGCCGGATTACCTTGTGCTGATGTCCGAGCCCTCAATCCCGGCATCGGAAAGATGCGGGCTTCTGGACCGGGCCTTTCGCGAAGAAGTGCATCTTTATACGCTGAATTTTCTGAAAATACTGACGGAGC
>CAMVNR010000076.1 GCA_947168905.1 uncultured Lachnospiraceae bacterium
AATGTCTCTGGGTGGTGTCTGCCCGCTAAAATCCTACAGTAAGTTTACGCGATCTTTCATTTTGATAAAACTTGATTTCTGCAGCGGAAGGAATTAAAATGACAGACAGATCCCGAGCGTGCTGCACCGGGAAATGACTTTTAAGAGACAGGGAGAGACGGAATGAACATCCTGATCCGGTTTTTAAGCAAAGAACCCGTTGAAAACCTTGTCACCGCTATGCACTGGCGGCTGGACAAGGTCATCTTCCTCGGCTATGAAGACTATATGAAGCTGCGCCGGACGGACACCGAGCATTTCCTGAAGAAGTACTGCGGCGTTGACAGGGTGGAGTTTCATACGGTAAGCCGCACAAATCTCGACAATATCGTGCAGAAGATCCGTGACGAGGTAGAATCCGAGCGCGCTTTCAGCAATCCGGTCTTTCTCGACCTGACAGGCGGCAGGGGGCAGGTCATGGCGGCTTTCGGAATGATTCATGAAGAGATGGGTCTTCCGATGCACCTGTACTGGATCTCCGAGGACCGGCTGATCGAATACAGCCGCGAAAAGGAAAAGCGCATGTCCGCGATAGCGAAGCCGCAGTCCGTGGAGCTTGACCTTGACCGCTATATCGAAATGCACGGCGGGATCATTAATTACCGGATGCATAAGGAAATCAAGGAAATCGACGATGACAGGACCGATCGGATGGTGGACGCGATCTGGGCCTTGTTCCGGAAGTATGAAGAAAACTGGCCTGCGGTCTCCGGCTTCTTCCAGCGGACGCTTAAATCGGACAGCCTCCAGGTTGAACTGGACGTAAAAGAAGTCCGCGAGGAGCTGAAGCGATCCAGGACCCTCCCACCGGAGGTTCTCGAGGAGTTTCTGAAAGACGGGGCAAGGCGGGATATTTTCACAGCACTTGATATCAGCCGCCGCGAAATCCGTTTCCGTTTTTGCAGCCTGACCGTCCGGAATATCCTGACGGATGCCGGGAGCATTCTTGAACTTCACACCTACCAGATCATGCGCTCGCATACACCGAACTGCAAGGTCGGCGTGCATCTTGACTGGGACGGAATCATACACAACCGCTCCGGCAGAGACGTAATCAACGAAATCGACGTCCTGGCGCTGCACGGTCTCGTACCGACCTTCATTTCCTGCAAGATCGGCGCGGCAGACAAAAACGCGCTGTACGAGCTCTCGGCTGTCACAGCGCGCTTTGGCGGGCGTTATGCGAAAATGATGCTTGTCACGGCGAAGGGAATATCGGAAACCGATCTCCTCCGCGCGAAGGAAATGAACATTCAGGTCATGAATCGAAATCTGGAACCAATGGCTCCGGAAACAGAGACGAAAGCGCCTGTCTGACCTGGAGCATTCTCCCGAAATACTCGCTGAAGAAAAGATCGGTCCTGAAATCCCGGCCGTCCTCTTCAGCGGTGCAATGATACGGTGCGAGGAAAAAAACCTTCAGAATATAGCTGGTCACAGAACTCCTGCTCTCATCCGTTAAGAGCGGGAGTTTTTCTTCGAGAAGCTTTAAAAAGCGGTGCCAGCTCATGATATAGTCATGATAGCCCTCCGCATCCTCTTCATCGAGCCAGTCCCGGATCCGGACCTTGTAGCGGTCATGCTTTCTGCATTCGAGCGTCTGCAGGAAGTAGCGGTAGTCGTCATTCTCATAATATCTTCCGAGCGGAAAGAGCCTGCAGATGCCCGGCCGGTACGCATGAACGCTGCAGCGGCCGTTTTCGTCAAGGAAATGACAGGCGCTGCGGCTGTCCATTTTCATCTTGGGGAGGAGCATTTCATCGGCCATAGTAAGCTCCAGCTCCTCCGAAATCAGGCTCATAAAGTCCTTGCCCGTAATAAAGGCAAGCCGCGCTGTGTCCAGCGGATCCAGGAAGAGCCCTTCTGTATCGTGGCAGCAGGAAGAGCAGCCCGCGCAGTCGGAGCAGCCGAGCCTGCACAGGTCATCAATATCATATAACTTACCGTCGGAAATTTCCGAGAGATCAATCTGTCTTTTCATATGCGTATCATAACATATCGCATCTTCTTTTGTAAAGCCGTCTGTTCTTTGCCTTCCTGTACGCGTCAATCACCTTAAAGATGCATGAAGCCGCATTCCGGGTTTGTACGCATTCGTCAGATATCCATACATCGCCAGCCCGGGAAGAGCTTAAAAAGCTGAAAAAGAGGCTGCCGCCCCAGCAATGATATCTCAAATATCATGTGCCGCTGCGACAGCCCCAGGGTATTTTAGTTCTCCAGTTCCTTCAGGCTTGGCATTGCGGGTATGGCGCCGTGACGCGATGTTGTCACCGACGCCGCGCGGTTTGCAAAATCCACCATCTCACGCAGTTCCTTCTCCGAAACCGCAAGCGGATGCTCTGTCTTTGCAAGCTTCGAGAGGAATGCGCCGAAGAATGTATCGCCTGCCCCGTTGGTATCCGCAACCTTACAGGCATATCCCGGCAGATGCCCGCCGTATTCTGCCGTCCGGTAGTACGCGCCGTCCGCTCCGAGTGTCACAAGCACCATTGGAATTCCCGCAGCCATCAGCGCGAGACTTCCATCGGCAGGGTCAGTGCATCCCGTAAGAAGCGTCATTTCCTCGTCGGAAACCTTCAGAATATCCGCGAGCGGCAGCGCCGCCTTGATCTCGCGTACTGCGGTTTGTTCGTCCTTCCAGAGGCTCTCCCGGTAATTCGGATCGAAGCTGATCAGAGCGCCGTGTTCCCGTGCACGTTTCGCCGCAGCCAGCGTCGCGCTTCTGGAGGGTTCCGCAGTCAGGCTGACACTGCCGAAATGCAGGAACCTGGTCTCAGACAGAAGACTTTCCGGAAGATCCTCTGCGGACAGATTCACGTCCGCGCTCGGATCCCTGTAGAAGCTGAATGAACGCTCTCCCTGTTTGTCGACGCTCACCACCGCGAGTGTCGTATGCTGCACCGGATCCTCCGAAAGTCCGGAGATATCCACGCCGTTCTCTTCCAGCACTTCTTTCAGGTATTTTCCGAAGCTGTCCTTCCCGACTCTTCCGACAAAGGCAGTTTTTGCACCGAGACGGGACGCCGCCACCGACAGATTCGCCGGTGCTCCGCCCGGGTTTGCCGCAAACACGGGGATCCCGTACTCGTTTTCTCCCGACTGTGTCAGGTCGATCAGAACTTCACCGACTGCTGTAATATCCATTTGTTTTCTCCTGTACTCTTTCTTCCTGTTTTTTCTGTAAACGGCCGAAAAGCCCTCACTCAATCATTCCGTAGGCAATCGCCCGTACACGCATATGATGGTACTCCTCGTTATTCGGGAAGGTGTTGTGCATGTAAACCGCCGAGAAATGATTCTTCGGGTCGATCGAGGTCCAGGTTCCCGCGGCGCCGGTCCAGCCGAATTCTCCCGGCGTAGAGTTCGAAACGCCGCCGATATCCATCATCACGCGTACGCCGAGGCCGTAGCCGTAGCCGTCGCGATAGGTGTTTCGGAATTCCGAAAGCTGCGTTTCGTTCAGCATATTCGCGCGCAGAAGATCGATCGTATTCTTTCCGATGATCCGCTTTCCGTTCCAACCGCCGCCGTTTGCGAGCATCTGCGTGAATACCGCGTAATCCTTCAGGTTTGAGAACAGGCCCGCGCCGCCGGCTTCATAGATCTGATCCGGCTCGAAGCGTTCATCAAACATTCCGCCCATCGGCGTGTAGCTTCCGTCGTCCTCGATATGGTACAGGGTTGCCATCAGCTCCCGCTCGCCCTCACGGTAGCGGTAGAAGGTATGCTTCATCTCGAGCGGATCGAAAATTTCCTTTTTCAGGAATTCTCCGACCTTCATCCCCGAGCAGCGTTCGATCAGCGCCGCGACCATTTCATGGCCGAAGCCGTAGAGCCAGTGCTCACCCGGATCAAAACGAAGCGGCACTTCCGCCATCGCCGCGACTTCCTGTGAAACGGTATACTTTCCGTTATACTTTTCATTCAGGCGCGCACGGACTTCGTTCATGGCTTTATCCGTCGGGTGATCGCCCTGGGGAGAAGGATAGGGAAGACCGCAGGCCATATTGAACACGTCCTTCACCCGGATCGGACGATGCGGGGCGCGGTAAACAAAGCTGCCGTTTCCGATCTGTTCGGCGACTTTCGTTTCCTTCCACTCCGGGAAATAATCCGAATAGGGATCATTCAGTGCAAATTTGCCCCTTTCAAAGAGGATCAGCGCACCGGTGCAGACAATCACCTTTGTCATACTGTAAAGCCTGAAAAGCGTGTTTTCATCGACAGGGCGGCCTGTTTTCAGGTCGGCAAACCCCTTATAACCCTCATACAGCACCTTTCCGTCCTGCATGACAATGCATCCGCAGCCCGGGACATGATTCTTCGCGTAATCCTCGAGAAGCAGATCCAGATCTTTCGCTGTTGACATGGCAAAACCTCCTGCATATTTTTTTATTAAACCGATTATTGCACAGAAACGGTCTTTTTTCAAGAAGCTGCTATTGTTTATTTCTTATGTGTTTTTGCAAAAAACTTTTGTCATTTCTTGTACTTGCCCTCCGGGCGGGAAAAGGTGTACAATATCGGCATCAATATTATTTCCCGCGGAGGAGTCTGTCATGAAACTTGCCACGCTTTCCGAGCATGAAATCATATTTACGCTGATCGCACTTGCCCTTCTCCTTTTCTTCGCTTTCCTGTTCGGCACAGGGTTGGAGAAAATCAAAGGCCCGCGCGTCGTCGGTGAAATCCTGGGCGGAATGTTCTTCGGCGCAAGCTTCCTGTACATATTCGCACCGAAATTCGTCAGCAGCATTTTCCTTGCCTACCCGGAAGAAGGAAAGGTCCTGAACATTTTCTATCAGCTCGGACTGATTTTTCTTATGTTTCTGTCGGGCTACAATACGGACATCCGGCTTGACCGGTCCAATATCAAAACCATCGGGCTTGTCTTTGCCGGCGCGACGATTCTGCCGATGCTCGGAAGCATTCCCTTTTTCGGCCTGTTTCAGGAAGCCTATATCGGATCTGTCCGGAATGTCGCCTCTTACCGGATCGTTTTCGCGATCGGTGTCGCCATCACCTCGATTCCTGTAATTTCCAAGATTTTCTTCGATATGGGAATCATGAATACCAAATTTGCAAACACGGTTCTGACCGTCTCGACCTTTCAGGATCTGGTGCTGTGGGTTCTCCTGAATGTGGCTACAAGGATCGCCCAGTCCGGCGAAGTGAAGCTTTCGGAGATGATTCTCGTCGTCGCCGTGACCCTCGGCGTTTTCGCTGTGATCGTGCTTATTTCCCGCCGCGTCAGGGAAATCCGGCGCGAAATTCCCACAAACGTCTTCTACACCCTCTGTTTTGCCGTCCTGCTCCTTGTCTCGGCTCTTCTGTATCTGGCCGGCATTAATATCATGTATTCCGCATTTATCGTCGGCTATCTGGTCAAAGCCGTTTTCGGGACACAGGAGACGACCAAAAAGCGCATGGGCTACCTGGAGCATTTCTGCTTTTCCTTCTTCATCCCGATCTATTTCGCGCTTGTCGGAATCCAGCTGAACGTCGTACATGACTTCTCCTGGCTCCGCTTCCTCATCTTCTTCGCGATTGCCTTCGGTCTTGAATTTGCCGGAACCTTCCTGCTGCTTCTGCCCGCAAGGCTTCGCATGAATACGAAGCTGAACTTCGCAATCACGATGAACGCGCGCGGCGGCCCGGGCATTGTGCTCGCCACCGTCGCCTATTCCTACAATATCATCAGCATCGAATTCTTCACCGTGCTCATCCTTACGACCATGGTCTCCTCCATGATCGCAGGGTACTGGCTGAGGATACAGCAGAAAAAGAGCAGCACCGTTTTTGAAGAGCTGTAATGCTCCCTGTACTCTTTTCGTCAGCGTACCGGTTTGATATTCAGATTGACCCCGAGAACATCCTCCGAGTCCACGATCGTCCAGCTGGAGCCCGGGTAAATGCCGAGCGTCCGGTTGGCGTCGTAACCGTCTTTGGCAAGCTCCATGATAATGTCATCGCGCTTATCGCCGACTTCAAAGCCCAGGTGATGCACGCCGTTTCCGTGCTTGTCAAGGAATTCCTGGAAGGAGCTCTCCCCGCCGGCCGGCTGATGCAGCTCAATGACAAATCCGGGCATCCGGATATCCGCGACCAGAAGGTCGCAGGAGACCGGCTTTCCGCGATAGGTATAGTGTTCGTTTCCTTCCAGATGCCGCTTCTGGATTTCGGGAACCTCGATGCCGAAAAGCTCCGCCCAGCCCTTTGCGGCTGCTTCAATATCTGCGACAACAATATTAATCTGGGCAAAGCCCTTCTGATCTACATGTGTATTCATTTTCAAGTCCTCCGAAAAAAGTACTCCCGCCTGTCACTGCCCCGCTGAAGGGCCGGTGCCGCAGGCTCATGGATTTACAGCTCTCCGATCCCCTTGATGCGGTAGCGCACAAAAGCAAACTTCATCGAATCCGGAGACCAGGAATTCACGTTGATCGTACCCTGTCCTCCGAAGAGCTTTACGATTGTCCGGACATCCGAGCCGTCTGAATTCATCAGCCGCAGCTCGACGTGCTTGTGCGGGACATGCTCGTTCGGCTTCAGATCGCCCTTTTTGTAGGCAATCATGACGACCTTCTTACGGTCCGGCGAAATATGCGGGAACCAGGTATTCCAGTCTTCGTCAAAGGTCATCTGGGTCTGCTCCGAGCCGTCGGCCTTCATCCGCCAGGCCTGCATCAGCCCGCTGCGGCAGGAATTGAACCAGATATATTCGCCGGCCGAATCATATTCCGGTCCGTCGTTCAGATCATGCGCGGTGGTCAGCCGCGTCTCGACGCCGCCCTCCACGGGAATCGTATAAATGTCGAATTCCCCGTCGCGGCAGGCGCAGTAAGCAAGCGTCTTTCCGTCTGGCGAAATTCCGTGCAGGTAGCTCGGGGCAAGCGGCGTAATCAGCCTCGGAACGCCTCCTTCAATCGGAAGCGTATAGACGCGCGACTGATGGTCCTCCTTCGTTCCGTGACTCACGCACAGCATCCTCCCGTCCGCGCTCACAACATGGTCATTGTTGCAGCGGTCCGCATAGCCGGAATCGATCATCACATCTTCCCCGCTCTCAAGGTCATATCTGAAGATCCGGCCTTCGCTGTTGTAATACAGCGTTTTTCCGTCCGGAGACCAGTTCGGCGCCTCGATCACTTTATCATACTCCTTCAGCGTCGTAACCTCTCCGGTCCCGAGGTCATACACCTCGAGAATGGATTCGTCGTCATCCCGGTACCAGGGATTTGCGTATTTGCTTAAATCTGCCACTTTAGTTCCCCTTTCCTGTAAAATATTATTGTTTTTCCTTCCCGCGCTTTTTTGGGGGAAGGCTTCATTTCTTCCGCCGGGCTTTTTCTCTATTCCCCGGCCCCTACCTCCGCTGTCAGCTTTCCCTTCCGTATCCTGACAAATACCGGAACAGCCAGAAGAACCGACGCGAAAAACACAAAAACAGACCCAGAATACCAATCTGGGTCGAACTGAGGCCGTGCTGGGTATAATACATGCTCAGAAAAGGCGTATAAAGCACCGTTGCAACATAAATGAAAGTGCTGATCATCAACAGATGGGTAAATGAACAGCCCTTCTCACTCCTTCCGTCCATATGCAGTTGTCTCACGATCCGATTTGTTACAACTAAGATAGCACTGCACAGGAAGCCTGTCAAGCAGGATTTCAAGGACTTATTTTTCGCCCGATGTCTTAATCTTCTTGATCCATTTTCCCGAGCGCAGGCGGATCACGCACCACACTGCCTTCAGTACCTGGTCAATTTTCAGGAAGAAGTAAATCCAGAAGGCCGGAAGATGCAGCACCAGTCCCGCGAGGATTCCGAGAGGAAGGGAGGCCGCCCACAGGAAAATATTGTCGGCAAGCATCAGCACCTTCGTGTCTCCGCCGCCGCGAAGCACCCCCTTGGTCATGATGCTGTTCGTTGCCTGGAATATGACAATGATCGAAATCGCATTCATCAGCTGACGCGCGATATGCTGTGTATTCTCGGACAGATTATATGAACGGATTACCGGGCCGCTGATCAGCATAATAATCCCGGCGGAAAGAAGGCCCAGAAGGAAACCGACGCCGAGGAAGGCAAAGCCCTGATCCTGCGCCTCTTCCTTTCTGCCCTCGCCCAGCGTCTGGCCGGTGATGATCGCGCCGGCCTGCGAGAAGCCCTGCGTCAGAACCGAACTCATCTGCTGCGTTACGGCCGTCACCGCGTTTGCCGCCACGAATTCCCCGCCGATCCGGCCGATGACCATCGCAACGGAATTATTGCCGAGCGCGAGAATTCCGTCCGAAATCAGCACCGGAATACTGATGCGGATATATTCGCCGAGAAGATCCCCGGTTTTCATGAAGAGATCCTTGATACGGAAATGGATCGTATCATCCTTGAAGAAGAGATAACCGCAGATGACGGCGAATTCAAAGACACGGGCGATCAGCGTTCCGAGCGCGGCGCCGGCCACACCCATTTTCGGCGCGCCGAGCTTACCGAAGATGAAGATCCAGTTCGCGCCGACATTGATAAAGAAGGCGACAATGGAGGTGATGAGCGGAATTTTGGCTTTTCCGACCGCTCTCAGGACAATCGTTGTCGTCAGCGAAAGGCCGAGCATGAAATAGGTCGCAACCGACCAGCGAAGATAGGTATCGCCGAAGCCGATGATCGCTTCCTCTTTGGTATAGATGTGCATGATCGTACTCGGTGCAACCGCCGTAAAGACAGCGAAAAGCGCGGCGATCAGAATCGTCAGACGAAGCATGATCGCAACGCTCTTCTTCATATCTGTCTGGTTTTTCATGCCGTAGAAGCGGGCAACGAGGACCGAAGCCCCCATGGACAGGCCCATGCAGAGAATGTGATAGATGTTGATAAAGGTATTGGCAAGGGAAACCGCCGAGAGCTCCGTCTCGCCGACCTGGCCGACCATGATCGTGTCCATCATGTTCACGCCGACCGTGATCAGGCTCTGCGCCGCGATCGGGAGCGCGACAAGCGCCACCGTTTTATAAAACTTTTTATCAGATGCGATCAGTTTATTCAGTCTCAGCATGATTCTCCTCTGCTTCTATGATTCTTATCCAGCCCGGTAATGTCAAAAAGCTGATGTTAGGGAGCGTTCCCGTTCGGCCGCTTCCGCATTCCTTTAACATTATAGCAGAAAAATTAATAGCATGCTATTGACGCACTGAACAAATCTGACCGCTGTTTTCCGACAGTTTCAATGAATGACTGCCAAAGAGACGGACTTTACTTCCCTCCGTACAGTGGAGCGAGAGACAGACTTTACTTCCCTCCGTACAAAGGGGCGAGAAGATCAAAGACCAGCCGGTTTCGGTCAATCGTCCTTTCCCCGCAGTCAATCTGGTACGCATGGACATGCAGCCTGTCACAGAGCTTTTGAAGGGGGCTTAAATGCAGCCGGCTAAAGAAGCGGGAAAGCGCTGTGAAGACGCGGTCGAAAAAGGCATGGAGCTTCAGCTCCGCATACAGGGAGCCAGCACCGATGTGAAGCTCCGTTTCCTCATGGATGCGGTACTCCAGAAGGAGCCTCCGGGCAAACTTCCGGCCGGCTTTCCTGCCTTTCCTGAAGACTTCCGACAGTTCCTTCGTATTGCGGACGCGAAGGGCCTGTTTCTCAAAGCAGACCTGGACAGCTTCCTCTGTCAGGAACCAGCTGCGGCGGGAATTCATACTGCAGCTTTTAATTTTCTGAAGGAGTTCCGAGGAAAACGTCCGGAGAAGGCCTTCGTCATCCAGTGCTTCCTTGTCTGTTTTCCCGGCTTTCTCCGAAAGCTCTTCACCCGTGCCTTCGGTATAGGCCTGAAGCGCCGACAGGATCAGTCCCCCGTATGCTTTAAACTCATCCTCCTGAAGCGCGCGAAGTGCGGCGTCTTTCTTGGAAAGCACAAGGTTCTGTCTTTTATACGCAAGCACTCTCAGAAGGTTCAGAATATAATAGACAGGATTGTCCGCAATCTCCTCCGGCGATTCTTCAATATCCGCTTCTATTCCCGCCAGATAGCTTTTGGAATCCGGGCAGTCGAAGACGCTGCGGATTGAGGCGCCGTACAGGCGGATTCCCCTGTGGTACAGAATCATGAAATGCGCCGCGAGATCCGGGTCCGTTCCCTTCATATGAGCGATATAGTCCTCCGGATCCCTTTCGTACCATGCCCGGTGCGTTTCCGAAAAATGCAGGAAAAATGGTGTCGGGAAGACAAACGGACGGCACGAAGCCTCCGAAAGGACGCTCATCTCGATGCCTTTTTCAGAAGTCTTTTGAGAGAGCTTCAGAAGCGCATCCATAAACGCCCGCTTCTCCCCGTCCCGAGGCTCTTCCTTCACGACAACGATCAGATCGAGGTCGCTCTTTTTTTCGTTAAATCCCCCAAGAACCGCGGAGCCGTGCAGATAAACGCCAATGAGGTTCTCCCCGAAGGCTTTTTTCGCCTCTTCCGTAAAGTTCTTCAGCACCGTCCGTGTGTTTTCCGGAAGCTTTGCCGTTCGTAAGTCCGTATCGAAATCCGTATTCAGCGGATCCAACGGTCCGTTCTTTGGTATCATCCCCGTTCCCCCATTCAGTTCTGGCGTGCACTTGAAGGAACCGGCAGCTTCTCGTTCAGTCCGTAGGAAGCAAAGAGTGTTTCGATTTCCTGTTCATTCAGCATGTATTGCAGTGCGCCAAGGTCGGTTCCCGCATATTCGCTTTCGGCATGCGTATAGGCACAGATACCGTAGGGTGAATTCCAGATCACCGCGGCGCGTCCGCCGGTCGCATAGACCGCTTTCGTTCCTTCCGTAAAAATCCGGTCGATGATGTCCTTCGCATTGCTGCCGTGAAGAAAATAGCCCGTATGGTTCTCGTCTTCGCCCGGAGGAAGCGTGCACTCCGTCCCGTTAAAGCTGAAAATCTGCGTGCGGTAGCCGCCCTGTGCGGGGATCAGATATCCTCCCCGGATAATTTTCGCCGAGGCTTCATCGATGTCCAGCCACAGATACTCGCTGCCAGCCATCAGCCCCTGAAGCTCCGAAGAAGTCAGGACTTTTCCTTCGGGAGCGGAAGTTTCTGAAGCTTCGGATTCCGCCGTTGTCTCTGTCTTTGCAGCTTCTGTCAGCGTCTCTGTCTCTGCAGCTTCTGTCAGCGTCTCTGTCTCTGCAGCTTCCGTTACAGTCTCTGCAGCTTCTGTTCCATTCTCTGTCTGTACGGATTCCGCCGCTGTCCCGCTTTCTAAGAGCGTCCCGGAAGCTTCTCCCAGGGAATCGCCGTCTTCATCAGACGGGCTCTCCCCCGCTGCGTTTTCACTTCTTAAGTCTGTGCTCTCCTTTTCTGCAGCGTCTCTTTTCTCCGTCACCTCTGCTGCACTTCGCAGCGCTTCGCGCTTCTCGAGGATTTTCACACTGCCAAAAGCAACAGCGGCAGCCAAAACTGCCGCTCCTGCTATGATTCCAATCTTCCCGCCGACAGGCAGTCCGGACTGCCGCCCGCGGTATTTTCCTACATTTTCGGACACAATTTCCGACAGCCAGGGCATAAAGCGCTCCGGCGCCTGAAGCGTTTCGAGTTCGCTAAAAGCCTGACGGTAAGATTCCTGCAGGATCCTGTGCGCATCCGCCGGTGTTTTCACATACGGCAGTACAGCATCATATTGCTCCTGATATGTCCTTTGATAGAGTTCGTCTCTGGCTTCTGTATCTCCCGCTGCCGCATCATGCACAAGCGATGCGGTACTGATAACCACCGGCGCACCGCAGCTGTTGCAGTACTGCTGTCTGGTCGATATGTAATTGCCGCATTTTCTGCAAAAAGCCATCGGCCGCCCACCTTCTGATCCTTATTTTTCGTAAATCACACTGAACTTCTTCCCGTCGGTCGTGTACAGGTATTCCTCTTCACCGTCAACCACGAGGTAGCCTTCCCCTGCATAATAGTCCAGCACTTCCTGATTCATTCCGCGTACAGCCTCGCCTTTGCTGCCGTCGCTTAAGTACAGCTCGTTGTCCTCAAGATACGCCAGGATCTTCCCGTTCAGGAGCGCAGAATAACTCATCCAGGCATCTGCCTCGTCGGAGATCAGGGATGTCTTTCCGCCCTTGAAGCACATCAGCTCTTCATCTCCATTCTCGTAGAAGACCGTTTTACCGTCCGCGGACGGGACGAATTCAATGCAGTCTTCTTCGATCAGAAGCTCTTCCTCCGTTCCCGCCTTCGTTCCGTCGACCCGATATAAGCTGTATTCATCGTCGCGGTATAAAACGGTTTTCCCGTCGGATGCGACATAAGCATCCATAACGTGCTTCGCCACACGGTTCATTTCCTGCTTTCCGTTCAGGTAATACAGCGTATCGTCGACGAGATAGTATTTGTTTTTGAAGCTGTCGACATACATTGTCCCGGCATAGAGGCTGTACTGCCCGAGCGAGGTCTGGGAAACCGCATAGCTTCCGCCCTCCGAATAAGGCGCAAGTATATTGAAATCATTTGACGAGGCGATCTTCACCGGCGCCTTTCCGTCCTCACTGTGATAAATCTTTCCCTCGGGGGTATAAATCAGAAGCTCCTTCGCGCCGCGGGTTGCGGCAACCATCAGACC
>CAMVNR010000077.1 GCA_947168905.1 uncultured Lachnospiraceae bacterium
CTGAAAATCCTTATGTCGTTGGTTCGATTCCGACCCTGGGCATTCCAAGTACAAAAAAAGTACTTGACAAATATAGATTACTGGTATATAATACCAGTGTTATGCGCGAGTAGTAGAGTGGTACTACGTCTCCTTGCCAAGGAGAAGGTCGCGGGTTCGATTCCCGTCTCGCGCTTTTTTCTTTTGCCTGAAGCAGGAAAATATCCAAGCAAACTTTAGATCCGTCCGAAAGGGCGGGTTTTTTGTGCTCTTGGATGATTGCTGACACTGATAGCGAAGATCGGACGAAGACTCTTTTTTTTTCTGCGTCTTCTGCAGGCACAATTTCTGAAACCTCTGTGAACACTGAGCATTTGGACTTGCGAAAAGAAAACCCCTGTGCTAAACTTAAAAAAGACACCAGCGGAACCGAAAAAGAGAGATTCCGGGTAAACGGACTTTTTTCGGCGCGGCTCCGAGTCGGACCCGTGAAACGAAGAAATTGGAAGAGAACCCTGACGCGTTCATCAAAAGCTACGCTGTAGTATTGGCACACTGCGTGTGCTTCCCTACAGCTTCGCTGATTTTGATATGCACAAAGTGGTGTCATGAATATTTCAGGAAGGGAGGAAGGACAGATGATTGTTTATCATGAGCTTTCCTCCCTTTGCCTTGATTTGGATCTTTCGCCGTCCCTTCTGTACGGGCTCAGCAATGTGGTCGGGAAGCATTACCAAAAGACCAGGGTTCCGAAAAAGGACGGCAGCTTCCGGACACTTCTCGTACCGGATGAGAAGCTGAAATTTGTCCAGCAGAGGATCCATGAGCGGCTGCTCCTTCCGATGCCGGTTTCCCGGTATGCCTGCGCTTACTATCCGGGGCGCGGAGTTATTCGTAACGCCCAGCTCCATGTCGGGCAGCCGGTTTTACTGAAGCTTGATATCTGGCACTTTTTCGACAGCATCCTTTACAGGGACGTGAAGACTGCGGCTTTTCCGGCTGCGATCTACAGCGAGCCCCTGCGTGTGCTTCTTGCGGTGCTGTGCTACGGGGTCAATGAGCTTCCGCAGGGCGCATGTACATCCCCTGCGATCAGCAACCTCGTGCTGTACACTTTTGATGAGGAAGTCGGTGCATTTTGTGAAGTGCGTGATATCAACTACAGCCGTTACTGTGACGATATGAGCTTTTCCGGAGACTTTGAACCGAAGGAAGTGATTCATTTTGTGTCGGAAAGGCTTCGGGAAAGAGGCTTTTACCTGAACCGTAAAAAAACGGTCATCGCGCGGTCCTCGCAGGCACAGCGCGTTACGGGGCTTTCGGTGAATGAACAACTGAATGTCCCGCCGTCTTACCGCAGAAAAATCCGCCAGGAGATGTATTACATTGAGAAGTACGGAGTTTTGGATCATCTCCTGCGGCTTCAGAAGGAAAAGAACGCCCGGGACGGGCATACGGACCCTGGCATGCGCGTTAAGATGCCGGGGCAGGAGGAAACGGTTTCCTGCCTTCTCAGCCTTCTCGGGCGCGTGAACTACTGCTTGCAGCTGCAGCCCGGGAACGGGGAATTCCTGTCGTACAAAAAGAAACTGACGGAACTTCTCCGGGAAACAGAGAAAGCGGAAAAAGAGGAACTGATAAAAGAAAAGATGAAAGAAAAAAGAACGGACCCGGTGTACGGTGAAGTCGTGAGCGTACAGGAAATGCGGGAGCGGGACCAGGCGACGATTGCCGCGGGCACACCGGGAAAAGAGCTGATGGCACGGGCTGCCCGGGGAATCTACGAGGCTTATGGCAGCTGGCAGGACGGGACGGTCATTCTTACAGGCTCCGGAAATAACGGCGGCGACGGCTTCGCGCTTGCCGTCATTCTCGCAGAAGAGGGCTTTTCGTGTACGGTTCTTACGCTCAGTGACAGGCGCACCCCGGACAGCGCATATTATGAGGGGCTCTGCCGGGCGCTGGACATTGATATTCTGCCGTTTACGGACAAAGAGAGGATTTCTGCTGAAGCGATGCGGCGGATGAAGAAAGCGCCGGTTCTTGTGGACTGCCTTCTCGGAACAGGATTTACGGGAGGCGTCCGCGAACCCTATGCCGAGGCAATCCGATGGATCAACCGTATGCAAAGAGAAAGCGCATTTGTAATCTCTGCGGATATCAACAGCGGAATGAACGGCGACAGCGGCGAAGGGGAGCTCATCGTGCAGTCCGACCTCACGGTCACGATCGGACTCATGAAGCAGGGGCTTCTCACGGAAAATGCCCGGGCGTATATCGGCGAACTGAAGGTCGCCGGGATCGGTATTATTTAAAATCATGGGAAACATTATTCGCAGGTATTACCGCTTCTACGGGCACGTCCAGGGCGTCGGCTTCCGCTACCGCGCGAAGCATGCCGCGGAGCAGCTCGGCGTGACTGGTTTTGTCCGCAACCGCTATGATGGATCGGTCGAGATGGAGGCGGAGGGCACAGAAGAACAGCTGGATTGTCTGATCGCTCTCATTGAGAAGGGTCGCTTTATCTGGATCGAACGCATGGAGTGCGCTTCGGTGAAACCGGAGGGCGATCGGTACTTCCGGTATCTGGACGACCTGTAGCTGTTAATGAGGCGAAGGCCCCGGCCGGAATACGCGCCGGGACGGACCTGTGGATGTCTGTCTTTCAGAGCGCTGTGAACGCTGCGGCTAAAAAGACAGCTGTAAAGAAAAAAGATAGGAACAGGACTCTTTTATGATCAAAAACATATGGATCCGGGATCTGTCCGAACTGATGCAGATCATTTCAGAGCAGCAGTACCGGGAGGATCTCGGACGCTATCGAAACCAGTATATTTACCGTGGCATGTCAGACAGCGCCTTCCATCTGGAGACCAGCCTTTACCGCAACTGCAAGGACCTCAAAAAAACGCTGGAACCCGCGATTCTTAAGAATTTTGCAAAGTATGCGGTGATTGAGGATCCGTTAATCGGCCAGTCTCCCTGGCGTCAGATGATTCTCGGGCAGCATCACGGACTGCCGACGCGGCTCCTGGATTTTTCGCATTCCGCGACCGTCGCCCTGAATTTTTCCGTCACCGAAGCCAATCTTGACGAGATGGAGAGCCACGATTCGATGGTGCTCCGGATCGATATGGCGGAGCTGCACAGCCTGCTTCCGGAAAAGTATCGTGAGGTGTTAAGAAGAAACAACAATTCGACGATCTTCACCTTCGAGATGCTTAATGAAATGGGGGAGACCCCCGAAAGCTATGACATAGACATGGGCGATCAGGCAATGCTCGTGATCGAACCGCCGTCGCTGGATGCGCGGATTGTCAACCAGTACTCGTTTTTCGCGGTAATTCCGAGCGATATGCAGGATATCGAAACCTTCCTGAATGAGCATACGGAAAACACGGTGAAGTATATTATACCGAAGGAGCTTCGCTGGCGCGTCCGGGATATGCTTGACCAGCTGAATATCAGCGAGCGGATTGTCTATCCGGGACTGGACGGAATGTCCCGGTGGATTGCCCGCCACTATTATGTCAAAAACCCGAAAGAGGCCCTTAAAGAATGACAGAAAATGATCCGGAATTTCCGAAATACATCCTGATCCGGTCAAAAAGAAAAACGCTGGGACTGGAAATCCGCGCAGGAGTACTTTACGCGAGAGCGCCTCTGTACATGCCAAAAGGCGTCATAGAAGCCTTTATCCGTGAGAAAAGGCCGTGGATCGACAAAACACTGAAAAAGCAGGAAATAGCGCAAATTCGCGCGGAGGGAGCGGAGTTACTGTCCCGGGAGGAGCTTTCGGCGCTGTCAAAACAGGCGATGCGGGTTCTGCCCGGGCTTTCGGCGGAGTATGCGGAAAGAATCGGCGTACGTTTCGGGCGGATTACCATCCGTCTGCAGAAGACGCGCTGGGGCAGCTGTTCTTCGAAAGGAAACCTGAATTTCAACTGCCTGCTTATGCTCACGCCGGAATCCGTGCAGCGCTATGTCGTCGTGCATGAGCTTTGCCACCTTCTGCACATGAATCATTCGCCGGCTTTCTGGGCAGCGGTCGAACAGGTGCTTCCAGACTACAGGAAGGATAAAAAGTGGCTTCGTGAAAACGGGCCGGTGCTGATGAAAAGAGCGGGTTTCTGAAGAAACCGGTGGGGAGGAGCGGACAGTTTTAAGGATGCTTCGATTGACAAAAACGCCCGCGGACTTTATAATAAATCGAAACTGACCCTAAGAGGAGCGTATATGGAAACTATACCGGAATATTTTGGCTGCATGGTTTTTGATGACAGGATTATGCGGAAGATGCTCGCTCCCGAGGTGTACCACACTCTTCGGTTGACGATCGATGAAAATGCAAAGCTTGACGTTTCCTGCGCCAATGCCGTGGCGGAGGCGATGAAGGAGTGGGCTGTGTCGCACGGCGCAACCCATTTTACCCACTGGTTTCAGCCGCTGACGGGCATCACTGCAGAAAAGCATGACAGCTTCATTTCCCCGACGGACGACGGAGGGGTCATTATGGACTTTTCCGGCAAAGAACTCATCAAGGGCGAGTCGGATGCGAGTTCCTTCCCGTCCGGCGGCCTTCGGGCGACCTTCGAGGCGAGAGGCTACACGATCTGGGATCCCACGTCCTACGCTTTTATCAAGGGCAATACGCTTTATATCCCGACAGCTTTTTCAGCTTATTCGGGAGAAGCCCTCGATATGAAAATGCCGCTTCTTCGCTCCATGGAGGCGCTGAACCGGCAGGCGCTTCGGATTCTCCGGCTTTTCGGGAACGAGGATGTCAAAATGGTCAGAAGCTCTGTCGGCTCCGAGCAGGAGTATTTCCTGATCGACCGGGAGGTCTACGAAAAACGCCGCGATCTGATCTATACCGGACGCACGCTTTTCGGAGCCGAGCCCCCGAAGGGGCAGGAGCTTTCGAATCACTACGAAGGTTCGATAAAGCCCCGCGTCGAGGAGTTCATGAAGGACCTCGACAGGGAGCTCTGGAAGCTCGGAATTCTTGCCAAAACCGAGCACAACGAAGCCGCGCCGGCGCAGCATGAGCTCGCTCCTATTTATACGACGACCAATATCGCGACGGATCACAACCAGATTACAATGGAGCTTTTGAAGACCGTCGCCCAGCGGCACGGGATGGTCTGCCTGCTGCATGAGAAGCCCTTTAAGGGCGTTAACGGCTCCGGCAAGCATAATAACTGGTCCATCTCCACGGATCAGGGGGTGAATCTGCTTTCACCCGGAAGCACGCCGCATGAAAACGTGCAGTTCCTTCTGTTCCTCGCAGCGGTGATCAAGGCCGTCGACGACTATCAGGATCTTCTTCGGATTTCGGTCGCAAAGGCCGGCAACGACCACCGGCTCGGGCAGATGGAAGCGCCTCCGGCGATTATCTCGATTTTCCTCGGGGACGAAATCACCTCCGTCATCGAAGCGATTGAAAATGATACCCCCTACAGCGCGGAGATCCTCCACTCGATGCGGCCGGGCGGATTAAAGGTCCTTCCGAAGTTCCGGCGCGATACGACCGACCGGAACCGTACCTCGCCCTTCGCATTTACCGGCAATAAGTTTGAATTCCGTTCGGTCGGCTCCTCCGACTCGGTCGCGAACCCGAATATCGTCTTAAACAGCGTTGTTGCCGATACGCTCAGGATTTTTGCAGACAGGCTGGAGGGCGTGGAGAATTTTGAACATGAGCTGCACATTCTCCTTCGGGATACCTTCCGTCAGCATAAACGCATTATATTCAACGGAAACGGCTACGGCGAGGAATGGATCCGGGAAGCGACCGAAGTCCGGGGCCTGTGCCGTTTTGATACGACGCCGGACGCTTTGCCGCACATGCTTGATGAGAAAAACATCCGCATGTTCCGCTCTGTCGGCGTGTACAGCGAGAACGAGGTACGGTCCCGCTGCGAGATCCGTCTGGACAACTACTGCAAGACCATCGTGATCGAAGCGAACACCATGATTGACATGGTGCGCCGCGAGATCCTGCCTGCTGTGGAGACGGCTTCCCTGGAGCTTGCCCGTTCCACACGCGAGAAGGAAATGGTGGGTATTCCGAATGAATATGAAAAGAAGCTTTCGGCGAAGCTTTCCATGCTCCTTCAGTCGATCAGTGATGAGAATGACCGGCTCGAGGAAGCTGTAGAGGCATCGAAAGGCATCACGGACGTCATGGAAAAATCCATGCTGATCCGTGACGGAGTATTCTTCCGGATGAACAAGCTCCGTGAGGCCTGCGATGAGGCGGAGAGATTTACCGCCAGAAAGTACTGGCCTTTCCCGACCTACGGGGATATTCTTTTCAGTGTGAAATAAAGCGCATAGAGCTGATCTGATTTGTTAGGAGAGCAGTATGAATATTTACAAATCGGCAGAAGACTACCTGGAAACGATTTATTTCCTGCGGGAAAAAAAGGGAAATGTACGCTCAATCGACATCGCGAACGAACTGGGCTTCAGTAAGCCGAGCGTCAGTATTGCCATGAAAAAGCTTCGGGAGAGCGGATACATCGAGATCGGAGCGGACGGCTTTATTACGCTGCTTCAGTCAGGAGAAGAGATCGCAGTAAAAATCGGCGAGCGTCACCGCCTGCTTACGAGCTTTTTCATCTCCATCGGCGTCGATCCGGAAACCGCGGAGGATGACGCCTGTAAGATTGAGCATGACCTCTCGGACCAGACCTTTAAAATGCTCAAGGAGCATCTTCGTGAAGAGCACAGCCTATAATGAAAACGGGCCCTTCGCTTTTTAAGCGAAAGGCCCGTTTCCGTTTGAAGGATCAGTCTTTCAGGTCCTCGATTTTCTCTTCGGCCGCTTCCTTGACGTCTTCAGCCTTCTCCTCGGCTGTTTCCTTCAGGTCTTCGGCTTTTTCTTTGCGGTCTTCCGCCCAGTCCTCGGCCTTTTCCTTGCCGGCTTTTGCGGAGTTCACGATGGATTTTCCGAGGCCGGAGAATGCTTCGCCGAAGTCTTTGCCGGTCTCACGCCAGGAGCCGTCGTTGAAAACCGTGCTGTTGTCGGCTTTTTCATCTTTGGGCTGAGCCCAGTCGGTGGCCTTCTCCACACCGTCAGCGACGGTTCTGATAATGTTCTTTCCGAGGCCGGAGAAAGCCTCGCCCATATCCTTGCCTGTTTCCTTCCACTGATCTTTAAGTCCCATATGCTTCACCTCTGTTTTTGAATTTTCTGGGCACATTTTTACGTGCCGGACAGCTTCTTTTAAGTTTATTTTAACTGCCTGATTCGTGTTTGTCAATTCCGTGCCGGCTAAAAATATCTAGAAAATATATAAAATCCGGCTTGCAAAACAGGCCGAATAGTGTATATTGTATTTGATTACCTTCGAAAGAACCGCTGCCGGAGCATAAACCGTGTTTTTTAAGCCGGCCGCGGGAATACAGAAAGGACGATGATGCTGTCATTTGTGAACGACTACTCGGAAACTGCCTGTCCTGAGATCCTGCAGAGAATCTGCGGACTCGGCGATTCAAAAACAAACGGGTACGGAGAAGATCCATACTCGGAGAGTGCAAAGGAGAAGATCCGCCGGGCAATCGACTGCCCGGAAGCAGACATCTATTTCCTGGTCGGCGGAACCCAGACCAACGCGACCGTACTGGATGCAATCCTCGGAAAGGCGGAAGGCGTGATTGCCGCCGACAGCGGGCATATCAGCATCCACGAAGCCGGAGCGGTGGAACTTCTGGGCCATAAGGTGCTGACGCTTCCGGGAAAAGACGGAAAAATCGACGCGGAAAGTCTTGAAACCTACTGCACGGAGTTTCTGGCGGAGCCGACGCACGATCATATGGTCTGGCCTGGCGCCGTGTATCTCTCACAGCCGACGGAGCTTGGAACTCTTTATACAAAATCAGAGCTTCAGAAAATCCGGGAGCTCTGCCTCCGCTTTGATCTGAAGCTTTACCTGGACGGGGCGCGGCTCGGATACGCGCTTGCAAGTGAAGGAAACGATCTGTTTCTGCCGGACGTCGCCCGTCTTACGGACGCATTTTATATCGGCGGGACGAAGCAGGGCGCGCTCATGGGAGAAGCCGTAGTGTTCCCAAGTGGAGCGCCGAAGCATTTCTTCTCCGTCATGAAGCAGCATGGGGCGCTTCTTGCCAAGGGCTTCCTTCTGGGACTTCAGTTTGATACGCTCTTTACGGACGGCCTGTATGTAAAGCTGAGTAAGAATGCGGTCGCGTGCGCGAAAAGACTCCGGGATATCTTCACCGGGAAGGGCTACAGGCTTTCTCCTGCGACCGTCTCCAATCAGAGCTTTATTGTTCTTACGGATGCGGAAGCAGAAGAGCTTTCCCAAAAGGCCGCTTTTAGCTACTGGGGACCTTATGACGGAGAAGGAAGTGTATACCGCTTTGTCTGCGGCGTGACGACAAAGCCTGAGGATGTGGAAAAACTGGGGGGATTACTGTAATATGGCGGGAAGCTGCGATACCTGTGCGTATCTTGAATACGACGAAGAGGACGAGGCATATTACTGCTCGGTGGATATGGATGAGGATGATTACAGCCATCTGGCACAGAGCGCCTTTAAGGGCTGCCCTTATTATACGGACGGTGACGAATATAAAGTTGTGAGGCATCAACTTTAAAAAAATACAACATTTAAGGAGGACAGAAATGGCAGGAAAAGGCGATCTGGATGCTTTCAAAGGCAATGCATCCAGGGAGGAGATCATTGATGTGAACAAGAAGGTTCGCATCGGTATTATCGGAACCGGATGGATCGCGGAAGCGCACGTTCAGGAATACCAGAAGATGCCCGACGTCGAGATCGTTGCGGCGGCGGATCTGATCCCCGGGAAGGCGGAAGCCTTCATGGAGAAGATGGGTGTCACGGGCGTACGTTTCTATGCGAGTGACCGGGAGCTTATTGACGCGGAAAAAGACAATATTGATGCCGTCAGCATCTGTACCTACAACCGCCAGCATGCACCCTGCGCAGTCTACGCGCTTCAGAACGGCGTGAATGTCATGCTTGAGAAGCCGATGTGTGTAACGCTCGATGAGGCGGTGGAGATCTGCAGGGCGGAAAAGGAGAGCGGGAAAGTTCTCTCGATCGGCTTCCAGCCCAGACTTGATCCCAATATGCAGATGATTAAGAAGATCATCGAATCCGGTGAACTGGGAAAGATTTATTATATTCAGACCGGCGGCGGCAGAAGAAAGGGCATTCCGACTCCGTTCGGAACCACGTTTATCGAGGACAGGACGGCAGGACTCGGCGCTCTGGGCGATATCGGCTGCTATTCTCTCGACATGGTATTAAACGGCATCGGCTATCCGAAGCCGCTGACGGTTTCCGGCTACCGTTCGGATTTCTTCGGAAAGAATCCGAAGACATTCACTGCGAAGGGATATCCTGCAGAGTATGCGGACCTGTTCAGCGTAGACGATTTCGCGGCAGCGTTTGTGCGTCTCGAGGGCGGCATTATCCTGGACTTCAGAATTGCCTGGGATATGCATCTTGACACGCCCGGCGACACCATCTTCATGGGAACAAAGGGGTCGCTTCGTGTTCCTTCGACGGAATGCTGGAACGGCTCGATCGGCGGCCCGATGAAGGTATACCATGATGTGGCCGGCGCAGGCGTGTGCACCGAGATCCCGATGCTGAAAGCCCCCGCAGAAGGTCTGTTCTATCACAAGCTCAGAAGCTTTGTGAACGCTGTGAAGACTGGCGGTCCGGCTCCGGTTCCGTCCTCTCAGATTATTTACAACCAGGCGATTCTCGACGGTATCCTGAAGTCCAACGCTGCAGGACATGAGATCGAGATCGACATTCCCGAAATCTAAAGGAGAGCTAAAAAGCCTATGAAAAACCTGGGACTGCAGATTTATACCTGCCGTGATTTCATGCACACCGAGGAAGATATCCGCGATACGTTCCGGCGTGTCGCAGCCTCCGGCTATACCTGCATCCAGACTGCCGGATGCGAGGTCCCGTATGAGGTGTACGGGCGCCTGGCAAAGGAAGCGGGCCTGAAGATCGTCGGTACGCATGATAATTTTCAGATGATGGTTGAGGACTTTGAGACCAGCCTGAAGAATCATGAGCTTCTTGAAACGGATCTGATGGGCGTCGGCGGATACCGCTACGACAGCATTCAGGACGTTGAAGACTTCATCGAAAAAGCCAATGCGGTCGGCGAAAAGTGCGTCAAATACGGCAAAAAGTTCACTTACCACAATCATAATCATGAGTTCTACCGCTGGGAAAACGGCAAAACAACCATGGATATGCTTGCGGAGGGACTGAATCCCGAAACTACCTCCTTCGTTCTGGATACCTACTGGGTGCAGGCAGGCGGCGCGGATGTCGTGGCATGGATTGAGAAGCTGGCGGGAAGGATTGACATCATTCACCTGAAAGACATGCGGATCACGAAGCCCGGCTTTGACAGACAGCAGGCGATCACAGAAGTAGGCGCGGGCAATATGGACTGGGACCGAATTATCGAAGCCTGTGTGAAAGCCGGCGTGAAGTACTATGTGGTGGAACAGGATAACGGCTACAGATACAACTGCTTCGATTCGATCAGAAGGTCGGCAAAGTATCTCGAAAAGTACGATATCTGAGACGGTTATGATCCGCCGTCTTTTAGGGAAGGTCATAAAAGACGCTGATCATACGGGAGAGGACATTTCCCCTGCAATTGTTGGTTGCGCCGGGAAAATGCCCTTGACAGCGGCGGCGGATATGATATAATTGTTTCAGATTTTTATCAGAAGAGAGGTATTCATATGTTCTGTGTAAAATGTGGAAGTCAGATCGCAGACGGTGCCAAGTTCTGCCCGGTCTGCGGTAACGTAATCGAGATGGAACCGAAGTCTCAGGCTCCCGTTCCGGAACAGCCTGTCAATCAGGGCGCCGCTTATCAGGAGCCGGTTTATCAGCAGCCGGTTTACCAGCAGCCCGTTCAGCCGCAGGTGCAGCCTGTGCCTCAGCCGGCACCGGAACCGGAATACCGCGCGGAAGATGATGAAGCGATGGGATTCACTCCGACCCAGACAAAGCTTCTGATTCGGGCGATGGCTCTTCTTTGCTATCTTGGGCCGTACCTTTTCTTCCCGATGTTTGCGTTCAAGGAAAGGAAATGGCTCCGCCATCATGTCAATAACGGCCTTGTGCTTCTGATCTTCGGCGCCGGCAGCGCAATCATTGCGGTCATCCCGATTGTCGGATGGATCATCGGCGGCGTGGTCGGTGTGTTCTGCATCGTCATGATGATTACCGGTATCGTTAAGTCCATCAAGGGCCAGATGTACCGTATGCCCTGGTTCTTCGGAAAGATCAAAATCGTCAAGTAAGAATCGGCCGCATAAAGAAATCCCCGGGAATGAAAATCCCGGGGATTTCTTTATGCTCATGCCGCCGCGGCGGCTTTCTTTTTCGTTCGGAGATTCCTTAGCGCATAGATTCCGAGAATCAGGAGTCCGGATGCGAAGCAGGCAATATTCCGCCAGAATTCATAGCGGGGATAATAAGCTTTCGCGAAATAGTCTCCGGCGCCGAGTGCTGCAGCCAGCACAATGATCAGAAGGATGTTTCTTTTACTGAAGATTTCCTTCAGGGGCGTGTCGGGAGCAACCGACTTTTTGACAAAGAAGAAGCCTGCCGCGAGAAGTCCGCCGATCAGGAGCCACTTCAGGACAATCCCGAGAACCGGGGCGATCACCGGTTCGAAAAGCGCGGTCAAAAGAGCGATCAGTCCGTATCCGACAGCCCACAGAGGGATGACAAAGAGAATCTTCGACCAGGAGGGAAGCGCCTGAATGAAGCGGCGGATCATGTCCTTCAGTCCGCGTTTCTTTTCCTCCGATTCTTCCTCCTCCTCTGATACTTCTTCTTCAATATTTGCTTCGTACTGGACGACAACCGCCTGACGCGTATCGTCGGGATTCATTTTCTCCATGATTTCGCCGGGATTGGAAAACACGCTTCCGATCACAAGACTTGCCGCGGCGAGTCCCGCAGCCGCGCCGGCAGCGGTCTTTTTCAGGCTTTTTCCGGAATCGGCGTTCTTCCCGTTTTCTTTTTCATCGGGCATGGAAGAGGACCTCCCTTCTGTTAAGCTGAATGTTTTCCCGGGGAGAAGGGCCGTTTTTTACAGCAGCTCTTTCCCTGATAGTCCGACTTTAGCAGGAAAAAAGGATCTTGTCAAGCAATTCCGGCTTGCAGAAGAGGAATGTAAAATGTAAAAGTAAATTCCACTCTTTCCGCGATAAGTAGATTTTACTTTTG
>CAMVNR010000078.1 GCA_947168905.1 uncultured Lachnospiraceae bacterium
AGATGCAGCTTTCCGTCAAGCTTTGCACTCTCGGCGGGAGCATTCGTTTTCGCCTCTGTCTTTTCCTCAGTCTCTTCGTCAGATTTTGTATCCGTATCATTCCTGGTTTCGGCCGGAGCCGCTGTCGTACTCTCCTTCTGATCCGTTCCCGGAATCGAGCAGCCCGAACATCCCGCCAAGGACAGCGCCATGACTCCCGCAAGCAGCAACATGAACAACTTCTTCATATTCTCCTCCTTGTATTTTCTCTCATCGAGAGGTTTCTATGCATAACAAAAAGACGCAGCCCCTTTTACTGCTTCTCCAGCCTGCAATTGGAAAATAACATCAGATACGCCGAAAGACAATACGTACTTTTGGACAGGTACAGGGGTAACCCGTGTTTTTTCCTGAGCCTGCCGGACTTCTGCGTACAAAAACGCCCTCCTTTTTTCGGGAGGGCGTTTCCGTTCTGATTAAGAATCCGTTACGATAAAAACAAAACCGGCAGAGCGTCAAATCGGCACTCCGTCGGCTGTTTTCAGTTATATTCCTGTAACTATTCCGTGCGATATTCCGCGACCGGATATTCGCGGCTGCCGTCACGTGAAGCCAGACCGAATGCTTTTTCAACCAGTTCCAGTGTTTGCATTATGATTCGGCTTTCATCCCTGCTGATTCTTCATTGCCTTCTCAGGATCGGGTTCATCCATAATCAACTGATATAAGAACTGCTTCTCGCGATCTGGTCTTTCAAAGAGGCGCCGCACCGATATTTGAGGGTCTGCCAGCATGACCAGTAACTGCCCCTGGCGCCTGAACTCGCTTACAGATCGAGCAGCTCAAAATTTTTCTGCGCTGCTCTCAAGGATATGATCGTGGCTGAAACAAAAATCGCCAGTGCAAATAACATCAGCATCAACTGCAGCGGCAAGCGATCCAGGGTGTTCAGAAATTCTAATCCCGGAAGATGATGAAGAGCCTCAGCGATGCAAACCACCAGCATGGAAGCGGCGATAAACGCTACAAACGGCTTTCCAAACTTATACGCCGTTTTGTAGAACAGTCCGACAAAAAGGGTGTTGAACAATGCAAAAATCAGAAGCGTCCAGGCGAGAAATACCGGGTTGGAATTCATCATGGCATTGTTCAGATATGGCGCCGCGCTTGCGAAAAAGGCCATTCTGAGCGCGGTCAGCCCCGCCATCAAAAGGAATGCTGTGATCTGAATCAGGCAAACGAAGATATACCTCGCCTTCACGACGTCCTTCTTACTGATCGGAAGCAGCGCGCTGTAAAGAACGTCGTTCGTTTCCCGCCCGTTCTGGAAAGTCTGAAAAAGTCCAAAGCAGATAAAAAACGCGCTTAATAAAATAGGATAACCGGGGATCAAAGCCATCAGGGAGAAAACTAAAAACAGATAACTCAACAGATGAGCGGACAATCGCAGCTCCTTATTCAGCAAATTTTTCACGATAATCCTCCTTTTCGTAGCGGAGCATTATTTCTTCAAGATTGCCTCCTTCACCGCGCATCCTATGACCGGAAAGAAAGGATTCCATTGTATCGGAAGCAATGAGCTCGCCCTTTTTGATATAAGTAATGGTATCGGCACATTTATCGAGATCCGAGGTTATATGGGTCGAAAACAAAATCGCCACACCGCGCTCCTTCAGCGCCGCAAAGATCTCCAGCAGCTCTTCGCGTGAGACAGGATCGAGACCGGAAGTGGGCTCATCCAAGATCAGCAGCTCCGCCCGGTGAGAAAGGGCGATCGCCAGATTCAGTTTGACCTTCATTCCCTCAGACAGTTCACGAGGCGTTTTTTGCGGATCGATGGAAAATATGTCCATGTATTTCCGGTACGCTACGTCATCCCAATTGTCGTAAAAATTACGCGTCACCGCCATGATATCGGCAATCTTCTTCCGTGGATAGTAGTCCACCGCACCACCGGCAAAACCGACGCGTTGTTTGATTGCCCGTTCGTTCCCCGGAAGTTCCTGACCGAAATAACGAATACTGCCGGAATCCGGATGCGCAATGTTCAGAATGGATTTTAATGTGGTTGTCTTGCCGGCGCCGTTGCGACCGATAAAACCCATAATGCTGCCTGCCTCTACCCGAAAGGATATGGGCCCTAAACGGAAGGCAGGATAGGTTTTGATAAGATTTTCCACAGTCAAGATCGGCGTCATTTGTCGCTCTCCTCAAAAATCTGCTTTGTAAAATCTGTCCCTTTTCTCCCACTGTGACTGTCCAGGCATATGTACCCTTTGGCGCATGCATGATACAATCTCCATTGGTATGATTTGTTATACAAATCATACTGCATCAACTAATAAATGTCAATAAACAACAACAAGAAAACCACCCCAAAGGGTGGTTTTTTTGTTGTGATTACCGGACAAAACAGCCCTACGCAAAAAGGATGAGCGGCGACTCCCATGCAGCGGTAATCCGGATGCACACACAGATGGTGCATCATGCCGCGCCGTCTGCCGTGTACGGCGGTCGTTACTTCGCGCCGAACATGCGGAACAGCTCGACGCGGCTCTGGATCCCGAGGCGCTTATAAAGCTCGGACGCGTGCATCTTGACGGTGGATTCCGAGAGTCCCATCTCCGCCGCGGTCTGCCGGTAGGTCTTTCCGGACAGCAGGTGTTCGCAGACCTCCCGCTGCCGCGGCGTCAGATTGAACGCGTCAAAGGGGTCCTTCTCCTCCGTGAGCTTCTTCATATCGGCCTCGTTCATGTCGTCCACCCACAGCTGCGAGAAAAGATGCTTCGTGCTGTAGGGAAGCGTGAGGACGTAGAGCACGATAAAGAGCGCCGCATAACCGAGCCCGATAAGCGGAAGCTTTTCAGGGAACAGATCCTGCACAAAGTCATCCATCATCGAGGTCAGCGGCGACAGAAGCGCAAAGATCAGCGTGCACTGTTTCAGGAGCCGGTAGCTCGCGAAACGGTTCAGCGCGCAGGCGAGCATATAGATCGCGAGCGGCCAGCCGATCACGCTGAGCCCGAGCGTCAGGTTCTGCAGGCGCGGCAGCTCCGCATAGGAACGGATCGCCACGAGGCCCGCGCCGAGAAGGAGCAGCACGAAGAACAGATTCCAGACCCTTTGAACATTCCGCTTCAGGACGCCGATCAGCGTGAAGAGCAGCAGCCCCGCCGCGATCATTCCGATCGCCATGAAAACCGCCTTGGTCTCCCGCGCCGTGTTCGCAAGATCATAGATCAGGCCGTCCACCGCAAAGTACGCCGTGAAGAAGCCGAAGGCCCAGTACAGGCCCTTTCGGTCTTCGGGACCGGTCTCCTCCCGGACCTCAAAGTCGCCTTCCTTAAAGCGCAGCAGGCAGAAAATGAGGCCCGCCATCACGATGATGGGAAGCACCCGGTTTGTAAAGATGTTTTCGATGCCGCTCCAGTCCATCCGGTGGATGAGGGCAACCAGGATGATCATGACCGACATGCCCACGAGCCGCTCCGTGTTGTTCGCGACGAAGGCGTAGCCGCAGCGGCAGGCGCTCACGACGCCGCCGAGTCCCGCCATGCCGAGGCAGATCAGGATGAGCTTCAGCGTCCCTTCCGGCACAAAGATCGCCGGAAGAAAGCCCGCTGCGAAAAGAAAAGCCGAAATGTAGATCAGCTTCTTAAAGCGGGGATTCCAGAGGAGCATGATAATGAGCGATCCGACCACATGAAAGGCATAGCCAAGCGTACTTCCGGAGAGCCCGAACAGGCGGGTCTCCACATAGATGTAATGTCCGCGGACGCAGTAGAACACAAGCTCCAGGACATAGGCAAGAAGATAGACCAGCATGCCGGGCCGGATATTCCGGATATCAAAGCCTCTGCCGCCCCGAAGCGGAGAAAGAATGGCTTGTTTCAGTTTTCCGAGATAATTCATAACTTACAGTTCAATCTCTGCCGATACGGCTTCATCGAGGCAGTTTCCGCCGGCATACACCAGATACTTTCCGGGTTCGACGATCTTCTTGCCTAAACCTTCCACGTAGATCTCAAGATCGCAGGGGTTCACCTTAAATTCCGCGAGTCTGGTCTCGCCGGGCTTCAGGTCATGAAGCCGCACAAAACCCACAAGTCTTCTCAGCGGATGAACCGTCTCGGAGGGCGACAGTCGCCTAATATACAGCTGTACAACCTCGTCGCCGACAGCTTCGCCGGTATTTGTCACCTGTACGGAAGCCTTCAGGCCGCCGCATTTTTCGCACTTTCCGACCGAGAGGTCCGCATAGCCGAAGTTCGTGTACGAAAGCCCGTAGCCGAAGGGATACAGCACCGGCTTGTCGAAGTAGCGGTAGGTTCTCGGATTCTTAATGAGGTCGTAATCCTCCATCGGCGGAAGGTCCGCATCCGACCTGTACCAGGTCATCGGCTGGCGTGCCGCCGGGTTCGTTTCGCCGAAAATCGCGGACGCAAGGCCGTGGCCCATATCCTGCGAGCCGGTTGCCGAAAGAAGGATCGCGGGAACATTTTCCTGCATCCAGTTGATTGCGTAGGGGTAGTTTGCAAGAAGCACCGCGAGCGTGTCGGGATTCTCCCCGTACACCGCCTCCAGAAGGCGCTCCTGAGAAGGGATCATCTCGATCGTGCGGCGGTCAATCTCCTCCTTCGCATTCACGACCGGGTTGCAGCCCATCGCCACGATAACCTTCTTATGCGCCTTCGCAAGCGCCTTTGCGCGTTCAATGCCGGAGCTCACAATTTCCACCGTGAGAACGGAGGGTTCTTCTTTCGAGCCTTCCCAGCTCTCCGCCACATTTCCGCCTTCCTTCGTATTGGACTCCGCCGCCGCGCGCACGAGAGGATCCGTGCAGAGTTTTCCGTCCACGACGCGAAGCGCGCGCTTTCCGAAGCAGTAAATCTGGATCTCGCCCGGCTCGTCATTCCAGTAGCGGTCGAGCTCGACGCTGTTCGCGCTTCTCGGAACCGGCAGGCACTGAGCGCCCTTCTCGCCGATTGTGAAGCTTGTCGTCACAAACCATGCGAAGGGATCGACGGCGCTTAAGCTTACCTTACCGTTTTTATCGACGTCGAGGTATTTTCCGTAAGCCGGCGCGAAGAGGAAGTTCGAGCCCTCGCCCCAGTTGGTATGCTCGAAGACGACCGCATCCTCCGCTTTGTCGACAAGCACCAGCTCCGCGGGGACGTCCTCGGCATCCGGACCGAATCCGGGTGCTGCGCTTGCGCCGAGGTATTTGTCGCCGTATTTCAGGCGGATCAGGTCAAGACCGTTGTCATAGGGAATCCGGCGGCGCATCTTTTTCTCGAGGCCGGCTTTTAAGGTCACCTCATAGGTCGGCTTGCCGCAGTACCAGTCCATGTACCAGCGGTTTCCGACATCGCCGATCAGGGCGATGTCCTCGTCCTTCGAGAAGGGCAGGAAATTCTTTTCGTTCTTCAGGAGGGCGACTGATTCCTTCGCCATCTGAAGGGAAATCCGCTTCGCCTCGTCGGTTCCGACATCCGCCATATCCAGGTCCGCGTAGGGATCGACCGGGTCAAAGAAGCCCATGCGGATCACGGTCCGCGCGGTGCAAAGGAGCGACTTGTCCATCTCCTCTTCCGTAATCAGTCCGCGCTCGTAGGCCTCCTTCGCGGCTTCCGCAACCTTATTCGGCGCGTCAAGCATCGCGTCCACGCCGGCCTTCACGCCCTCGGCGAGCGACTCTGCGTGTGTCTCATAATAGTGGTGGAAATTCACGGTCTGCAGGAAATCGCCGCCGTCCGTCATCGCGTACTGGACGCCCCACTGGTCTTTCAGGATGTCCTGCACCTCATGATTCAGCATTGCCGGGAGATGGTTGATTTCGTTATAGGAGGTCATCACGGCCTCCGCATGCCCTTCGACGCAGCAGTAGCGGAAAGACTCCAGCTCGTAATCGTATTTCACCTTGTCGCTGATATCGAAGTTGTCGTAGCAGCGCCGGTATTCCTGATTATTCGCATAGAAATGCTTCAGCGTCGAAGCCGTGCGGATCCTGTCGCCTCTTTCACCCTCTGCCAGCGGCGAGCCGTCGTAGTTGTGCTCGTCCTGCATGCCGCGGATGTAGGCGCTTGCCATCTTTCCGGTCAGGTACGGGTCCTCGCCGTAGCCTTCTTCGTTCCGGCCCCATCTCGGGTCGCGGCAGAGGTCGACCGTCGGTGCGAGACGCATCGCGCCGCCGCCCGGATTAATCGCGTTTCCGAATGCTCGCGACTCTTTTCCGGTCACGTCTCCGGCACGGTTAATCAGTTCGGTGTCGAAGGTCCCGGCCATACCGATCGGCTGGGTAAAGGAAGTCGTCGGCGTCGGTCCGTAGGCTTCCCGCTGCCCCGAACGCGCCTGTACGCCGTGCGCGCCTTCACCGCAGATCGTGCGGGCGCTGATGCCATACTTCGACACCTGCAGGCCTCTTGCAAAGCCTTCGAATTTGTCCTCGATTGTCATCTGGGAGACAAGCCATTTTGCACGCTCTTCTACCGGAAGAGTGGTGTCATATAAAGGGATCTTCCTGTCCATCTTTCTTCCTCCTTTTAAATTGTCGTAAGGCGCAGTTTACCGTCCTGTTTTTGTTATGGTCATCATAGCACAGATACTGCGAACAGGCAAGGAAAAGAAAACTTCCTGCTGATATTGGCGGGTTTTGACCGGCAGCAGAAAAACGGTTTCAGAATTTGCCCCTTGTCCTCCCCGAAAAACTGTGATAAAGTGATCTTCATGAACAATCTGATTATTGCGGTAAACGCCGTCGTCCCCTTTATCATCTATATTGCTTTTGGCTATGCCGTCCGGAATTTCAAGGTCGTCACCGAGGAGTTCTTAAGAAAGCTCAATCAGGTCGTCTTCAAATGTTTCTTTCCGATCCTGATGTTCAACAACTTCTCGCAGATGGATCTTCAGAAGACACTGTCCGGCAGATTCCTTCTGATCTTCCTCGGTGCCTTTGTCCTGGTCTTTCTCGGATCCTGGCTTCTTGTCCCGCGCTTCACAAAGGAGAATCCGCGCCGCGGAGTCATTATCCAGGCGCTTTTCCGCTCGAATGCCATTCTGTTCGCACTGCCGCTCGCCGAATCCGTCGCAGGACCGGAAGGCTATATGCTCGCCTCCCTCTGCGTCAGTTTCACCGTTCCTTTATACAATGTGCTCGCGGTGGTTGTTCTGGAATACTACAGCGGCAAAAAGCCTTCGCCGCTGCAGCTTCTCAAAAAAGTGGTCACAAACCCGCTGATTCTCGGCGCGATCGCCGGCGGCCTTTTTCTCCTTTTGCCCTTTGAACTCCCGGTGTTTCTTGCAAAACCCGTCAAGGCTTTCGCCGACCTCACAACGCCGCTGTCCCTCTTCATTCTTGGCGGGACACTGCATTTCTCGGCTTTCGGCAAAAACATGTGCGCCATCCTTCTCACGATGAGCCTGAAGCTGGTCTTCATACCGCTCGCACTCATACTGCTCTCGCTGCCTCTTCAGCTTGCCCCGACCGAGCGTTTTGTCCTTCTGATCTTCTTCGCAACGCCGGTCGCTGTCAGCTCCTATACGATGGCTGCGAATATGGGCGGTGACGATGAACTCGCCGGACATTTTGTGGCGGTTTCGACCGCGTTCTCACTCTTCACCCTGTTCGGCTGGATTTTTGCACTGAAAAGCCTGGGGCTCATATAGCGAGAAACCCCAGGCTCATGCTTAATAATCTAATATCCTATGACAGGCAGAGCACAAAAAGCCCTGCTTTTTCGTTGTTTCCTTTGAAAATTCTGCGGTGCACACTTGTGACTTCAGTCGTATGAAGCTTCCCTATCCTTCGTGAACGGCACACAGAATATGAAGGTTTCGGATGTCGGAGTCGCGGATACGGTCATTCAAGAGGTAGGCAGCGTCTCCCGGGTCCTTTTCTTCCGGAAGTCCCGCATCCCGTACAATCGCCTTCAAAAGCTTCGCGATGATCTCCTTCTTCGTATCCGCTTCCTTCGGATCGTTTCCCCTTGTCAAAAGAAACTCGAAATCCGGAAGGAATCCGCTGTAGGGAGCAAGCTCCGTAAAAGCCCGGAAGCGCCATTTATAGTAAGGCATGTAGCGCCCGGAAAGCAGGAAAAAGCAGTGCAGCGCGGCTTCTGTAAAATATGCAAGCGCCGTCTGAGCCGCCAGATTTTCTTTGTGCAGAAGACACCGTTCGTAATTGTACTGCCCGGTCTGTGCAGCATAAAGCAGGTTTCCGGCGAGTTTTTTCTGAGCGATATCCTCCGGGAAAAAACGCAGTTCTTCGCGGATTTCCGCCAAAAAACCGCTCTCATCAAGAAAGATTCTGCCGCCGGAAGCCTCCAGTAGATACTGCTCCGGCAGGCTGAGCCATTCGGCGATGGACAGAATTCCGGAGGAACTGTCCGCATCCGGTGCCTTGCCATCGTCATCCTTTGAGAAAATCCGGATATGCTGCACCGCCCGATCTGCGGCTTCCTTCCCGATCCTGGCTTCGAGAAAATCGAAGAGCCGTATAACGCCGTGACGCCTGCCGCCCGCCGGTGTGAAAAGACTCCGCCGAATTCCCATGAATTCCTTCGGAAGCGCGTTGTATGCGCGCTCGAGGAGAAAGGCCTCCCGCCGGCTTACCGCGTCCTCTCCCGGAAGAAAAATACAGAAGCCGGGCTCAAAGTCATGGTCCTGTGATGCTTCATCATCAAACCCAAGCACCTCGGACCCCGCGCCGAATAGTCCCGCCGCAATCCGCGGAAGGAGCTCCGGAAACTTCTCCCGGAGCATCGGCTCCCCGTATTCCCGGTAATACTTTTCCGACAGTTCCAGTCCCTTCATTTCAGGATTTCCGCCTTTCTTCGCAGGAGTTCCTCTGCATATGCATTCCTCCCATAGCCTGCGAACACCGGCGCACATTTGTCGCAGTTATAGGCGTAGTAGCTGTCGCGGGGCAGGGACGGTGTATCGAGAAGCTCCTCAGCCCGGTCAAGGTATTCGGGGATCCTGGGGTCCGACAGCGCAAGCATGTCACAGAGGTTCAGGTAAGACAGTGCCTGCTCCTCTTCGCCGTTCGGAACCTTTTTCATCGTTTCGATGGCAAGAAGGAAATACCCCTCCGCTTCGTCAAAGCGCTCGAGATCCGCAAGCGCAAGCGCCATATTATTGTAAAGGCCGCCCTTTCTGCCGTCCGTGTCCGGAAGTTCCCGGTCATAAATCAGTTCCGCACGCTCAAAATAGCCGATCGCCCGATCCGAATGACCGAAGCGCTTCAGGGCTGTAGCGGCATTTACATAGAGCGTCGCAGCCGCAGTGCTGTCCTTTCCGATCCTCGGATCCTCCGTCAGAGAAAGCGCAGCCGCAATCTCTTCCCCCGCCCGTCTTTCGTTTCCGGTCTTCCGGTAGAAACCGATCAGCTCATTATGGATGAAAAAAGCGCCGCGGATATCACGGAAGGCTTCCGCCGACCGAAGCCAGTACAGGAGGTGCTTTTCAGCCGCCCCAAAATCGTCCCGCGCCAAGAGAGCGTCCGACCGGTCGGTCACGCGCCGGATCGGCACGGTTTCCGAAGGCTCGCCTGTCCACATCGAGAAATCGGAAGGACAGACCGGTTCCTGATAATCCTGTTTATCAAATGTCATACGTCACCCCGCAGTCTCCCTGCTCTTTCTTACAGCCCGTCCGGGAAACTTGTGAATGCATCATGCTCCATCCGGGGAAGGCCTTCTTTTTCCTTTTCCGTATGGATCGCGCGGATCAGAAAACTCATGTTCCGTGCGAGATTTCGCATGGTCTGGAGCCCCTCAAGATCCTTTTTCACATCCTCTGCCGTGAAGCCGTGGACCTGGTTCCAGTAGGTCGAGGACGCAACCGGCATGCCGCTGATCGTGAAGTATTTATTCAGGACGTCAAAGCTGGCGCTGTTTCCTCCGCGGCGGCAGGAAACAACTGCCGCACCGACCTTCATCTGTTTGCTGAACGAGCTGCTGTAGAAGAGGCGGTCCGTAAAGGAAAGCAGCGTCCCGTTCGGCGAGCCGTAGTAGACGGGACTCCCGATCACAAGGCCGTCCGCTTCTTCGAATTTCGCGGCGGTTTCATTCACAAGGTCGTTCAGGACACAGCGTCCGTTCTTTTCACAGAAGCCGCAGGAAAGACAGCCGCGGATATTCGCCTGGCCGACTTCGATGATCTCTGTCTCAATTCCTTCTTCCTCAAAAACCTTCACCATCTCAAGAAGGGCCGTTTTCGTACAGCCGTCTTTATGCGGACTGCCGTTTAATAAAAGTACGCGGTATGCCATGATTATTATCCTCTCCGGTTTCCGTTTATAAAACCAATCATTCTGTTTTTTCGATTCCAGTCAGGCAGGACTGTTGCTTAAGGCTGCCGGACACGGATATCATAAAACATTTTTCATGAAAAATCAATGCTGACTGCCTTTCGCAGTTCCTGTTGCATTTCTGCCGGGCTTAAGGTAAAATAGAGACAGCTTTCCAGGATATTTTCTATCACTTATATTCTCTTTATAAGAGGGAGATTCCAATGATTTTTACCGTTAATATCGCGAACAGCCATATCACACTCGGCTGTGTCGAAAAAGAGGAAGTCCTTTTTCTCGAAAGGATCTTCGCCGATACCCGGAAAACGGAGCTGGAGTATTCTGTGAACATTATGAATGCCTTCCGTATCCACCGCATTGACCGAAGCCTCGTTTCGGGAAGCATCATTTCCTGCGTCGTTCCTGTACTGCAGCCGGTTTTTACCGCGGCGGTTGAAAGACTGTTTTCCATTACGCCGGTGATCGTCAGCGCAGGCATGCAGAAGATTCTCACCTTCAAAACCGACCGTCCCTCGGAAATCGGCCCGAATCTGATTGTCCAGGCTGCGGCTTCCAGCACCTTTTATGGCTGTCCGACGATCGTCGCAGACCTTTCGACCGCGACAACCATCAGCGCCGTAGATGAAAATCATATGTTTATCGGCGCCTCGATTCTTCCGGGAATTCAGACCTCCATCATGGCACTCCTCGGCCAGGCGGCACAGCTTTCCGCTTTCCACTTTGAAGAAAGCGCGATTACGGCCATCGGGCGCACGACGGAGCAGTCGCTCGCGGGCGGGGCGGTCTACGGCCATGCCGGCATGATCGACGGTATCCTGGACCGGATGGAAAAGGAGCTTGGCAAAACACCCGTGTTCGTCGCAACCGGACGCCTCGCGAAGATCCTGATTCCCTACTGCCGCCATGACATCATCGTGGACGAAAACCTCACGGTGCGCGGTCTCGCGCTCCTCTATACCGAAAGGAGGCTCGGATGATTCTGACTGTCGACATCGGAAATTCCAATGTATGTTTCGCAATTCACGCGGAGGACAACCCGGAGCCGGTCTTTTTTGAACGGATTCATACGGACCGCGATAAAACCGCGCTTGAGTATACGGTCGATATCCTGACGATTTTTGATCTGCATCACATCTCGCCGCCGACCATCACCGACTGCGCGCTGAGTTCCGTGGTTCCTGCCGTAACGCTTCCTCTTCGTGAGGCGCTGCAAAAGCTCCTCTCCTGCCGTGTACTGTTGATTACATCGGCGCTCCGGCTGCCTTACGGAGCCAATGTTCCGGACATTTCACCCGTCGGCGCGGATATTCTCTGCGATAACGCAGGCACGAAGCTGCAGTACCCGGTACCTGCGATTACCTTCGACATGGGAACCGCGACGGTTGCTTCCTCCCTCGATGACCGTGGAAATCTCGACGGCGTCCTCATCTCAGCGGGTGTGCGCACCTCGCTGAATGCACTCAGTAAAAATACGCTTCTCCCGGACATCAATCTTGACCCGCCGAAGCACGTCATCGGACAGTCGACCATTGAAGCCATGCAGTCGGGCATCGTTTACGGTACGGCGGGACTGATCGACGGCATCATCGATCAGACAGAAAAGGAAACCGGCCTGCACTATACCGTCATCGCGACGGGCGGCCTTTCCCGCTTCATCACGCCCTACTTAAGACACGAGATCATCCTCGATCCGACGCTCCTCATGAAGGGAATGTGGTCGCTTCTACGGATTAACTGAATGGAAGCCTGACAATCGAAGCGGTTCCTTTTTTAAGGAACTTTCACCCAGCCTGAATCATATAGAAAAGGAGCAGCCATGGCCGTTGAATTCTCCTCCCTGCCGCAGATGTTCGGCACCTTCCATATCCTTTGGCTGATCGGGATTCTGCTTTCTTCGGTCCCGCTCTTCTTTTTATTCCGTAAGCTTG
>CAMVNR010000079.1 GCA_947168905.1 uncultured Lachnospiraceae bacterium
GCAAGCGCCATTCCCCAGGTACCGGCGCCAAGAACTGAGATTTTGGACATACCGATCTTCCTCACACTCCTTTTACACTGAAAGTTCCATCTTCATTGATCCCGCGGACAATGCGGTCCGAAAAGCTGATTTTTTATCAATATAACTTATAACTGTCTTCGGCAAAGTTGTCAACAGCAATGTTCTCACACTGCGGCGCTTAACTTTTTTACACTTGTGCTTTTTCGTATGGGATCCCCCGCAGCATGCAAAACACCCCCGCATTTTTCGCGGGGGTGCTTCTTTTTGGTTTGCGGTTCAGCTCAGTTTGTGATAGGCCGAAATGAATTCGTTCGCAAAGTCCTGGTTGCAGGCAATGGAGATTTCCCGTTCCATGCTGAGGTCCTTGATCTTCAGGGCGACCAGCGTTCCGTTCTTCAGCTCGTCAAGACACACGCTCTTGGGAAGAACCGATACGCCGAGGCCCCGCCTGACAAGGTCCTTGATCGAAGCCACATTGTCGATCTCCATGATGACATTGAAGCTGTCAATCGACACGCTTCTCGTTTCCAGGGACGAGATGAAAAGGTTTCCGGTATTGGAGTCCCTCCTCCTTAAAATCATTTTTTCCTTACAGATGCGGTCGATCGTCACGGTTTTTCTCTTGGCGAGCGGATGCTCGGGCGAGACGATCAGTACAAGACTGTCGGTATCAATCCTCAGCTGACGGAAATTTCCGACATCCAGATGGCCTTCGACAATAATGAAGTCCAGTTCATAATTCTTCAGCATTCTCGTGAGCCGTTCCAGGCCTCCCGTCACAATTCGGAAGCTGATCCCGCGCTCATGGGCGAAGGAGGCAAGCACTTCGGTAATCGCATTGCTCTCCGCCGAATGGGTGAGTCCGACGGTCAGCACCGTGATGCTGTCCGTATCTCCCAGCAGCTCTGTCTTCATGTCTTCGACGAGCGACTGGATTCTGTAGGCGGTCCGGATAATGATTTCGCCTTCCTTGGTTGTGCGAAGCTCCTTTCCGCCGCGTTCAAAAATCCTGCATCCGTACAGTTCCTCCAGCTGACGGATCTGCTGGCTTACGGCAGGCTGGGTCAGATTCAGGGCATCAGCAGCCTTCGTGAATCCGCCCTGTTCAAATACCGCCAGCAGCGTGTAAAGTTTCGAATCGATCATCCTTTATTCCCTTCCGAAGGCGGTAATTCGTGCCCTCGACGAAAAGTCGGGTTCGCATTTTTACAGAAACAGTGCTGTATCCCTGTTTCCGCGAAAACCAACAAACACCTAATACTGCTCCAGTGCCGTTTCCCTGCGTACAGGAAACCGATTCTGTTATAGAATTACTGTAATTATTTTAATATATTTTGTTTATAAAATCAAATAATCAATTTTCATATATGCATAATAATGTATTATGTCACCTCAGGATCAGGGTGCGGATTTCATACGGTTTCATCCGAATTTCGGCTTCATTTCCCTCTCCGAGCGTGCCGAGTACATTTTCCTGAAGATCCGCATCCAGGATCTCTTTAAAACGCGCTCCGAACCTGAGCTTTGCTTTTACGCTCTTTCCCACGGATTCATAGAGCCGAAGCACAATTCCTTCCCCGTTCTGTGCAAGCTTCGCGGTTTCGAGAATGATATTCTCTTCGCTGCAGGAGGCAAGACTGAAAACCGGCGGAAGCGTGCCGCCCCCGGAAGTCCGGACGGTTTCAAGCGGCCGGTTGAGTTTCAGCGCTTCTTTTACAGTTTCGGCGCCGGGACCGCTGCCCTGGTGAGGCAGGAGCGAATAGGTAAATTCATGATGCCCCAGGTCCGCCGCATAGTCCGGATATGTGCCGGTTTTAATCAGCGAAATCGTCATCAGGTTTCCGTGGAAGCTGTGGCCGTATTTGCAGTCGTTTAAGAGACTGACGCCGTATCCGCCCTCCGACAGATCCACCCATTTCTGCGCAGCGACCTCGAATTTGGCCGCATCCCAGGAAGTATTCCTGTGGGTCGGACGCGTCACGGTCCCGTACTGGATTTCACAGGAAGCGTGATCCGTCAGGATGTCTACCGGGAAAAGAGCCTTTAACAGAATGTGGTCCTCCTGCCAGTTCGCCTCCGTGATAAAGTCGATCCGCCGCTTTTTCCCGTAGAAGCGTACAGTCTGCGTAATGACAGAATCCATATAGCGGTACTCCGCCGTAATTGAAGCGGTTCCGCCCCCGACTGCGGTTTTCACCGATCTAACGTCCGTAAGATCCCAGTACTTGTCCTCGTAATAATTGCAGACTTCCCAGTTGTCGTAGTCGTAGGGATAGTTTTCGTAAGCGCGAAGGACATTGAGCTTCTCTCCCGGCGCGTTTACGACGCGGTCGTTTTCGATGTCATAGAGCCGCGTGATCTGCATCGCGCTGTTGAAAGTCGCTTCGTAATAATTTGTCCGGATGGTCAGGTTCTGATCCTCATCCTCCCGGAAGGAGAATCCGTCCGCATCCTGTTCCTTTTCCGGGGTGACCACCCGGTAGCCGAGCGCCGGGATATCCTGCACATACTGCACGCCCTCCGGCGTGTCGATATAGCCGGACGATGTGAAGCCGTTCGGATTCCATACCAGGATGCCGCTTTCCGACATATTGTCCGAAAGCGCCGAAAGAGCGGCGGCTTTCTCCGCGCCCACCTCGTACGCGACGACCGCATAGTCCTCGTCGCAGCGTTCGTAAACCTCGTGAATCGAGGAACCCGGAATGATATCGTGGAACTGGTTCAGGCAGACTGTCTGCCAGCTGTGCCGGTAAATCTCGTCCGGATACGGCCGGTTCATCAGAAGGAGACAGATTGCAGACAGGGATTCCGCGCTTTCCAGCAGGAACTCGCTCTTCCGGTTGTTCCGTTTATTCTTTCCCTGGCTTGTATAGGTTCCGCGGTGCTTTTCAAGATACAGCTCACCGACCCATTTCGGCGTCCTTCGCAGGAGTTCCGCGTTTTGTCTTAAGTTTTTCTCCGCAATGTCGAGGAAATCGGAGGCCTTTAGGAATCTTGCCTTCGGCTGGCCGGGAAGCCCGTATTCAAGCCGTTTTTCCTGCTCCAGCATTTCCAGCGTCGGTCCGCCTCCGCCGTCTCCGTAGCCGAAGGTCACCAGCACCTCGTTGCTGTATTCCTTCTGCTGATAGCGCTCCCAGGTGCCGAGATTCATTTTCGGCGTCACATCCCCGTTGTAGGTTGTGGTATTGTCGTTTTTCGCTGCCGGATCATAGTTTCTGGCAGTCATGAAGTAGCTGAAAATCTCCGTGCCGTCGATCCCCTGCCAGTAGAAGCTGTCGAAGGGCATCTTGTCGGTCTCGTTCCAGCTGATCTTCGAAGTCACGAAGCGGTCGACGCCGGATTTCTGAAGGATCTGCGGAAGCGCGGCGCTGTAGCCGAAGACATCCGGAAGCCACAGAATGTGCGAATCAATCCCAAATTCCTCCTTCAGGAAGCGCTTCCCGAGCATAATCTGCCTGACAAGCGACTCTCCGGAAGGGATGTTGCAGTCCGCCTCGAGCCACATCGCGCCTTCTGCCTCGATCCTGCCCTCCAGGACGCGCGCCTTCACGCGTTCGTAAAGCGCGGGCTCTTCCTCCTTCAGCATCGCGAAAAGCTGGGGCTGGGAGGAGAAGAAAATATAGTCCGGGAATCGGTCCATGAGCTCCAGGACCGTCGAAAAGGTCCGCTGGACCTTTTCCCTTGTCTGATCCAGGGTCCACAGCCAGGCGACGTCGATATGTGTGTGTCCGATGTAATCGACCGTGACCGGAAGCCCGCCGCACTCCTTCCCGTAGAATTCATCCCGCAGAAACTCCCCGGCCCTTTCGAGGCTGTCATAGAAGGCCGCGCTCTTCTTTTTCCTGAAGTCGATCCCGTTGCAGGCGGCGTCGAGGTATTTCAGGATCCGGATATGGTCGTATGCGTTTTCCGGCAGGCACATCGCAGCATCGTACGGAACCTTCAGATCGTAATAAAGCTTTTCGATCCGGAGGTCTTTTTTTACAAGGTCGAGGATCACCTCGGCTTTCGCGCCGGTCATTCCCGTATAAAAATACAGGAGAATGTCCGCTTTCTTGCCGGGTTCAAGCACGCATTCACGGTGGTTGACGTCAAGCCCGCAGCGGATCACGCCGTCAATGTACAGAAGTCCCTGCGGATTTGTCGCGTCCCAGCCGCCCTCGGCGCCGGTCGTCAGCCGGAGAAGGAACTGTTTTCCGTCCTCCTCTTCAGGCACCTCGATTTCCGTACGGAACCAGAAGTGTTTGTCCCTGCCCTCCACGCGGCTGCCGCGAAGAAACGGCTGCCAGTCGGCGTCATCAGGCGGCATCTCCTGCGGCCTTTTGTACTCCCAGGGAAGCATCTGAAGCATGGGGATTTCTTTTGTCTTCTCCGTCATTTCCTCCTGAAGGAGCAGGATGGTTTTATTTACTTTAGCCTTGATGAACTGATCCATAAAACGGTCCTTTCTGACTGTTGATCATACAGATCCGGGAAGCGGCTTCTTTTTTACAGCCCGGGCAAAGCCGGGTGGCTTCATGCGAGACGGGCGTAGAATGCCGCTTTTCTCTCGTCATTGACCGCCGCTGTAAGGATTCCGCCGTTTTCGGCGGGTTTCTTCAGAAAATGCAGCGTATCCCCTTCATAGCTCTGCGACGCGTAGTGCGCTTCGAGCGTGGTAAAGCCGCAGCTGTCCAGCTCTTTGGAAGAAAAGCAGGCAAAAAGCGCCCGGATGTACGCCACGTGATTCATATGTCCGCCAAGGTCCAGGTCCACAGAGACGATCTTATGCGTTCCGAATTCCTCGGCATCCGTAAAATCCCGGTCAAAGCGGCTGAAAAGCTCCGGGAAAACGTCTTCTTCCGTATAGAGAATGCCTTCAGGGAATATAGAAGCCGGCGGGACGATTCTCTGGGTCTTCATGTTCAGGACCGCCCACTCGGTCTTGCCTCTGGCGATCATTTCCCCGCCTGAGGTGATCCTGTACTCACGGTCGCAGCGCACGCGCTCCGGACTCATCGGCCAGGTAGAAAGCTCCGCCTCCGTCATCATTTCCGGGCGGCTCTTCAGCTCCACCATCATCTTCGATGTGATCCAGAAGAGGTCCTGTTCCATCATTTTCTTCATGCCGACATTGATCTTCTCGGCATGCAGCGTCGCGGCGTCCATAAAAAGCTCGGATACCGAAGGAAGCGAGAGCGTCCCCGTATGGTCGCAGTGGGACGCGTTAATCGTAAATGCGATGTCCAGTCTGTTATGCATTTTCAACCTTCTCAGCCCTTTTTCTCGATTTCCATGATCATATCGACGCGTTTTGCGTGTCTTCCGCCCTCGAACTGTGCCTCGAGGAAGGCATCGACGATCATCTTTGCAAGCTCCGGCCCGATGACGCGTGCGCCGAAGGCAAGGATATTCGCGTTGTTGTGGCGGCGGGCAAGCGCGGCGGAGTATGGCTCGGAGCATACGACCGCACGGACGCCGTGCACTTTATTGGCTGCGAGGGAAATGCCGACGCCGGTTCCGCAGATCAGGATGCCCAGATCCGCCTCGCCCGCAACGACGGCACGTGCGACCTTTTCTCCGTATACGGGATAATCGCATCTGTCAGGCGTATCGGTCCCGAAATTGATAACCTCCAGGCCTTTTTCCTTCAGGTATGCCAGAATTTCATTTTTCATTTCAAGTGCGGTGTGATCGTTTCCGATGGCAATCTTCATACTCGTTTTCTCCTTCATCTATATACAAAATAGGCAGATACAGATATGCCGATACCACTATATCAGACCTTCCGCGACTTTTCAAGCAAGGTTTTTCGACAGACTTGTAAAATTGACGGAAAAACAAGGCTTTTCGTCGGGATATTGTAAAGATATTTGAATTGAAAAACCATTTTAAAAATATATAATAATATGTATCTGTCCAAAGAAACACAGACAGAAATTACAGCCCGAAAAGCATACACAACCACACGGACAGAATCTAAGCTTTGAAATGAGGAAAATTTTATGAAGCTTCTGGAGGAACGGATCAGAAAAGACGGGATTGTCCGTGAGGGCGGTGTGCTCAAGGTGGACAGTTTCCTGAATCATCAGATGGACATTGCCCTTTTCCGCGAAATGGGGCGGGAATTTGCACGTTTATATGCAAAAAGCGGCGTCAATAAAATCCTTACAATCGAGGCATCCGGCATCGGTATCGCGTGCATTGCGGCCGAAGAGTTCGGCTGCCCCGTTGTTTTTGCCAAAAAAAATAAAACAAAGAATATCGCCGGTGATGTCTGGACCTCCAGGGTCGAGTCATTCACACACGGAAAGACCTATGATATCATCGTATCGAAGGACTTTCTCCATCAGGGGGACCGTGTGCTGATCATCGACGATTTTTTGGCGATGGGGTCGGCGCTTGCGGGGCTGATCACCCTGGTGAATGACTCCGGCGCAGAGCTTGTCGGCGCCGGCATTGCGATTGAAAAAGCCTTCCAGCCCGGCGGAGAACTCATCCGCTCCCGGGGGGTGCGCGTCGAGTCGCTTGCGCGCATCGCCGAAATGGATCCCGAAAAGGGCATCCGCTTCGTCGGCGAAGAATAATGGTTTCAGTCCGCTGTTTACAATCAGGCGGTTTGAAATAAATGCCGGAGTGTGGTACCTCCGGCAGGAACAACCACAATTCATTTTCAAATGAGGAGGAGAAAAATGAAGAAAGTACTTGCTCTTGTGCTGGCTGCAGCGATGGTTCTTTCCCTTGCGGCATGTACAAACGGAGGCAGTCAGAAGTCTGATGCGAAGGTGAAGGCAGGCTTTATTTTCCTGCATGACGAGAATTCCACCTACGACTTAAACTTCATGAACGCTGCGAAGGAAGCCTGCAAGGCATTCGGCATTGAGCCCATCATCAAGACCAACATTCCGGAAGGTCAGGAGTGCTACGACGCTGCGATGGAGCTTGTCGATGAAGGCTGCAACTTTGTCTTTGCCGATTCTTTCGGCCATGAAGACTACATGATCCAGGCTGCGAAGGAAAACCCGAACGTGCAGTTCGCGCATGCGACCGGCACCAAGGCGCACACCGAGAAGCTTGCCAACTATCACAACGCTTTCGCCGAGATCTTCGAAGGCCGCTATCTTGCAGGCGTTGCTGCAGGAATGAAGCTCAACGAGATGATCGAAGCCGGTGAATTCACTGCTGAAGAAGCCAAGATCGGCTATGTCGGCGCTTTCACCTACGCGGAAGTTATTTCCGGTTACACCAGCTTCTTCTTAGGCGCACGCTCTGTCTGCCCGACCGCGACGATGGAAGTTACCTTCACCGGTTCCTGGTATGACGAGACCGCTGAGAAGGAAGGCGCCAACACCCTGATTCAGGACGGCTGCAAGCTGATCTCCCAGCACGCTGACTCCATGGGCGCTCCGACGGCCTGTGAGAACGCCGGTGTTCCGAACGTTTCCTACAACGGTTCCACCGAGTCTGTTGCTCCGAACACCTTTATCGTTTCTTCCCGTATCGACTGGGCTCCATACATCACCTACTGCCTCGAGTGCATCCGTGACGGCAAAGCCATTGACACCGACTGGACCGGCACGATCGCTACCGGCTCCGTGAAGCTGACCGACGTCAACGAGAAGGCTGCCGCTGCCGGCACCGCCGACAAGATCGCGGAAGTCAAGAAGCAGCTCGAAGAAGGCAAGCTCGAAGTATTCGACACTTCCACCTTCACCGTAAACGGCGAGACGCTTACCTCTCATCAGGCTGACGTCGACACCGACGCTGATTACACCCCGGATACCGAAGTCATCGAGAACGGCGCATTCAAGGAATCCAAGTTCCGCTCGGCTCCGTACTTCGACCTTCAGATCGACGGCATCACACTGCTTGATACCAAGTTCTAAGCAGGAATACTGATTCCTGTTTCGACAGAAAAAATAAAAAAGACACGCCGCTCTTATGGCTGCGGACAGAAGAATTCTCCTGCGGCGACGTAGGCTCCCATGGGGGAAGATGCTACCTGTTTCCCGCCACAGGCGGCGTGTCTTTTTATTTCCTTCCTGGTTTTTAAGGCCGGGGCTTCACCTATTTCCTGCATTGGGAAAGGCGGGCACAGACACGCTTTTGTGAACGCTTTTCCCAAGCAGGACATCATTATTTAAAGGGGGTACGCTCTTTGGAAGCAAATACCGCAAAAGAACCTGTCGTTATGATGCGGCACATCACCAAGACCTTCGGAAATGTCGTCGCAAATGAAGACGCGAAGCTGGACATTTACCGGGGTGAAATCCTGGCGATCCTCGGCGAGAACGGCAGCGGAAAGACGACGCTGATGAACATGCTCGCCGGGATCTATTTCCCGGATTCGGGGCAGATTTTCATCGACGGAAAGGAAGTTGTCATCGCTTCCCCGAAGGATGCATTCCAGTACGGCATCGGTATGATTCACCAGCATTTCAAGCTTGTGAACGTCCTTTCCGCCGCTGAAAACGTCGCGCTCGGCTTAAAGGAAACGGGCCGCTTCAACATCAGAAAGGTGGCAGAAAAGATCCGGGACCTGTGCAGCCAGTACGGCTTTGAACTGGACCCCTACGAAAAGATTTACAATATGTCCGTTTCCCAGAAGCAGACCGTGGAGATCATCAAGGTGCTGTACCGCGGCGCCGATATCCTGATCCTTGACGAGCCGACCGCAGTTCTTACGCCGCAGGAAACGGAGAAGCTTTTCAACGTGCTTCGCGCCATGCGCGATGACGGAAAGGCCATTGTGATCATTACGCATAAGATGAACGAGGTCGAGGAGCTGTCCGACCGCGTGGCGGTTCTCAGAAAAGGCACCTATGTCGGCGATATGCTGACCAAGGACACGAATGCCGAGGAAATGTCGGGCATGCTTGTCGGCCATCCGGTCAAGCTGGAGATCACGCGCCCCGAGCCGAAGGATCCGAAGCCGAGGATTGAAGTAAAGGATCTGACCGTTCGGAACGAAGAAGGCTTCGTCAAGCTCGACCATGTCAGCTTCACTGCGAATTCCGGCGAAATTCTCGGAATCGCGGGTGTTTCCGGAAACGGCCAGAAGGAGCTTCTCGAGGCGATCGCCGGCCTGCAGCCGACCGAAAAAGGCACGATCTCCTATATTCATAAAGACGGCTCCCGCGAGGAACTGATCGGCAAGGATCCCCTCGCGATCCAGAAGCTCGGCGTATCGCTCTCCTTTGTCCCGGAAGACCGCCTCGGCATGGGCCTTGTCGGATCGATGGACATCTCGGAGAACATGATGCTTCGTTCCTACCGGAAAGGCAATTCTCTCTTCCTCGACCAGAAGAGCCCGCATGACCTTGCAGCAAATGTTGTCGACGAGCTTTCGGTCAATACGCCGAACCTGGAGACGCCGGTCCGCCGGCTGTCGGGCGGAAACGTGCAGAAGGTTCTCGTGGGACGTGAAATCAGCTCTGCCCCGACTGTGCTTCTCACCGCCTATGCGGTGCGCGGCCTTGACATCAATTCATCCTATACGATCTATGATCTGATCAATAAGCAGAAGGAAGCCGGTGTCGCCGTCATCTATGTCGGCGAGGATCTGGACGTCCTGCTCGAGCTCTCTGACCGCATCCTTGTCCTCTGCGACGGAAAGGTCAGCGGAATTGTAAGCGGCAGGGACGCCGACAAACGGGAAGTCGGTCTCATGATGACCCGGGTCGGCGGCGGACACCCGGCAGGTGCAAAGGACAAAAAGACAGAGACCGCCGGAACGGATCCGGCGGATCATACTGCAGCTGAGGAAGGAGGAAAAGCCGATGAATCATAATCACATCCCACTTTTCCATATCGCGCGCAGGAAATCGCTGCCCTGGTATCGCGCCTGGGGAATCCGGGCGATTGCGATCATTGCAGCGCTCATTCTTGACGCCGTGATTACAACCATTGTGACGGGCTTAAATCCCTTCCAGGTTTACGGAGCGATTTTCCGCGGTTCCTTCGGCACCGCGCGCAAGTTCTGGGTGCTTCTTCAGAACATCGCGATTCTTCTTTGCGTATCGATCGCCGTTACGCCCGCCTATCGGATGCGCTTCTGGAATGTCGGCGGCGAAGGCCAGATCCTCGTCGGCGCTTTAGGCTGCGCGATCACGATGATCCTCATCGGCGACAAGCTTCCGAATGCAGTCCTGATCCCGCTGCTTTTTGTCGTCAGCTGCATCTCCGGCGCTGTCTGGGGCGTCATTCCCGCCCTTTTCAAGGCGAAATGGAACACCAATGAGACGCTGTTTACGCTGATGATGAACTACGTCGCGACCCAGCTCGTCGCCTACTTCATTATCGTCTTCGAAGTTCCGAAGGGCGCGGGCCAGATCGGCATTATCAACCAGTCAACGGAAGCCGGCTGGCTCCCGATGATCGGAACCAACCGCTACCTTCTGAACATCATCATCGTCGCACTGCTCACCGTAGCGATTTTCATCTACATGCGCTACTCCAAGCACGGCTATGAGATCTCGGTCGTCGGCGAATCCGAACGCACCGCGCGCTACGTCGGCATCAAGGTCGGCAAGGTGATCATCCGCACCATGGCGCTTTCCGGCGCGTTATGCGGACTTGCGGGCTTCCTGCTTGTTTCCGGCACGAACCACACGATCACCACCTCCATCGCCGGCGGCAGAGGCTTTACCGCGGTCATGGTGGCCTGGCTTGCGAAGTTCAATCCCTTCGCAATGATTCTGACGAGCTTCCTGATCGTCTTCATGGAGCGGGGCGCCGGGGAGATTTCCACGAGCTTCGGTCTGAATCCTTCCTATGCGGACATCATCACGGGCATTATCCTGTTCTTTGTCATTGCCTGTGAATTCTTCATCAACTATCAGCTGGTATTCAACAGGCGCGATAAAAAGGCCGCGGCAGCACCGACAGAAAAGGAGGCGGCAAAATGATCAGCTTTATCGGACAGACCGTTCAGACAATTATAAAAGCGATTCCGCTCTTCTTCTCGTTCCTCCTGGCCTTCTTCCCGCGCGCGGTCGCACAGGGCATTCCGCTCCTGTTCGGCTCGACAGGCGAAACCATTACGGAAAAGGCCGGACACCTGAATCTCGGTATCCCGGGCATCATGTACGTCGGCGGCATTTCAGGCGTTATCGGCGCCTTCCTCTATGAGCAGCAGCTTCACGCAGGCGCGCCGGTAAACGGCTTCCTGGTGATCTTCATCCCGCTCGTATCCTGCCTCGCAGGATCGCTTCTCATGGGCATGATTTACAGTGTGCTGACGATCACCTTCCGCTCGAACCAGAACGTGGCGGGTCTCGCGCTCACAACCTTCGGTATCGGCTTCGGAAATTTCTTCGGCGGCTCTCTGATTAAGCTGACCGGCTCCGAAGTTCCGTCGATCGCCCTCACGACGACGACTCAGTACTTCAGTAAGAAGCTTCCCTTTGCTTCAAAGCTCGGCTGGTTCGGAGACATTTTCTTAAGCTACAGCTTCCTTGCCTACGCGGCGGTCATTATCGCCTTCGCTGCGGCCTATGTGCTTAGGCGCACCAGAACCGGACTGCACCTTCGCGCGGTCGGCGAAAACCCCGCGACCGCGGATGCGGCCGGCATCAATGTCAACCGCTACAAATACCTCGCCACGGCGCTCGGCTCCATGATCGCGGGCCTCGGCGGCCTCTACTACGTCATGGACTACGCGAACGGCGTCTGGTCCAACGACGCTTTCGGCGACAGGGGCTGGCTGGCGATTGCGCTTGTTATTTTCACGGTGTGGCGCCCGAATATCTCGGTTTTCGCTTCGATCCTGTTCGGCGGGCTGTACATTCTGTATCTCTATATTCCGACCGGAATGAATCTGTCCACCAAGGAGCTTTACAAGATGCTCCCCTACATCGTTACGCTGATCGTTCTTGTCATTTCGAGCATCCGCAAGAAACGCGAGAACCAGCCGCCGGAAGGCCTCGGGCTTCC
>CAMVNR010000080.1 GCA_947168905.1 uncultured Lachnospiraceae bacterium
CCTTCTGATCCGGACGGGAGGGGAGCTTCGGCTCAGCAATTATCTGTTGTGGCAGTGCGCATATACGGAGTTCTATGTGACGGATGTGCTGTGGCCGGACTTCAATAATGACGTGCTTATGAAAGCCATTGAAAGCTACAGCGCGAGAGAACGCAGATTCGGCGGGAGACTGCCTGAGAAGAATTGATCCATGGCGGGGGAAATATGGCAGCTGATCTGAAAAAGAAAATAGATTTTAAAAATATGCTGACCCGTTTTGTAAGCGGGATTATTCTGCTGGCGATTGTCGTTGTGAGCGGAGTCTTTGGCAGCTGGTATTTCTATGTCGTCGCGATGGCGATCAGCCTGATCTGCCTCTGGGAGTTTTACAGGATGGCTGGCATTGACAGGCGTCCTGTCGGGATCGCAGGCTATGTCGGGGCGGTGCTTCTGTGGGTGCTTCTTGCGCTGCAGCTCGAAGAGTATCTGCCGGCCGCGCTGATTATCGGCTTTTTTGCGGTCATGGGCGTCTATGTTTTCCATTTTGTTCACACGGAAGTCACAGAAGCGGTGTATGCTTTCTTCGGTCTGTTCTATGTGGTCTTCCTGTTAAGCTTTATGTACAGAATCCGGATGCTGGATGACGGCGTATTCCTGCTGTGGCTGATTCTTCTCGGCTCCTGGGGCTGCGACCTGTCTGCCTATTGTATCGGGATTGTGTTCGGAAAGCACAAGATGGCGCCGGACCTGAGTCCGAAAAAGACCATTGAAGGAGCTGTGGGCGGCGTGCTCGGCGCGGCTTTCTTAGGCGCAATGTACGGGGCGCTCTTCGGATCGAATTTCGTGAAGATTGACTACCCAGTTTTTGCCTGCGCGGCAGCCTGTGCGGCAGCGGGACTGATCTCGATGATCGGGGATCTGGCGGCTTCCGCCTTCAAGAGAAGCCACGGAATCAAGGATTATTCGAAGATCCTTCCGGGACACGGCGGACTGATGGACCGTTTTGATTCGGTGATCTTTGTCGCCCCTGTGGTATTCTACGTAGTGAAGTTTTTTATGAGATAAAGAGACTTTTTGAATATGAAAAAGACAGCGCTTCTCGGGTCTACGGGCTCCATCGGCACGCAGACCCTTGATATTGTCAGGGAGAACGGCGACATCCGCATCTGCTCCCTGGCGGCCAACAGAAATACAGAACTTTTGGAGAAACAGACAAGAGAATTCCTTCCGGAGCTTGTCTGTGTTTTTGATGAAAACAGAGCGAAGGACTTCCGTGACAGGGTGAGAGACCTGCCGGTCCGTGTTGTCAGCGGCATGGACGGTCTCATTGAAGCGGCATGCGTTCCTTCGGCGGATATTGTCGTGACGGCTCTTGTCGGAATGATCGGGATCCGGCCGACAGTGGAAGCCATCCGCGCCGGAAAGGATATCGCGCTCGCAAATAAGGAGACGCTTGTCACGGCGGGCCATCTGATCATTCCGCTGGTGAAGGAAAACGGTGTGAAGCTTCTTCCCGTCGACTCGGAGCATTCCGCGATCTTCCAGTGCCTTCAGGGGAATCGCGGGAACCGGATCGCAAAAATCCACCTTACGGCTTCCGGCGGGCCATTCCGCGGCTTTACGAAGGAGCAGCTTTCCCGTGTGACCGTTGCGGACGCGCTGAAGCATCCGAACTGGAGCATGGGGCAGAAGATCACGATCGATTCTTCGACCATGGTCAACAAGGGGCTGGAGGTGATGGAGGCCCGGTGGCTTTTCGATGTCTCCTACGATCAGATCGAGGTGGTCGTGCAGCCGCAGTCAATCATTCACTCCATGGTGGAATTCGAGGACGGAGCGGTCATGGCCCAGCTCGGGACGCCGGATATGAAGCTTCCGATTCAATACGCGCTCTATTATCCCGAAAGGCGCTTCCTTCCCGGAAAGAGACTTGATTTCTCCTCGATCGGCCAGATTACAGTAGAAAAGCCGGATCCCGAGGTTTTCGAGGCGCTTAAAATTGCCTATGCGGTCGGGAAAAAGGGCGGAAACGCGCCGACGGTCTTCAATGCGGCGAATGAGTGGGCGGTCGCCCGGTTCCTGAAAAACAAGATTAGCTATATGGGGATCCTCGAAGCCATTCACACGGCGCTTGATAAAGTGCCCTTTATTGATCATCCGTCCCTCACGGAAATCTTAAGTACGGAACAGACAGTATACGAGGTGCTTCATTGTCAACAGCAGTAAGTATTATAGCATTTATCCTGATCATAGGCATCCTGATCTTCTTCCATGAATTCGGGCACTTCCTTCTCGCCAAAAGAAACGGCGTCGGTGTCGTGGAGTTCTCGATCGGCATGGGCCCGAAGCTGTTTTCAAGGGTGAAGAACGGGACGAACTTCTGTGTGCGCGCCATTCCTTTCGGCGGCTACTGTATGATGCTCGGGGACGAATCCTTTGTTCCGGATCCTTCGCTTGAAGGCGAAAAGGTCGATATGGACGAGGACCACGCCTATTCGAAGAAATCTGTCTGGGCGAGAATGTCGATCACGCTCGCAGGACCGGTCTTCAATTTTATTCTCGGTTTTATCTTCTCGGTCATCCTGATCGCGCTCGTAGGCGTGACGACGACGAAGATTTCGGGAACGGTTGAAAACAGCGCGGCTGAGGAGGCTGGACTTCAGGCCGGGGATGAAATCCTGAAGCTGAACCGGACACGGGTGCATCAGTTCAAGGATATTTCCATCTATATGTCCCTGCATGAAGGGGAAGAGATCACGGTCACCTATCGCCGAGACGGCGAGAAAATGACCGCTGTCATCAAGCCGAAAATCGATGAGGAAACCGGAGGCTACCTGATCGGTATCTATGCGCCGCAGCGCACGAAGGATCTGAACGTCCTGCAGGTGTTCCGGTACGGCTTCTATGATTTTGAGTACAACGCGGGAGCGGTCATCAAGAGCCTCGGTCTTCTGTTCCGCGGAAAGCTGGGTCTGAATGACCTTTCCGGGCCCGTAGGTATGGCCGGTATGGTGAACGACATTGTGACGGAGGTCGAGGAGGATACGAAGGAGGAATCCTTCTTCGTGACGGCTTTCTGGGTTTTTGTCAATCTCCTGAATTTCGCGTCACTGATCTCGGTGAACCTCGGCATCATGAACCTGCTGCCGGTTCCGGGACTGGACGGCGGAAAATTCCTGTTCCTCCTGGTGGAGGCGGTCATCCGGCGGCCGGTGCCGAAAAAAATGGAGGGAATCATTACGATTGCAGGCTTTGTCCTTCTGTTCGGCCTGATGATTGTGGTGTTTTTCAATGATGTGATCAAAGTGTTTTTCAGGGCTTAAGGAGCTTGATATGTCTTATAGAGAGCATACAAAGATGATCCGGATCAAAGACCGTGTAATCGGCGGGGGAAACCCGGTGCTGATCCAGTCGATGACCAATACGAAGACAGAGGATGCGGAGGCGACGATCCGGCAGATCCTCGCCCTCGAAAAGGCGGGCTGCGAGATTGTCCGCGCGACGGTTCCGACGATGGAGGCCGCAGAAAACTTCCGGAAAATTAAGCAGGCGATCCATATTCCGCTTGTGGCGGACATTCATTTTGACTGGCGGCTCGCCATTGCAGCCATTGAAAACGGAGCGGACAAGGTGCGCATCAATCCCGGAAACATCGGCTCGAAGGAGCGGGTGATGGAAGTCGTAAGGGCGGCCAGGGAACGCGGTGTCCCGCTGCGCGTCGGCGTGAATTCCGGCTCGCTTGAAAAAGAACTTGTGGAGAAATATCACGGCGTAACCGCCGAGGGCCTCGTGGAAAGCGCACTCTCGGAGGTCGGCCTGATCGAGGACTGCGGCTATGACCGGATTGTCGTAAGCATCAAGTCCTCCGATGTCATGATGTCCTACGCTGCCCATAAAATGATCGCAGAAAAATGTCCGTACCCGCTGCATGTGGGCATTACGGAGGCGGGAGGATTAATCCGCGGGAATATCAAGTCCGCGATCGGCCTCGGACTCATTCTGAACGAAGGCATCGGCGATACGATCCGCGTCTCTTTAACCGGCGACCCGGTGAACGAGGTCGAATCCGCGAAACAGATCCTGCGTACGCTCGGCCTTCGCAGCGACGGCATCGAAGTCGTTTCCTGTCCGACCTGCGGAAGGACTGAAATCGACCTTGTCGGGCTCGCAGGACAGGTAGAGGAGATGGTGAAGGATTATCCGGACCTGAACATGAAGATCGCAGTGATGGGCTGCGTCGTGAACGGTCCCGGAGAGGCGAGAGAGGCAGACCTTGGCATCGCAGGCGGCAAAGGGGTCGGAATACTGATTAAGGGCGGGGAGGTGATTCGCCGCCTTCCGGAAGAGGAGCTTCTTCCGGCTCTTCGCGAAGAGCTGGAGCTGTACCGCGCTCATCTTTCATGAAATTTTTTCTGTAAGCGCCCGGGGAGAAGCGGTACTGGGCTTCAAAGCGCCTGTAAAAATGTGTTTTTTTTATATTAAAGACCGTTAGGCGGCGCGTCTTCCAGCCAAAGGATCCCTCGAAAAGTGTGAGAAACGATTGAAACTTAAGAAAATGTATGCTATAATACATCTTCGAATGTCAAAGTACGACAATCTCAGATAATACGATCCCAGGGGGATCATTCAGGAGGAAACACAAGATGAATATTGAAAGACTGGACCACAATATGGCTAAGCTGACGATCGAAGTCAGTGCCGAAGACTTCGAGAAGGCAATGCAGCAGGCTTACCTGAAAAATAAGAACAAAATTCAGATCCAGGGCTTCAGAAAAGGCAAAGCGCCCAGAATGATGATTGAAAAGATGTACGGACCGGAAGTCTTCTACGAAGACGCTGCGAATTCGCTGATTCCGGATGCCTACGAAAAGGCTCTCGAGACTGAAGAAGGCAAGGCGCTTGATGTGGTTTCCCAGCCGGAGATTGACGTTGTTCAGATTGAAAAGGGCAAAGAATTCATTTTCACCGCGGAAGTGGCAGTGCGTCCCGAGGTAAAGCTCGGCGAATATACAAATCTCGGCATCGAGAAGAAGACAGCGGAAGTTTCCGAAGAGGAAGTGGATGCGGAGCTTCAGAAGACCCGCGAGCAGAATGCGCGTACCATTACCGTTGAGGACCGTGCGGCCGAGATGGGCGATATCGCCGTGATCGACTACGAAGGCTTCTGTGACGGCGTCGCATTTGACGGCGGCAAAGCGGAGAACCACGAGCTTGAGCTGGGTTCCCATTCCTTCATCGATACCTTCGAGGATCAGATCGCAGGAAAGAACATCGGCGATGAATTCGACGTCAATGTGACCTTCCCCGAAGAGTACCATGCAGAGAACCTGGCCGGAAAGCCGGCAGTTTTTAAGGTGAAGCTGAACGGCCTGAAGAAGAAAGAACTTCCGGAGCTGGACGATGAATTCGCAGAGGAAGTTTCCGATTTCGATACCCTTGCAGAGTACCGTGAGGACGTGAAGAAGAAACTCGCGGAGAAGAAGCAGGGAGACCTGAACAATGAGTACCGCGACGAAGTCCTGAAGAAGGCTGTCGAGAACGCTGAAATGGACATTCCGGAAGCGATGATTAACGACCAGGCGCGCCAGCTTGTAAATGAACAGGCACAGCGCTTCCAGCAGATGGGCCTCAGCATGCAGGACTACATGAAGTATACCGGTTCGACCGTTGAAATGCTTCAGGAGCAGATGAAGGACCAGGCGAAGACGAGAATCCAGAATTCCCTGGTGCTTGCGGCAATCGCTGAGAAGGAAAATCTGGAAGTTACCGATGATGATGTAAAGGCCGAAATCGAAAACATGGCAAAGATGTACCAGATGGAAGCCGAGAAGCTGGAAGAGATGATCACAGACGCGGAGAAAGACAACATCCGCAAGGATCTGGCTATTCAGAAGGCCGTTGAATTCATCTCGAAATAAGGGAGAGAAAAATGAGCTTAGTACCTGTTGTAATTGAGGAAACCAACCGCGGAGAACGTTCTTTTGATATTTACTCCAGACTTTTAAAGGAGCGGATCATTTTCCTCGGTGAAGAGGTCAATGATGTGACTGCGGGCCTTGTCGTGGCGCAGCTTCTGTTCCTGGAATCCGAGGATCCGGGAAAGGATATCAGCCTGTATATCAACAGCCCCGGCGGATCGATTTCCGCGGGAATGGCGATTTACGACACCATGCAGTATATCAAATGCGATGTCGCGACGATCTGCGTCGGAATGGCAGCTTCGATGGGCGCCTTCCTTCTCGCGGGCGGGACAAAGGGCAAGAGATACTCGCTTCCGAATTCCGAAATTCTGATTCATCAGCCGATGGGCGGAGCACAGGGACAGGCGACCGAGATCCAGATCGCGGCGGAACACATCCTGAAGATCAAGGACCGGATGAACCGGATGCTTTCCGAGTTTACGGGACAGGACCTGGAGACGATTAAGAAGGATACCGATCGTGACAACTGGATGACTGCGGAAGAAGCGAAGGCGTACGGCCTGATCGACGAAATCATCAAGAACCATTAACATAAAGCAAACCGTATTTCAGACGCGTAAGCTTTTACGTGTCTGAAATATCTTTTAAGGGACAGGAGATATCATGGCAAGTCGCGACGACGGAGAGTTCCGCTGTTCCTTCTGCGGAAAGGAAAGCGGGCAGGTAAAAAAACTCATTGCCGGGAGAACCCGCGGGATCTATATCTGCGACGAGTGTGTAGAGCTCTGCAGAGAAATCCTGAGAGACGAACTGGACGAGCCGGATCCCGGGCAGGAGATACGGCTTCTGAAGCCGCGCGAGATTAAGGAACGTCTTGACGAGTATGTGATCGGACAGGATGAGGCCAAGAAATCGCTTGCGGTAGCGGTATACAATCATTATAAGAGAATTCTGAACCGTTCTTCTTCGGAGGTGGAGATCCAGAAATCCAATGTGCTTCTCATCGGACCGACAGGATCGGGCAAAACGTATCTTGCCCAGACCCTGGCGCGTCTTCTGAATGTGCCTTTTGCGATTGCGGATGCAACCTCTCTTACAGAAGCGGGCTATGTCGGCGAGGACGTCGAAACGATCCTTTTAAAGCTGATCCAGGCTGCGGACTACGATGTCGAGCGGGCAGAGACGGGGATCGTCTATATCGACGAGATCGATAAGATCAGCAAAAAGGGCGAGAATGTATCGATTACGCGCGATGTTTCCGGCGAGGGTGTGCAGCAGGCACTCCTGAAAATTATCGAAGGAACCATGGCGAATGTGCCGCCGCAGGGCGGCAGGAAGCATCCGCAGCAGGAGTGCATTCCGATCGATACGACGAATATTCTCTTTATTGTCGGCGGTGCTTTTGACGGGCTGGAGAAAATCATCGAGGCGCGTCAGGAAGCCGGCTCGATCGGCTTCAACGCGAAGGTTGTGGATAAATCCGAGCAGGACGTGAGCGCGCTGTTCAAGCAGGTGCTTCCCGAGGATCTCGTGAAATTCGGCCTGATTCCCGAACTCATCGGGCGCGTGCCGGTCACGGTCAGCCTCGACCTTCTGGACGAGGACGCCCTCGTGTCGATTCTCACGGAGCCGAAGAATGCGCTGACCAAGCAGTATCAGGCGCTCTTCGATATGGACGGCGTGAAGCTGACCTTCGAGGAGGATGCGGTCCGGGAAATCGCTAAGAAGGCTTTTATGCGTAAAACCGGCGCACGAGGACTTCGGGCAATTATCGAGGAAGTCATGAAGGACATTATGTTCGAGCTTCCCTCCGACGACAATGCGGGCGAATGTATTATCACGAAGGAGACCGTGCTGGGCGAAGAAGGCCCGAAGATCCGGGCAAGACGCGCCTCGCGCTATGACGAAAGTGCCTGATGAAGCAGAAAATATGATTTTACAGAAGCCGTAAAGCCCCTGAAAAAGAGCGCATAAGCCAAAACTTAAGCCTCCGTAAGGACTTTTACGGCTTCCCTTAGTTTTAAACGAGGAATCCTATGAAGATTAAATCCGTCAATCTGGATATCGTGATCGGAATCACGTCGGCGCTTCCCCAGACCGGGAAGCCGGAGATTGCCTTTGCCGGCCGTTCGAACGTCGGGAAGTCGTCGCTTCTGAACGCTCTGATCCAGCGGAAGAACTATGCGCGTACTTCCTCGCAGCCCGGAAAGACGCAGACGATCAATTATTACAACCTGAATGACGCGCTTTACCTTGTCGATCTGCCGGGCTACGGCTATGCGAAGGTTTCGGAAGCGACGCGGGCGAAGTGGGGCAAGATGATCGAACGCTACCTCCGCTCGTCGAAAATGCTCCGTGCGGTGTTCCTCCTCGTCGATATGCGCCACGAGCCGACGGCAAATGACTGCGCGATGATCGAATGGATCCGTTCGGCCGGTTTTACACCGGTCATCGTCGCGACAAAGATGGACAAGCTGAGCAGGAACGAGCAGAATAAAATGCTTCCCGTGATCCGAAAGAAGCTGAAGCTTTCCGCGGAGGAAAGACTCATTCCGTTCTCCGCCGAGACAAAGGCCGGAAGGGAGGAAATCCTCTCAATTGTCGAGGAGATCCAAAGCGGGGAGGAGGCGCCTGAAAAGCAGGAGGAAGACCGCCCTTAAGCCCCTGGGACAATACATTTTGACATTCATATGAAACTGTGGTACAATCATTCCAAATGAGTATTTGGGGTGATTGTTTTATTTATGGACGCTGAATTCTACAAAGGCAGGAGAGTGCTGATTACAGGGCACACCGGGTTTAAAGGAAGCTGGCTTTCGAAGATTCTCTCCATGGCCGGCGCCGAGCTTCTCGGGTTTTCGCTCGAGCCGCCGACGGAGGAGAATCTGTACACGGAGGCCGGCATTTCGGCGCTTTTTAAGGGGCGGGACGTCCGCGGGGATATCCGTGACCTGAAGTCTCTTCAGCAGGCGTTTTCCGACTTCCGGCCGGAGATCGTCTTTCATCTTGCGGCCCAGCCGATTGTCCGCACCTCCTATCTCGAGCCGGTTCTGACCTATGAGACGAATGTGATGGGAACCGTCAACCTGATGGAATGCGTGCGCAGGACCTCTTCCGTTGTCTCGGTGCTGAACGTCACGACCGACAAGGTCTACGAGAACCCCGAGGAAAACCGCGGCTTTAAGGAAACGGACCGTCTGGACGGCTTTGACCCCTATTCCAATTCCAAATCCTGCTCGGAGCTCGTCACGCACTGCTATAAGCGCTCCTTCCTGGATGCGATGGGCATCGCCGTGTCGACCGCCCGCGCCGGAAACGTGATCGGCGGCGGAGATTACCAGAAGGACCGGATCGTTCCCGACTGCGTGCGTGCCGCCCGGAAGAAGGAAGCCATCCTTCTCAGAAACCCGAATTCTGTCCGGCCGTATCAGCACGTGCTGGAGCCGCTTTATGTCTATCTGACAATTGCTGAAGAGCAGGCGAAGAACCCTGCTTTTGCCGGATATTACAATGTGGGACCGGACCTCTCGGACTGCCTCACGACCGGGGAGCTGGCGGCGCTTTTCTGTGAATATTACGGGGAGGGACTGTCGTGGAGAGCCGAAAATGAGAACGGTCCTCATGAAGCCGGCTTCCTGCGCCTTGACAATACGAAAATCCGGGAAACCTTCGGCTGGAAGCCGCGCTGGTCGGCGAAGGAAGCGGTGAGAAGAACCGTGGAATATGAACGCGCCGAAGACAAGGCTGCCTGCATGGAAGCCGAAATTCTGGAATTTATGGGAGATTTTTATGTTTGAAAATAAAACTGAAGCCGAAGCAAGGAAGGAGATCCTTTCCGCTGTCGAGGCTTATTATCACCGGTATCATGAAAAAGACGGGAGCTTTCATCCCGGGGAGAGGATTCCTTACGCTTCCCGCGTCTATGATGAAAAGGAAATGGAGAACCTGGTCGAGTCTGCTCTGGATTTCTGGCTGACGGCCGGACGATTCACGGATGAATTCGAGAAGAAGTTCGGAGAATACCTCGGGGTTCCTTTTGTTTCGCTGGTCAATTCCGGCTCCTCGGCGAATCTTCTCGCCTTTATGGCGCTGACATCCTCGCTTCTTAAAGAACGCCGGATCCTGCCGGGGGACGAAGTCATTACAGTCGCCTGCGGCTTTCCGACGACCATTGCGCCGATCCTGCAGTACGGCGCGGTCCCGGTCTTCCTGGATGTGACGATTCCGCAGTACAATATCGACATAGCGATGCTTGAGAGCGCCGTGTCGCCGAAAACCAAGGCGGTCATGATCGCCCATACGCTCGGAAATCCCTTCGATCTTCGCGCGGTCAAAGCCTTCTGTAAGAAGCACGGTCTGTGGCTTGTCGAGGATAACTGCGACGCGCTCGGCTCGACGGTCGAGATGGACGGAAAAACGCGCTTTACCGGAACTGTCGGCGATCTTGGCACTTCCTCCTTCTACCCGCCGCACCATATGACGATGGGCGAAGGGGGCGCTGTGTATACCTCGGATCCGCTGCTTCACAGGATTGTCCGTTCTCTTCGGGACTGGGGCCGCGACTGCATCTGTCCTCCGGGGCGCGACAATTTCTGCGGACACCGCTTCGACGGAAAACGCGGCGAGCTTCCGGAAGGCTATGATCACAAATATGTCTATTCGCATTTCGGCTACAATTTAAAGGCTACAGATATGCAGGCGGCTGTCGGCTGTGCGCAGATCGACAAATTCCCGGGATTTGCTGAAAGAAGGAGACATAATTTCGCTTATCTTAAGAACCGGCTGTCCGGCCTTCAGGACGCATTTGTCCTGCCGGAAGCGCTTCCCGGCTCCGATCCTTCCTGGTTCGGATTCCTTCTGACCTGCCGGGAGGGCGTGAAGAGGAGCGAGGTGGTTCCCTTCCTTGAAAAGAAAGGCATTCAGACCCGGATGCTGTTTGCAGGAAATATTCTGAAGCACCCTGCTTTCGATGTGTACCGTGATACCGGGGCCTTCCGTGTCGTCGGGTCCTTGTCAAATACCGACCGGATTATGGAGGACACCTTCTGGCTCGGCGTCTATCCCGGAATGACGGATGAAAAGCTGGATTATATGGCGGAAATGCTGGAAAAAGCGGTGAAAGGCCGGGAGAACTGAGCATGAAGCAAAGAGAGGACGCAAGGCGCGGTCCGGCGGACGGAAAGAATTCCGGGAATCAAAGAGCGGAGCGGCCGCTTCAGCGGGCGGTAATCACCGGTGCGACCGGAATGATCGGCGCATCGCTTTCGGAGCTTCTGACATCGGAAGGCACCGAAGTCACCGCAGTTGTGCGTCCCGGAAGCCTAAAACTAAAGAACCTGGAAAGAGCGTTTTCAACAGGCCTTCTAAAAATGGTTGAGATACCGCTTGAGGACCTTCAGCGCTTTGAAACGGAAAATGCCGATGCCTGGTTCCATTTCGCATGGGACGGCGTCGGAAGAGAAGCCCGGGACGATCTTCCGCGCCAGATGAAGAATGTGGAATACCTCAGGACGGCTTTCTCAAAAGCGGTTTCCTGCGGCGTACACAGCTTTGTTTTCGCGGGCTCCCAGGCAGAGTACGGCCCGGTGTCGGGCGTACTCAGGGAAGACACGCCGATGAGGCCCGTGATTGCCTACGGAAAGGCAAAATTGGCCGCAGAAAGGGCCGGAAACGAGCTCGGAAGGGAAACGGGCGTGAATTTCATTACGGCCCGGATATTGAGCGTTTACGGGCCGTACGACAATTCTTCCGCCATGGTGACGTCGGCGGCAGGTGCTCTTCTTAAAAAGGAGCGGCCAGTCTTTACGAAGGGAGAGCAGATTTGGGACTATCTCTTTTCGGAGGACGCAGCGCTCGCGATGAAGGCGCTTGCAAAGAGCGGACATGCGGGGGAGGCTTATGTGCTCGG
>CAMVNR010000081.1 GCA_947168905.1 uncultured Lachnospiraceae bacterium
CCACAGCAAGCTAAAAATCAACCGAATTTTACCTAAAAAAGCCTAAAACTCATTCTCCTGTCCGGCAAGGAAAAAATCATTCCTTGTTGGACAGGAGCAGATATTCACAGACAAAATACTTAAAGTGATGCTGTCGGGACTTACGGCACATAAACATAAGACAAGCAGAAGCTGCAGGGACCTCCCATTGACTGAATAATTCTTCCGTCTGCGAACCCTGTCCTGACGAAAGCGGCCGGACTTATCAAGGCAATTTTCAACCCTCAATCAGCCGTCTCATGGCTTCCTGATGACGTGCAACCTGCGTGATCGAATCGACGCCGATGTCCCGGTTGTGCTCGCCGCCTTCGTACTCGGAGCTTAAGAAGCCGTGATAGCCGGCCTTCTTGAAAGCTTCGATGACCTCGGGAAGCGCAACAGCGGTCTCGACATAGTCTTCATGCACATCATAGAACTTTGCGTGTGTATGGAAAATGTACTCGATATTGTCAATGATGTCCTGCGGATCCGACCATGAATAGGTAAAGGAATTATTGGCATACCACTCATTCCCGGCGTTCGGACCAAGCTTGCCGACGGCATCCATCATCTCTTTCATGCCGTTTGCCATGCGGTATTCGAAGTTGGCCTTTCCGAGGTCGAGGTCGTATTTAATCTTGACGAAGCCGTCGGAAACGCGCTTCAGGTAACAGTCGTCAACGATCTTCAGACCTTCTTCTGTGGCGCCCATGCGGCGTGCCTTGTCGCGGACAACGTCCGGAAGGTTTTTGCAGAAAATGCCCATGTCCGGGATGAAGCCGAAGAACTTCGTGCCCGTACGGCGGATCATCGAAAGATAACCTTCCGCCCAGCTCGAATTCAGAGAGAACGGCGCATGGACCTCGAGGCCGATCTTCACGCCGACCTGTTCCGCATACTCCAGAGAGCCCTCGATGACCGGCATCGGGGTGGAAACAAGGGTACGGATGACAGGGAAGCCGAGAAGAGACGCAAGTCTCAGATCCCGCTTCATCATGTTGACCTGCTCGCCGATGGAGAGCATCCGGTTCCTGTAGATGCGATTCTCGAGGAAAGCGTCGTAGCAGGAGGGCTCGAGGCCGTACTTTTTGAGGTCCGCAAACCATTTTTCACGGAAGGCTTCATCTTCGATCGGCTTCGGGAAACGCCTGATCATCTGCTCCGCGAGGAGCTCGACGCCGGTCGCGCCGGTCTTTGCACATTCCCGAAGGCAGCCTTCGAGATCCAGAATACCTGCATAATATTCGTCCTGATAGCTGTAAAAAGAAATACTTCTTTTGATATCGTAATTCATGCTCTTACCTCCTTAAATCGTAAAGTCAGCCTTGCACTCCGTGATCCACGGGAAGGGCATATAGGACGGAGCGATGTGCTGGACGGCGACAAGATGGTGCGGACCTTTCGCGAGTCCGCCGGCCTTCTTTACATTGACCGTTGCATAATCGCCGAATTCCCAGCGGTAGTCCGAATCCACGACGGTAGACATTTCATCGAGCGTAAAGGTCTCACCGTTTACGGTCATGCTGATGTCTTCCGAAGGAATATCTTCGCCGTCGATATTCACCTTGATATCATGGACGATCGAGAGGGTGATGCCCCTGTAGTACTGTGATTTCCAGCGGAAACGGAATCCGACCGCCTCGCCGTTTTCGATAATGTTCTCAAACCCGTTCGGGTCAAAGATCACACGTGCTGCCATAATGAATTCTCCTTTTCTTTATAAGTGCGGCCACCTCATCCGTCACGCTTCGCGTGCCACCTTCCCCTCAAGGGGAAGGCTTTGGGAGAGGGCTGCTCCCCGGCTTCCCCTTGAGGGGAAGCTGTCGCCGTAAGGCGACTGATGAGGTGGCCTGTCTTCCTCTTTTTGAATGAACACCGCGCTGTCGTGCCTCTGGCACTTCCCAGCGCTCCCTCATTCGGTGTTCCCGCGCTGCTTCGCATCGCTCCTCACCTCATGAGGGACGTTCGTCAGATAGGCGCCCCTGCTCGTGCTCACACGGCAGGGCGCCTGTCTTCCTCACTGTTCATTCACGTAGTCTGCGGCTTCCATGCCGGCGATCCGGCCGGTGTTGACGGCAAAGCCCATGGAGTTGCCGGGAAGCAGGAACATATAACTGTCGTTATACAGGTTGCAGGCGTCCGCGCCGGCTGCGTAAAGGCCCGGGATCGGATAGAAATCGCTGTCGCAGGCTTCGCAGTTCTCGTTGATGCGGATGCCGCCGACCGTACCGTAAGCGCCGGGGCCGATCTTATTCGCATAGAAAGGCGCCTGGTAAATCGGCTTTAAGTAGCGGCCGGGCTTGAAGAACTGGGTGTCGGTCGTATCGCAGAACTCATTGTACTCGTCGATGGTCTCTCTCAGAATTTCCGGATCCATACCGAGCTTTTCGGCCAGCTCTTCGATGCTGTTGGCAACAACCGGATATTCATTGCCGTTCTCCTTCGCCATCTTGATTCCGTCATAGAAATCGGAAACGTCCGGATCGGAACGGACCATGCTCACGACGTCGACGCCCTTACGGATATATTCGCGGACGATGGAATCGTCAACAATCGAATAGGAGGTGCGGTCCTTCTGGTTGGATACCGCGTTCGAAAGGAAGGTCGTATTCTGCATGTATTCTTCATTCATGAAGCGCTTTCCGAAGGCATTCACGAGAAGGTTCGGCTGGAAGAAAATGTTCGACACGCTGTCGGGAAGACCATCGACGCCAACCACCATCGCGGCCTGTTCCATGCGTACCGGCACATGATCAACGCCCGCTTCCCAGGCCATCCGGAGGCCGTCGCCGGTGATTCCGGGAATTGCGAAGCTGAACATATCCTTGCCGAAGGTATAGCCGGTTTCCTGATGAATCATCTCCGGGTTGCATCCGGCGCCGCCGGTCGCAATGACCGCTGCCTTACAGTTGACGCGGATCTTCTCGCCGTTATTTGACTCCGCCAGAACCGCCGCAACCGCTCCGTCTTCCTTGACGATGTGGAGCGCACGGGTTTCCAGAAGGAAGGTAACCCCCAGTTCCAGGGCTTTGTTGTACAGCGCCTTGTTCATGAAGGAAGCCGCACGCGGGCCGATCTTCTGGCCGCTCTTTACAATATGCCAGGTGCATTCGGACTGCGGGAAGTAACGGTACGCTCCCTCGAATTCGACGCCCATCGACTCCAGCCACTCAATCGTCGATGCTGACTGCGTAAAATAGCGTTTTACGAGCCTTGCGTCCACCTGGTAGTGTGTGTACTCCATGAACATATTAAAGGCCTTCTGGACCGTAATATCGACCATCTGCGCCTTCTGGTACTTCGTGCCGATGCCGAGCGGGCCCATGCCCATGTTCGCCGCACCGCCGACAGCCGCCGCCTTCTCGATAAGGACAACCTTCATGCCCTTCTCCGCTGCCTGTACCGCTGCCGAAAGGCCTGCCGGGCCGCCTGCCACAACGCAGATCTGTGTATCGTATGTCTTCATATTTCCCTCCTGAAGGAATTTATTGAGATCGAATAATGGTTCCTGATTACCGGATACGAGAGCCGGATCATCCGCAGTCTTCGAAGGTGTCGTTCCCGCAGGCCGTACGATCCTTTTGGCCTTTCTTTCGGCTTTTTCGGCGCCCGATCCCGCTGTGCCTTTACCTACCTTTACCGGCCGGTCAGGAAGCTTCGGAAGCGCGCCTTCCGTCAGGATGATTGCCTGTTCCGGGCAAACTTCCTGACATTTTCCGCAGAGTGTGCAGAAGCCCTGGTCCAGCATATATACATAGCCCGGACGCCCGTAGATCGCCTTTTCCTCGCATACGGCGGCGCATTTTCCGCAGCCCGTGCATTTCGAGGGATCGATGTACATCTTCTCTTTCCGGAAGCAGACGCCGGCGGGACAGGTTTTCCGAAGGTGTGCTTCGTACTCGCTCCTGAATTTATCCAGAGAGTCCAGTACAAAGTCCGCACCGCGCTGTCCGATCGAGCAGAGGGCGGAGAAATCCATCGCTTCGCCGATTTCCCGGATGATATCGAGGTTTTCGGCGCTGCCCTTTCCGTTCTTCACCTCGCTTAAAAAAGCCTGGATCTGCAGGAGTCCTTCGCGGCAGAAGGTGCATTTGCCGCAGCCTGTTTTTCGTGAAAGGAGAAGCTCCGTTTCGGCCTCGAGAAGCAGGCAGTCCTTTTCGGTAAGAACAGTCACAACGCCGTTTCCGATGAAGCACTGGGGAAGGATTTCCAGATCCGCGAATTCCTCCGGCGTATAAAGCCGTGTCCCGAGCCGGAAAGCCTTCGCGTCCGGAATCCCGGAAAGCTCCTTTTCAAAGACCTCGGAAAGCTTCGTTCCGAAAGAAATCCTTACGCCTTCGCCGACAATACCACCCTTTTTCAGGAAAACCGTGACCCTCGGCGCCGCCTTGTCCAGGAACATCCGCGCGCACTCGTAAGCCGTCTGCAGATGAAATTTACCGTCATCGGGGAACTCCCGCACCGGAATGATTCCGAAGCGGACTTCGTATTCCTGTGTCTTCTCCTTAATTTCCCTTTCAAGCGCCTCTTCGCCATCCGGAAGGTAGATCATTGCAGACTGCGCACCGGAGAGGTCCATGACGATTTCCATGCCTAAGAGCACCGTCTCCAGGTTTTCCTTTACCACCCGGAGGTACGCATGGTCAAAATCATTGTTGTTGAGCCCGAAAACGATGACCGGGATTTCGCCGCCGGTTTCCTTCTTCAGCCTGTCAATCTGGTGGTACAAAAGGTGATGGAAGACGCCGTACTCATAAAGACGCGCATCCTCGATCAGCTTCCTGGCGTCGCTCCTTCCTGAGAGGTCCAGCTTTTTATACAGATCCGTCATACTTCCACCTCCTCTTTGGCAATGCCTGCAGGCGACTTCCCGGAATCTGCCTCTTCCGTTTTCTGTACGTCGCTCCAGAGCCTCGGCCGCGAAATGCGAAGCGCGAGATCGCACTGCAGACATCGTTCTGCTTCACCGCAGATGCCGCACTCGGAAATTCCGTGATCGAAGAGCCTGAAGTTGTTTTCACGCTCCTTTACATCATCGATCTCAGGTGCCTTCCGCGCAAGATGCCCAAAACCTTCGTATTTCCCGATCTTCGGATCCGGAAGCTGCTCCGGTGCAAGCTTTTCTGTAATGTCGCCGTCGCCGCCTAAGTAACGGTCGATTTCCGATGCCGCCTCGCGTCCGGCTTCAATCGCCTGGATGACGGACTTCGTTCCGTAGACCGCATCGCCGGCGCCGAAAATGCCTTCTGTTGAAGTGGCGGATTTTCCCGGCTGGCACACGATATAGGCGCCCCTGAACAGTTCGAGTCCGCTCTCCTCCGTAAGGTCCGGCTTCTGGCCGACCGCGAAGATCACGGTATCCGCGTCAATGTGATGCTCGGAGCCTTCTTCCTTTTCCGTGATCGCCCTGCGGTTCTCATCGAAATGGAAGCCGAGAACATTCATGAAATCGACGCCGCTCACATGATCCGTTCCCGTAATGCGTTCAAAGCTCTGCGCGGGATGGACAAAGATGCCTTCTTCCTTTGCCTGCTCGATTTCTTCATCATCCGCCGTCATTTTGTCGCGCGCCTCAAGGCAGGCGACATGGATTTCCTTCGCGCCGAGGCGTTTCGCACTCCTCGCGCAGTCAAACGCAACGTTTCCGCCGCCGAGGACGATGATCTTCTCCCCGATGCCGGTCGCTTTGCCCATCGCGCAGTTTCTTAAGAAGTCAATGTTCAGAATGACGCCCGGAAGATCCGCGCCTTCGATCGGAAGCTTTGTTCCGACATGCGTTCCGATGGCAAGGAGCACCGCATCGTACTCTTTAAGGAGTTCTTTCGGCTCCGTAATGTGCTGATTGTATTCAATTTTTACACCCTGATCCGTAATGACCGAGACTTCCGAAGCTACGACTTCTCTCGGCAGCCGGTACGCAGGAATACCGTAGCGCATCATACCGCCGGCTTCCGGAAGGGCTTCTTTCACGGTCACTTCGTGGCCCTGTTTCTTCAGGTAATAGGCAGCCGTAAGACCCGCAGGACCCGCGCCGACGACGCAGACCTTTTTCCCGGTGTCCGGAAGCTGTTTGCCCTTCCCTCTCCAGTATTTTCCGCTGTCATGCTCCGCCGCATAGCGCTTGATGCCGCGGATGGACATCGCTTCGTTTACGTCCTTCCGCTTGCAGGCAAGCTCGCAGACGTGCGTACAGATGAGTCCGAGCGTTCCCGGGAAAGGCGCCTTTTCGCGGATCACCGCCAGTGCAGCGTCGAAATTTCCCTCCTTCACAAAGCGAATATACTTCGGCACATCCGTATGCGCGGGGCAGGCGCCGCGGCAGGGAACTGTCTGGTCCTCTTTCGAGAAATCCTTCGTTTCCTCGCGAAGCTTGTAACGGATCGTTCCTGTCGGGCAGACCTCGGCACAGGCGCCGCAGAAGCGGCAGTCCGCGTCCGTAAGAAGCTTTTCATGTAGTGTCCCGACATAGGTCTCGAGGTCTTTCTTCCGGTAATCCAGCACGCCCACGCCCCGGAGGTCGTGACAGGCGCGTACGCAGCGTCCGCAGAGGATGCAGCGGTTCATATCGTGAATAATGAGCGGATTACGCTCTTCTGTCTTAAAGCCCTTCGTGCGGTGCTTCATCCGTGTATTGCTGGCGCCGATGTACTGGATCATCGTCTGAAGCTCACAGTTTCCGTACTTCGGGCAGGTGGAGCAGTCTTCCGGATGGCATGACAGGAGGAGCTCCATCGCCAGCTCACGGAGCTTCCTTAAGCGCTCCGATTTCGTTGTGACAACCATTCCGTCCTGTGCATGCAGCCGACAGGAAGGTACGGGATTTTTCTCTCCCTCTACTTCAACGATACACAGCCTGCAGGCGCCGTTTTCCGGCAGATCCCTGTGGTGGCAGAGATGCGGGATGTAAATACCCGCATCGAGTGCGCATTCAAGAACATTCTTCCCTTCCGGCACTGTCAGGCTGATTCCGTCAATCGTAATCTTAGCCATAAATCATATCTCCCTCCGAAACTGCACGGGCTTAGCGGAGGACTCCGCATTCCCTGCCTTTTCACGTTCTTCTGCCACTATCATACCAAAAGGCGGACAGGCTTTTCAACCGCAGAAACTTAACCGAATTTCAAATGCTGAAATTATCTTCGGCACTCTTCTCCAAAATCGCCGCCGCAGCAGGTGCATTCACAAAAATACTGTTTACAAAAACAATGAGGGAGCTGCCGCTTGCCGGACAGCTCCCTTTTCCTTTCTGCAGCGTATCCGGACCTGCTTCACCCCGGCCTTTTATTCGCCGACGTGAAGATACTTTTCCTTCAGCGCCTTCAGGTTTTCAACTTTTTTCTGAGTCATCGCACCGTCGGCAATCTCATTCCTGTGCTCAAGCTTGCCTGCATAAGTCAGACGCGAACGCGCCTGCTCGGACTCGGAGAACTCATAATGGAAGGATCCGGCCTTCATCAGGACTTTGCCCTCAATGCCGCAGATCACGCACTCCACGCGGTCCGAACCCGGATGTACACGGAACATGCTCTGATGGCAGACGGGGCAGGCGCCTTCCGACTCGCCGCGCCATTTTGTGCGCTCTTCATCGGTCTTTGCCGCGAGTGCTGCAATCACATTCTCCGCCATCCTGTCCGCACGCGCCATCTCCTCCGGAACGCCGAGGATGTGCTGGACATTCATCGCCCCGTAGTACACATGGGTATCGATGACATCCACACCCGCAGACATCATGGATTCGTACATGATCGGAATGGTCATGATCGTCCAGTTCTCGGTCCTGGCGCCGCCGACCGCTACCAGGCAGCCGATCCTCGGCTTAAATGCGCGCTCATCGGGAAGAAGGACATTCTCGCCGCCGCGCGCGAGACGCTCTTTTTTGGCTTCCGTCAGGAAGGAAATGTCATGGGACGGACCCATGCGGTCGCAGAAGGTTTTGAAGGTGCCGCTCGGGGAGGTTTCATACACCGGAGAGCCGATCAGCACGCAGTCCGCGTCATAGTATGCATCCTCGACAATGTGGAAGTCATCCTTATGAATGCAGGTGCCGTTCGTTCTGCCGGACATGATGCCGACAACACAGCCGCAGCAGCCCGTGCAGGGTTTGATATCCAGATCATCCGGGCGCAGGAATTTAATCTCATGCCCCGCTTCCTGGCACTTCAGAAGCACTTCCTTTAAAAACACGTCCGTATTCGACATTTTTCTGCCGAATGACAGGGCTAATACTTTACTCATAACTTGGGTCTCCTATTCGTATATCTCTCTTGATTCGGCAAAATGCGAAAAGTGTTTTGCCGTGCGCATCCGCCGGAGGCTCTGAGAATGGTCCGCAGGACCTTTCTTAGAATACCCAGGCGTTTCCGCTTTCTTCATCGTCGTCTGTCGCGACCGGCGGTTCGAAATGGAACGGGGGTTTATATTCTTTCACCAGCGGCAGCAGCTCATCCTGCATGTTTTCAACCGCGTAGCAGGTATCGTCGAATACCATGGTCTGCATCGAACCCTCTTTGCAGGGCTTCCACTCGGGCAGTCCATCTGCATTCGGGTTTCCGGTCCGCGCGAAATTCACGAAGGACGCGGACATGACGCGGTCCAGGAACTCGTAATTTTTCTGGTGGCACAGCGGAATCAGCTCGGCGTTGTGGAAGAAATACGGAATGTCCGAGCAGTGCCATGCACTGCGTCCCTGATAAACATCAAATACCTTCGCGAACATGTAGTTGTAGACCGGCGCTTCCGCCTCCGCTGCCTTTTTCTTCACATAGTCAACGGTTGCGGGAAGGAACATGGTCTCAAGATCCGTCGCGTAGACTTCGTTGGTGTTCGGATAAACCTTCCGGAAGGCTTCAAGGATCTTCTCTCCGCCCTCTTCGCCGTAATACTCCTTCACAAAGCGTACGCGGTCTTCCTTCGAAAGCTCTGCTCTCACGCCGTAATCCTTCGGGAAGCCGAACTCCGAGATGACCGTTCCGACGATCGTCGGGATCTTCTTCGAGAAGCCGGTGAAGTCCCCTTCCAGCGGATCACAGACATAGTAATCATTCGGCTTCGGCGTCCAGCCGACGCGCTTGCCTTCTTTACGGAATTTGATAACCGCCTGGTTTACGGCCCAGATAAACTGCGGCACCGGAACCTTCTCAAGCTTCTCGACGTCCTTCTCATCGATCCGAAGGTTCGAGAGGATCTCGAGAACGAGCTCTTTCGCCGAGCAGTCCGAATTGAAATCACCTGCCGGAATCACGCCGGACATCACGATCATCTTATGGAAAAGTCCTTCCGCTTCGGGGATCTGGCCAAGTATGGTCACCTTTCCGCCGCCGCCGGACTGTCCGAAGATCGTCACATTCTCCGGATCGCCGCCGAAAGCCGCGATATTGTCACGCACCCAGCGAAGCGCTTCGACAAGATCCGCCATGCCTACGTTGACGCTGTTCTTATATTTCTCGCCGAAATCGGACATATCGAGATACCCAAAGGCATTCAGGCGGTGATTGACGGAAACGACAACGACATCGTCCAGCTTCGCGAGATTGAAGCCGTCGTAGCAGATCTGCTCGATTGAGGAGCCGGCAGAATATCCGCCGCCGTGGATCCAGAACATGACGGGCTTTTTCGCCGCAGGATCGCACTTCGTTGTCCAGACATTCAGGTACTGGCAGTCCTCGGACGAGGGCCAGTCATCACTTCGCCGGTCGGCATCGGCTCGGAAAGCACCGGGCAGATCATCCCGTAGGAGCCGGCGTCCTTCACGCCTTCCCAGGCTTTTACCGGTTCGGGCATCTGGAAGCGCTTCGCCTTTGCGTAGCGGATTCCGTAGAAATGGTCGACGCCGTCGTAGTGGAAGCCCCGGAGCTTGCCCTTCGCCGTTTCGACGATCGGGGCCTTGTCATTCATGTAAAATTCTCTTGCCATCTTTTCCCTCCTTTATTTCCAAAGCACGTTTTCAGCAAAATAGCGGAACATTTCCGGCCAGCAGAACCAGTCATGCGAACCGGTGACAAAGTACGGAATATAAGGAATTCCGGCCTCTTTCAGTTTCCGGATGGTCGGCGGCGTACCGATATCGCGCTCATTGTAGGAGATATCCTCTTCCGCACAGCCGATCAGAAGCTTCACATCGTGAAGATGGGGATTCTCGAGCGTGAAGCCCTCTCCGCCCGCAAAGCCTGCGGAGAAGCAGCCGAAATACCCGAAAAGCTCCGGATGGTGCATATAGGTGTACATTGTCGTGATGCCGCCCATCGAAAGTCCGCAGAAAGCCATCCGGTTCGGATCCTTCGTGACCGCGTACACCTTCCGAAGATACGGAATGATGCACTGGATCACGTTCTGGTCGATATCGGCAAAATTCCAGTCATAGACGGAATTATTCATCGTCACGACAATCGCTTCCTCCGTGCGGTGCGCCGCGATCAGGTTGTCCATGATATTCACAAGGCCGCCCTGCGAGAACCAGTCACACTCATTTCCGCCGCCGCCGTGCGAGACGAAAATCACCGGGTACTCTTTCGACCGGTCGTAGTTTGCGGGGAAATAGATGCCCATGGTGCGGTCATCGCCCTTGATATCCTTATAGCTGACATAGGTTGCAAGACCCTTCACAGAAGGATCCTTTGCCGGAAGCCAGGGAAGCTCGTCGGGAGAACCGACATAAAGCTCGCTGTTCATCTGCATACCGTCTTTTGTCGGCGCGAAAGGCGGGTTCTTCGGATCCGGAAGCCAGGGCCGGAATTCGCCGAAGCTGTGCATCGAGCCGTCTTCCGTCATTACATTCTGCCAGGACATTCTGGGATC
>CAMVNR010000082.1 GCA_947168905.1 uncultured Lachnospiraceae bacterium
GTTTGTGCTCGGTGCAATATTTTCAGTATTGTTCATTGGAGTTCCGCCAACAATGATGTCATGGGGAATTCTGGTTAACATTGTTGTGGCATTGATATTCGTATTCATGATGGGAATATTCTCAGCATTCAGCCCAGTGTTTACAAACAGACAATTGTTGCCAACAATCCTTGGAGCAACATTACTTGGAATACTATCCATAGTACTCGGATTATTATAGGAGGAATTATTTATGAAATTTGTTATGAGACCGTATCATATGGTAAGTCTTGGAGGATATATTGTTGAATGGGATTTTCCCTACAGGAATCTTATAGTAGTAAATAAAACCTCTGAACCTATAAAGATTGAAATACCAGTATTTCATGAGGAATGGATTCAGGAGCACAAGGATTTAGGGCTTGAAGTAATTCCAGTCAGCAAAAACGATAACTTTTTAAGCATGTGGAAAAGAGCCCATGCAGAACTTGATAAAGTAAGGCCAGAAAATGAGTGATTATACATTAACAATCAAGTCAGATGAGAAAAAAGGTGTTTTGGACGATATCACTGATGTTATCACCGATCATGGTGCCAATATCAGTTATGTTCATCTTTTTGTTGAAAAACAGAATATGGGTTCCATCAATCTGGAACTGGAACACGTTGAAAATATCGACGATCTTTTGGATGATTTGAATGCTATCCCTGAAGTGCAATCAGTTGAGCTGCACGGTTCACAATTTGACATATGGGGTAAGCGTATAATCATTGTTGGTGGCGGCGCACAAGTGTCCCAAGTGGCAACAGGAGCCATTACCGAAGCCGATAGGCATAACATACGCGGTGAGCGTATCAGTGTAGATACAATCCCGTTGGTTGGCGAAAAAAATCTTGCTGAAGCTATTGAGGCGATTTCAAGACTTCCTCGTGTAAGCGCTTTAGTGCTTGCAGGCTCACTTATGGGCGGTGAGATTACACAGGCCGTCAAGAAGGTTAAGGAGGAAAGCAATTTGACTGTAATTTGCCTTAACATGCCTGGAAGCGTAACAGAATATGCGGATTTAATCATTACTGATCCGATTCAGGCCGGTGTTTTGGCGGTAATGTCAATAGCTGACACTGCAGTTTTCAATATTGAACGCTTAGGCGACAATATCAAGTATTAATTCATGTTTATGGACATATAGGGGAGTTATTCTTTAACTCCCTTAATTACTAATTTTTTGAGCAAATATCATCATATTCACATTTTTCACATTTTTTAGCACTTTTTTTAACGCTTGGAAGTTTCTTGTTCTCAACGATTTCCTTGACTTCACGGATAATGTCAAACAAATCCTTTCTAAGGTCAATATCCATCACTACCGGACGTTTCTCCCCTATCTTTTCATAGTTTACAAAACCTACATACACTTCTGTTTTGAATGTTTCCTCAATAAGTATTGCATATGCGGCCTGCTCGATTGCATCCTGGTCCCAGACGCCCTTGAGTGGGGGATTGGTGTTTTTAAGTGTAATAGGGTAGTATGTCCCGTCGATTATCTCAATCTTGTCGCAGACACCAATCATCTCAAGGCCCTTGTCCTTCAGCATGTATGAGTACATGCAGTTTGGGAAAAACATGTCGATTAGGGCATTCGCATTTTTATTGAGGATGGTCATGACCTGTTTGGTTTTCAATGCAGTTATCTTGATGTTGAAATATGCATTGTCTATGATTTCATTGATTTGTGAGCTTTCAAGACCTAAATCCATTGACCTGATGGCTTTGGTTGTGCTTTCAATGTATGGGTCGATGTTTTGTGAGAGTATATTTTCAATCTCGTTTAGGGTCATGTCCTTTTTGACCTTGCGCATATTCTTCTCAATTAAATCCTGAATGTCAATCCTGAGCTTTTTCAGCTCTATGGACAATTGATAATTATATCTGAACACCGGCGGTATCCAGCGTTCCGCGTACGATGTGGTAACGTGTACCGGGAAGATCCTTGACACGGCCGCCGCGTACGAGAACGACAGAGTGCTCCTGAAGGTTGTGGCCTTCGCCCGGGATATAACTCGTCACCTCGATACCGTTAGAAAGACGGACTCTGGCGATCTTACGAAGCGCTGAGTTCGGCTTTTTGGGAGTAGCGGTCTTGACTGCGGTGCAGACGCCGCGCTTCTGCGGAGAAGAGGTATCGATCGCACGCTTCTTCAGGGAGTTAAATCCTCTCTGCAGCGCCGGAGCGGTAGACTTCTTCACGGAAGTTTCTCTGCCCTTTCTGACTAACTGGTTAAATGTAGGCATTATATTTCCTCCTGTTTTAGTCTTGTTTCCTGCAGTTTCATGACACGCACGGCCCGGTTGTCGGCATTCATGCGCGCATAGAAAAACAGGGTGCGCATAAACGCGCACCCTGATATTATACATGAAAACACGCAAATGTCAAGCATATTCACGGATTTCGTCACATTTCACAAACCGCACAGCCGTGCCGGACACAGCATTGACCAACACGCAGCTGCTGCAGCTTTCTCTGCTTCTCTTCCCGCAGGCTTTTCAGAATGGCCAGAAGATCCAAAGATCCTTCCGTTGCCTTCATCGTCCCGTGTTCCGTACAGTCATCCATCCCGGAAACCATCCATCGGATATCGCCATCAAAAGACACCATCCTGAACGACGCATTCACGCCGCTTAAGGGGAGGTGAGAATAGTACCAGGTCCGAGAACCGATTTCGATGCGCTGAAAGCCTCCCGCAGTTTACCGGACGACCCGCGCGCCGGCGCCGCCCATCAGTGCTTCAACTTCCTTCTTACTCGCCATGGAAGTGTCGCCGGGGGTTGTCATGGCGAGTGCGCCGTGTGCCGCGCCGTAGTTTACGGCAAGCTCCGGATCACCGGTCGTCATGAGGCCGTAGACAAGGCCGGATGCGAAGGAATCGCCGCCGCCGACACGGTCGAAGATCTCAAGACTGTTATATTCCTTCGCCTGATAGATCTCGCCGTCCGCATAGCAGATCGCAGACCAGTCGTTGACGGTCGCGGTCTTCACGGTACGAAGGGTGGTCGCGATGACCTTGAAGTTCGGATAAGCCTTGGCGGCTTCGTGCATCATCTTCTTGTAGCCGTCGATCGATAGCTTCTTCAGGCCTTCGTTTCCTTCGATTTCGAAGCCGAGGCAGGCCGTGAAGTCTTCTTCGTTGCCGATCATAACGTCAACGTACTTCGCGATCTCCTTGTTGACTTCCTGTGCCTTCGCCTGGCCGCCGATCGCAGACCACATCGAGGGACGGTAGTTCAGATCGTAGGAAACGATCGTTCCGTACTTCTTCGCGGTCTTGATGACCTCGATGACGGTCTCGGAAGCGGTCTCGGAAAGCGCCGCGTAGATGCCGCCCGTATGGAGCCACTTCACGCCCTCTTCCTTGAAAAGCTTCTCCAGATCAAAGTCGGAAGCCTTTGCCTGGGAAATCGCGGTATTCGCGCGGTCTGAGCAGCCAAGCGCGCCCCTGACGCCGAAGCCCCGTTCCGTGAAGTTCAGGCCGTTTCTGCAGATCCGGCCGATGCCGTCGGTCTTTTTCCAGAAAATGTGGGAAACATCCACGCCGCCCTGGCAGATAAAGTCCTCTAAGAGACGTCCGACTTCATTGTCTGCGAAAGCCGTCAGCACGGTGCTCTTCAGGCCGAAGCATTTTCTTAAGCCGCGGACGACATTGTACTCTCCGCCGCCTTCCCATACACGGAAGTTTCTCGCCACGCGGATTCTCTCATCGCCCGGATCCAGTCTGAGCATGATCTCGCCGAGTGATACGGCGTCCCATTTTGCGTCCTGTCTGATATTCAGTTCAAGTGCCATGATCTTATAAGCTCCTTATCCTCTGTATTCCTTGACGAGCGCTGCGGCTTCCTTCGTCATTTCCTTGATCTTCCCGAATTCGCCGGCCGCGATCAGATCCTTCTTGACCATCCAGCTGCCGCCGCAGGCCAGAATGTGCTTCTCATCGGCAAGATACTCGCCGACGTTCTTCGCATTGATGCCGCCGGTCGGCATGAATTTCAGGCCGACGTAAGCCGCTGCCATCGCCTGGATCATCTTCAGGCCGCCCGAGGGCTCTGCCGGGAAGAATTTCACGACCTTGAGTCCCAGCGAGAGTGCCTGCTCGATTTCCGAGGGGGTAAGGATGCCCGGGAATACCGGAATGCCTTTTTCCTGGCAATATTTGACTGTGACAGGGTTCAGTCCCGGAGCCACGATGAATTTCGCGCCTGCGCCGACTGCACGGTCTACCTGCTCGGTTGTGAGTACAGTACCTGCGCCGACCAGCATCTCCGGGAAAGCCTCGGAAATCCGGCGGATCGATTCCTCCGCCGCTGCGGTACGGAAAGTCACTTCCGCGCAGGGAAGTCCGCCCTCAACAAGCGCTTCTGCAAGCGGCACGGCGTCCTTTGCGTCGTCAAGCACCACCACCGGAACGATGCCGATCTTTTTGATCTGTTCCTGCATGTCCATATTATTGTCCTCCTTGTATATAGAAAAATTGGTTTTTGGATTCCCCGGCTCTCTCTTAGGGCCACCCGGGCGCTGCATAAAGCTTCGCTGACAGCTTCCCCGTAAAGTACGAGGGCGGGACGGGAATCCCAATCGTTATACGCCGAAGTACCTCTTCGCGTTGTAATAGCAGATGTCCTCCACAAGCTTCTCCAGCTGCCGCTCATCATACGGATATTCTCCGTTTTCAACGAGTTCGCCGAGGTAATTGCACAGAATGCGGCGGAAGTATTCGTGACGCGCGTAGGACAGGAAACTTCTCGAATCTGTCAGCATGCCGACAAAGGTGCCGAGGACGCCCGAAGCTGCAAAGCTCTCCAGCTGCTGGCGCATGCCGTTCTTGTGGTCATTGAACCACCAGGCGGAGCCGTGCTGCATCTTACCGACCGTGCCGCCTTCCTGGAAGCACCCGATAATCGTCTCGATGACCGCATTGTCGCCGGGATGCAGCGAATACACGATTGTTTTCGGAAGCTCGCCGGTCTTATTCAATTCGTTCAGGAAATCCGCAAGCTCCTCATACGGGATGCTCTTTCCCATCGCGTCAAATCCGGTGTCCGGTCCGATTTGATCATACATCAGCGTATTGTTGTTCCGCTTTACGCCGAAATGAAGCTGCATGACAAAGCCGCGTTTCGCATACATTCTGCCCATCGAAAGGAGGAAAGCCGTCTTATAAATCCGGACTTCCTTCGCATCCAGTATACCACCCGAAAGCGCCTTTTGGAAGACCCGATCCACTTCTTTTTCGTCCGCCGGCTCGAAGGGCACGAGGTCAATGCCGTGATCGGATACTCTGCAGCCCATCGAAACGAAGAAATCCATCCGTTTCTCTAATGCATCCATCAGGCTGTCCCAGTCCGAAATGTTCTTTTTCGCGGCCTTTCCGAGCTTCTCAATGTATTCCCCGAAACCCGGAAGTTCAATATTCATTGCCTTATCAGGGCGCCACGCGGGAATGACCTTGAATTCCACGGTCTTGTCTTCCGCGATCAGGCGGTGGTATTCGAGCGTGTCCGCAGGATCGTCCGTCGTGCAGACAACCTCCACATTCGAACGCCGGATAATATTCCGCGCGGACATGAAATCATCCTTCAGCTTTTCATTGCAGATATTCCAGACCTCTTCGGCAGTATCGCCGTTTAATACGCCTTCGTAGCCGAAATAACGACGGAGCTCCAGATGGCTCCAGTGATACAGCGGGTTTCCGATCGCCTTCGGAAGCGTCTCGGCAAATTTCTGGAATTTCTCGCGTGCAGGCGCATCTCCTGTAATATACTTTTCTTCTACGCCGTTTGCGCGCATGATGCGCCATTTATAATGATCCCCGCCAAGCCAGATTTCCGTAATATTATCGAATTTCCTGTCCTCCCAGATTTCCTTCGGATCGATGTGGCAGTGATAGTCAATAATCGGCAGATCCGCAGCAACCTCGTGGTACAGTTCCTTCGCAGTATCGGTCATCAGCAGGAAGTTCTTCCCCATAAAGCTTTTCATGTGATCTTTGTTCCTCCAAATCATATCACAAGCCGCCGCAAGAGAAAAATTCCTGCGGCGGCTGTCTTCATGTGTTATTCTTCATCGATGTCCTGGTCTTCGGAAAGAGCATCCCCTTCCGGAACCAGTTCGTCTTCAGAAAATTGTTCCATAGCGGCATTCTCCTGATCACCGGAGTTTACATCCCCGAAAGCATCATAGCTGATCTCGGTCTCCTCTTCCGAAGCTTCCGCCCTGGCGGCCTTATTCTCTGCGTTTGCCTTCGCAGCCTCTTCCATCGCCTGACGGTATCTGGAAGCTTTCTCCTCCATCTCCTCTTCGAAACGCTCGTCCGAATCCAGACGGATATCGCGGTAGCGCTTCATGCCTGTTCCCGCAGGAATCAGGTTGCCGATCAGCACGTTCTCCTTCAGGCCGATCAGGTGATCCACCTTGCCGTTGATCGCGGCTTCTGTCAGCACCTTGGTGGTTTCCTGGAAGGAAGCTGCCGAAAGGAAGGATTCCGTCGCAAGAGAAGCCTTGGTAATACCGAGCATAATCTGCGTTCCGACTGCCGGTTCCTTGCCCTCTGCAATCAGCTGCTCGTTCATCTCGTTGAAGTTCAGCACATCCATGGTGGTGCCCGGAAGCACACCGGAATCGCCGCACTCTTCAACGCGGACCTTCTTCAGCATCTGGCGGACAATGATCTCAATGTGCTTATCATTGATTTCTACGCCCTGCAGACGGTACGGACGCTGCACTTCGTGAAGCATGTAGTCCTGAACGGCGCGCAGTCCCTTAATTCTCAGAATATCATGCGGGTTGATGGAACCCTCGGTAATCTTGTCGCCGGCCTCGATAAAGTCGCCGGTCTGAAGCTCCTGGGAGCCGCGTTTCGCAAGGTTCGAACCGAAGGTAATCAGGTAGGTCCTGGATTCGCCGGTTTCATTATTGGTAACAACGACTTCGCGTTTCTTCTTTGTATCGCGGACGGTCACTTCACCGTCGATTTCACTGATCGTAGCCATTCCTTTCGGCGTACGTGCCTCGAAGAGCTCTTCGACACGGGGAAGACCCTGTGTGATGTCTCCGCCTGCGACACCGCCGGTATGGAAGGTTCTCATTGTCAGCTGCGTACCGGGTTCGCCGATGGACTGAGCGGCGATAATACCGACAGCTTCACCGACCTGCACCGGCTCGCCGGTAGCCATGTTCGCGCCGTAGCACTTCGCGCAGACGCCCATATGGGACTTGCAGGCAAGGTTGTTTCTGATCTTCAGCGATTCTCTTCCCTGCTGCGAAAGTGCAGCAATAATGCGGTCTGCCAGTCTCGGAGTGATCATGTTGTTTTTCTCAATGATCATCTCCCCTGTCTTCGGGTCCGCCACATCCTCTGCGACGAAACGTCCGACCAGGCGCTCGCGGAAGCTCTCGACGACTTCTCCGCCGTTCATCAGCGCGGAAACTTCCATATAGGGGATATCCACGCCGTCCGAGCAGTCTTCCTCACGGATAATGATATCCTGGGAAACGTCAACAAGACGTCTTGTCAGGTATCCGGAGTCTGCTGTACGAAGAGCCGTATCCGACATACCCTTTCTGGAACCGTGTGCGGACATGAAGTACTCCAGTACGTTCAGACCTTCACGGAAGTTCGACGTAATCGGAAGCTCAATGGTATGACCTGTCGTATCTGCCATCAGTCCGCGCCATCCGACCAGCTGCTTGATCTGGGACTTCGATCCGCGGGCGCCGGAGGTGGCCATCATGTTAATGTTATTGTATTCGCCGAGGTTCTTCATAACGTCCGCTGTCAGCTCATCGTCAACGTTCTTCCACGCGGCGATAACTTCGCGGTAGCGCTCGTCTTCGCTGATCAGACCTCTGCGGTAGTTTCTGGTGATCTGGCCGACCGTCTTCTGTGCTCTCTGGATCAGCTCTTCCTTCTGCGGAGGAATAACCATGTCATTGATGGAAACAGTCATCGCCGCCTTGGTCGAATACTTGTATCCGAGAGACTTAATCGCGTCCAGCACCTCTGCCGTACGGGTCGCACCGTGAATGTCGATAACCTTCTGCAGGATATCGCGCAGTCCGCCCTTATCCACAAGGAAATCGATCTCCGGAACGAGCTGGTTCGCTTTCTTGGAACGATCGACAAAGCCCAGATCCTGCGGAATGATTTCATTGAAGATCAGTCTGCCGAGCGTCGTCTCAACCGTACCGGTCACCGTCTTTGTCTTCAGCTGTTTCTTTACACGCACGTGAATTCTCGCGTGCAGATCAAGATATCCGTTCTCCTGAGCGAGAATGGCTTCGCTGATATCGATGTAACTGCCGCCCTCGCCCTTCGTTCCGGGGCGCGCCTGCGTCAGATAGTAAATGCCAAGAACCATATCCTGAGACGGAACCGCCACAGGGCCGCCGTCTGAAGGCTTCAAAAGGTTATTCGGGGAAAGCAGCAGGAAACGGCACTCCGCCTGGGCTTCTTCCGAAAGCGGAAGGTGTACGGCCATCTGGTCGCCGTCGAAGTCGGCGTTGAAAGCGGTACATACCAGGGGATGCAGCTTGATCGCCTTGCCTTCGACCAGAATCGGCTCGAATGCCTGGATACCCAGTCTGTGAAGTGTAGGAGCACGGTTCAGCATGACCGGATGCTCGTGAATAACGTCCTCAAGGATATCCCATACAGCATCCTCAAGGCGTTCCACCATCTTCTTCGCTGCTTTGATATTGTGTGCAAGCCCGCGCGCCACAAGCTCCTTCATAACAAAGGGCTTGAAGAGCTCAATGGCCATCTCCTTCGGGAGTCCGCACTGATAAATCTTCAGTTCCGGACCGACGACGATAACCGAACGGCCGGAATAGTCGACACGCTTTCCGAGAAGGTTCTGACGGAAACGGCCCTGTTTGCCCTTCAGCATATCAGAAAGGGACTTTAATGCGCGGTTTCCGGCGCCCGTCACGGGACGTCCGCGGCGGCCGTTGTCAATGAGAGCGTCCACCGCTTCCTGGAGCATGCGCTTTTCGTTCCGCACGATGATTTCCGGCGCATTGAGCTCCAGAAGACGTGCGAGACGGTTGTTTCTGTTGATAATTCTGCGGTACAGGTCATTCAGGTCGGAAGTCGCGAAACGTCCGCCGTCCAGCTGTACCATCGGACGAAGGTCCGGAGGAATCACGGGGATCACGTCCATGATCATCCATTCGGGCTTGTTTCCCGACTGGAGGAAGGCTTCCATGACTTCCACCCGCTTCGACAGCTTGTTGCGCTTCTGTCCCGAAGAGGAAAGAAGCTCTTCGCGAAGTTCTTTCGCTTCCTTTTCGACATCGATGGCCTGCAGGAGCTCCTTGATCGCCTCCGCACCCATACCGGCACGGAACGACTTCTCGCCGAACTCTTCGATCGCATCGCGGTATTCTTTCTCGGAAAGGCACTGCTTGTAGCTTAAGCTTGTCGTACCCGGATCCAGAACGATATAGGACGCAAAGTAAAGCACCTTATCCAGAACACGGGCGGTCACATCCAGCACCAGTCCCAGGCGGGACGGAATTCCCTTGAAATACCAGATATGCGAAACCGGAGAAGCGAGCTCGATGTGACCCATACGGTCACGCCGGACGCTGGCTTTGGTAACCTCTACGCCGCAGCGGTCACAGATCACGCCTTTGTAGCGGATCTTCTTGTACTTTCCGCAGTGGCATTCCCAGTCCTTGCTGGGCCCGAAAATCCGCTCGCAGAAGAGGCCGTCCTTTTCCGGCTTTAAGGTTCTGTAGTTGATTGTCTCAGGCTTGGTAACGACACCGTGAGACCACTCTCTGATTTTGTCAGGTGAAGCAAGGCCGATCCTGATCGCATCAAACGAAAGCGGTTCATAGGTTTCATTCATAATTTCTGCCATTCCTTACTTCTCCTTTTCATTACTCGGTATAATCGTCACTCTCGTAACCGGCGTTCTCATCGAAATCCTCCTGAACATCCTGGAGTTCTCCGTCCCGGAATTCCTGCTCGGCATAGCCGTAGTTCCGGAGTTCTTCACGGCTGTAGTGACGGTTGCTGTCCTCGTTCAGTACCGAATTGAAGTCCGTTCCGTAATCCACATCCTCGGAAATTTCAACCTCGGAGTTGTCATCTCTTAAGACGCGCACATCGAGCGCGAGCGACTGAAGTTCCTTGATCAGCACCTTGAACGACTCCGGCACGCCTGCCTTCGGAATGTTGTCGCCCTTGATGATGGCTTCGTAGGTCTTCACACGGCCGATCACATCATCCGACTTCACGGTCAGGATCTCCTGCAGCGTGTAGGATGCGCCGTATGCCTCGAGCGCCCAGACTTCCATCTCACCGAAACGCTGTCCGCCGAACTGAGCCTTGCCGCCCAGAGGCTGCTGGGTAACCAGGGAGTACGGGCCGGTGGAACGGG
>CAMVNR010000083.1 GCA_947168905.1 uncultured Lachnospiraceae bacterium
ATTCAGCACGGACCTTTGCTCTTCCTTTCCCGAATTCCTTTTTGAGATCCCATGGAAAGATCACATAAGCTCCGCCGCTGTCCGGATCCTCATGAAGTATCGCGTCATATTCATACTTTCCCAGTTCGTTCATCTGATCCTTCTCCCTTTGTAAACGACGATTTTACACCTCAGTTTACTCTATCTCCATATATGCTTCCAGAAGATGACGCGCTTCCTCAATGACATCAGCTTCGCTGTCGGAATTCATTACCTCCTGAAGCAATGCCTTTAATGGTTCTTTCAGTTCAGACAGGTCGTTCTGATAATCATAAAAAGTTTCTCCTCGAACTTCGATCTGCATCAGTCAATGTTGTTTAAGCCATCATACAGTTCATTCAGCGATTTGCCGCCGCTTCTTTTTTCCAAACCGGGACTAACTTGTCAGCAGTTCGCGATGAGGACCGGTCCTGGAAAGGCCGAATCTTTCAACTTTTGCCGTGACCGGGCAGAAGTGTTTCTGAAGATACGAAAAGGCCGCCCTCATCTGTTCCTCACTTAAAGTCTTCCCCAGAGTGATATGAGGGATCCAGGAAAACGGCCGGTAATATCGGTTTACAGCCACTCCGTCATGCAGCTTTAATTCTTCATTCACGGCTCTGCCTGTCTCCAACAGCCACGCGTTCAGTACGGCCTCGGCAAAGATGACGTTCGGGAAAAAGACTCCGACAGAAGGAATGACAACCGTTCCCGGCTTCAGATCTTCCCGAACATTCTGGAAAATCAGCTTTGCGGTCTCCTCGCTTTGAGCCTCGAAAAAAGCGATCGTGAGATGCGACGGCACCGAATTTGCCGTCATAAAATCATTCCCGGAAGCAATCGCGACCCCGAGAATACAACGGGATAACAGCCGGTTCGATTCCGGTCAAAATAGGCACTGATCGTATATCCCATATGCTGCAACCTCTGAAACAGCCACAAGTGCCGCTTCGCCGCTGATAGCAATCCTTCCGTTTCCAAGGATCTCACAATACAGATGTCCGCCTCTTTTGGAGGCCTGATACGCGTGGATCTTCGTCTTTCCGAGTTCCTTCGACCAGTAGTCGGCGATCTGGCAGTGCGCGGATCCGCATACGGGATCTTCCGGCACCAGAAGGTTGGGGAAGAAACTCCTTGAGACACAGTCCGCATCCTTTCCCTTTGCCGTCGCATTCTGTCCGCGTCCCGGAAGCTTTGCCAGCTTCATCTGATCAGGATTCATATTACGAACCTGCTCTTCGGAAGAAAATACGCATACCAGATCCGGGCCGAGAATTGCCTTTATGGGGCGGACACCGAAAGCACTTTCCATATCATCCGTCACCGGGATTTCCTTCTGCTCATACATCGGGAAATTCATCTCATACAGATGGTCTTTCTGCTTTACCGTCAGCTTTCCGCTCAGGGTATGAAACGCTGCACTATCGCTTTCCGGCTCCACATAATTCAGTATCACAAAGGACGATGCCAGTGTCGCGTGCCCGCAAAGGTCAACCTCACTTCCCGGCGTGAACCACCTCAAATGATAGCCTTGCTCCTCTTTCACGATATAAGCGGTTTCACTTAAGTTGTTTTCCATGGCCAGGTTCTTCATGAATTCTTCCGAAGGCCACTTTTCCATGACGCAGACAGCGGCCGGATTACCGGAAAAAGGCTTATTTGTAAATGCATCTACGATATACTGCTTCATACCTTACCTGCCTCTTTTTATTATGTATCAGCCCGCTTTACCCATCGGTGCACAGATGGCGGTATAGGTTGTCATCTGCTTATCTCCTGCCGAACTGTATTCCGGAACCGTATACCTGTTTCAGCTTCTAATATATATCATGAAAAAACAAAAATCAACAACGGCGGGTTGGATTTCTTACATTCTGCAGTGAAAAGGAGCCCCGGTTTTCCGGGACTCCTTACGGAAGTAATATTTATGCCGGTGAATGCGGCGTTATGCATTATGCTTCTTTATCCTCATGAGGAGACTGTGCTTCATCCGTACCTGAAGCTTCTTCGTTCTCACGGGCTTTCATGATCTCATCATATCCCACGTTGTCATCCGTATCGGTTACATACATGCCCGGGTATTCGGCAGCTTCTTCCGCGGTTGTTACACCGATTTCCTTGTGCCGCGCTTCCAGGACTTTCTCGATTTCGGGCATCTGCTTATCAAGTTTGCCGAGCTTGCAGGAGAAGAAAATGATGCCGGCGATCAGTATGATCGGTACTACGCTGTACATGAGGCGGATCATCAGGAGCGCGCTGTCCGGCTGTGCAACGAAAACGCCGTCTTCGGAAGCCACATACTGACCTGCGCTTAAGAGAGCACCCAGAAGGAATCCTCCAAGACCCTGGCCGATCTGGGTCGCCATGCCGTGAGCCAGCTGATTCGTCGTGCCTTCCAGACGGGCAAGTCCCTTATACTCATTGTAGTTGAACAGGTCCATCAGGAGCACCGCGCACAGATATGACAGCGGGAGCTGGAGGCATGCCATCAGGACACCTGCTACATACAGGAGCGGCACCCTGTCGCCTGCGAAAAAGTTCAGCGCATAGCCGGCGATCGCAAACACTGCCCCGAAGAAAATCACCTTGGAAACCGATAAATGTTTCAGTACCAGAGGCATCAGCAGCATCGCCGGAAGGAGCATGATGCCCATGATGCTCAGGATCCCGAGCGCATCCGTATTTCCGACAATGTATTTGAAATAATGTGTCTGTACGCTCATATTAAGAACAGTATTGAAAAGGATCTGGATTGCAGCGTAAAACCAGACATATTTATTCCTTGTAAAGACCTGCAGGAAATCACGGAAAGTGACTTTTTCATGCTGAGCCCCGGCATCGATTGCAGGGTTTTCCTTGACAAATATAAACCGTCCAAGCGCAATGACTGCAAGCGGCACGGCATACAGGAGAATCAGCTTCCGCCAGCCTGCGGAACTGGTCGCGATCATACCCATCACACTCGGGAACGAGAGAGATACTGCCATGGACCCCAAAGTGGTGACTATGCCGCCGAAGGAACCGACCTTGCCGACAAGGTCGCGGTCATTGTCGAATGCACGTACCAGATAAGCGGTGCTTCCCGCACCTCTTAAGGTGTTGAAAACGCCAAAGATAAAGGTATACATGAAGAATACCCAGGCGATCTTCAGGGCCTGCGGCGCATTCGCAGGGCCGGAGAACATCAGAACGGTACAGATCCACATGCCGATAATGCCGATTTCATAAGGTCTGCCTTTACCGAATTTCGAATGGGTATTGTCGATAATAAAGCCCGCAATCAGGTCCGTCACCGCGTCGACGATGTTGGACACCAGAAGAATCGTTCCGACAAGCACGCCCGGAAGGCCCAAAAAATCCGTGCAGTAAAGCGTGAGATACCCTGTGACAATAATGTTCAGCCCGGCAGCGGAAATATCCGATGTTTTCCATGCCATAAAACGCCCGAATGGAAATCTTTTCTTTTTTTGAATACCGATTTCTTTCGTCATGATAGTCTCCTCCTTAATCCTTGTACTTTTCAACTATAATATCATCCAACAGGCCGGAGCCCGGAAGCGGCAGATAAACCGAATACCGGTCTCTTTCACGGTAGGCCAGACTGTTCATCACATCTATGCAGATCCTGTTTTCTCCCGGACGGATCAGACCTGCAATCGGAACCGCAGGCTCCTGCAGGAAAGCGGTCCCCGCGAGTGTTCCGTTGATCCAGACCTCCGCTGCTTCTCCCACTTCAGGCAGGCAAAGCTTCTGTTCCCCGCCAGAAAATACCGCTGTTCCTTCATATCGGATCATTCCCGAGAAATACTCCATCCCGGCAGTCGACGTGATGTCCGTCCCGATCTTCGCGTCCACGGGACTCCAGTCTTCCCCGCTGCCGGAAACAGAAACCCGAAGATCCTGAAGACGGATTTTTTCGCGGATCAAAGCCCCCGGCTCATCAGCCCGGCCTTTTTCGGCGTCAGCCGGTTCTTTTCCTCCCCGATCAGTTGAAATCATGAAAAGGGCAGCGCCGGGAAGAAGCTTCAGAAGGAGCTTTCCGTTTTGCTTTTCCGCCTTCTTAACCTCGCCCGTCCAGGGATCGTAGATCACAAAATTTTCTTTTCCAAAAAGGACTTCTATTTCACTGTCCGCGCTTTCTGTAAGATCCTCGTTGAAGAAAAACAGGATTTCCTGCCCGTCTCTTTGGATGCGGTGATAACGAAAATGGGAAAACTGGGGAGAAATGCTGATATCCCGCCCTCCCGCGCGCTCAATCCTTTTTGGAAGTTCTGAAAGGGAGACTGCCTCGGAAACGAAAAATGAATCCTCTACGTCGGCAGACCTGATTACCGCCTCTTTTCCGGCTGTTTCCGACGTATCGTTATCCTGCGTAATCAGCACGGGCACTCCCGAGTGTGCAAATCTCCGCAGCTCTTTCAGCATGTGCTCCGGCAGCTTTTCCGTCCCGGGAATGACAAGGGCCCTGTATTCCTGTGTGCCGGCTTTCAGCACTTTTGCGCCGCACTCGCCTTCCTCGACGCTCACCTCGGGAAGGATATCCTCCCACAGGATTTCATAATCGAGCTGACTTTGTATCATCGCTTTTCCGACCCGTTCCGGAAATATAAGAGAACTTCCGCCCCACTCTCCTTCCGCGGGATAAAGAAGGGCTGCCGGCGCGCGGTGAATTCCGTCTGACATCAGATGCGCGCACTTCTTCATGTAGTCCATCAGCTTTCCGAATGTCCTGAACTGAGGATTATTTCCATGGGCATAAAAATGAGGCGGGCAATCCGGGTCGGGATACTTGGGCGAGAAAGCATGCGGGACAAAGTAATTGATTCCGTTCGAAATCATATGATCCGTCAGGTATTTCATTTCCGGAATTCCTTCCGCCCAGCCGAACGCGCCGAATATTTCACACATTGCCCTGCCTTTCATGTGAGGCATGATGTGAGACAAAGAGGCCGGAAGCTTTCCGAGGAAATAATGGAAAAATGCGGGATCCAGCGTTATGGACGGCGGCAGCCCCGGATGCGTCTCTTCCAGCATTCCCGGGATAATCTGGTGCAGTACAATATCGATCCCTGCCATGTCCTGGTCACAGAGCGCCCGGAAATAATGGCCGGGACCGTAGCCAAGGCGCATATGAGAGCCCATGTCCTCGATGACATGTCCGATGTACACGACGCCGTGCGCGCGGCACCAGGAAGAAAGCCTCTTCGTAAAGCATTTCCTGTACAGCTTCGTAATCACATTCATATAATGGATCCTGAGGCAGGAAAGCTTCTGTGACAGTTCCTCCGACTCTTTCTGATCGTAATAGTCATGAAACAGAAGGGGAAGATAAAGCCTTACCTTTTCAGGTGTCCACGAGAAGCTATGGATGTCTTCAGCAATCAGCTCCGGCAGGTCCATCCTCCACGGGATCGGCATCTGCTTTTTACCAAGCCTGGACAAATATCCGCCTCCGTCATTTCCGAAGCACGGCTCGTCAGAAAAGAAGCCCTTAAACGTGTTTCCGAAATATTCTGAAAAATGACTGTAGGTCGGTTCATAAACCGCCGTGATCATGGATTCGCAGGACTCTTCATCGATCATGTCGATCCAGTCGTCATAGTTCCGGTTCAGGCCCTTCCGGGTCTCAATCATCCAGAACACCCGCCAGCAGCCTTTCGGAACATTCATCCGGACAAGCCCTTCCGTAAGAGACGGATAAAGATCCACAGGATCCCCGCTAATCCGTTCACCGTTCCCGTCACGGCAAAAAGCCACGGCACCGATCAGCTTTTCATCCTGCCCGAGCGGCGGGACCATCAGTCTAAGCGGCTTCCCCGAGCTTTGGAAATCCAGCCAGGACATACGCAGAAGTCTTTTCCGAAGCTCCGGATGATCCTTAACATATCCGTTCGCGTAACCGGTCGGGAAGCGCTTGTCATCAAGAAGCCAGACCTTCATTCCCCTTTTTGCAGCCTCTTCCAGAAGGAAGCCGAAGTCTGTAAACCACTGATCCTGCATAAACGCTTCATGTGTGCGGGATTCCACACAGAACTCCCTAAGCCCTGCACTGTAAATTGCTTCAAGTTCGTGAAGAAGCGTCTCATGGTCTTCCCCATGCTGCCAGAAGAAAGGCAGAATATAATGATCCGGGACAGTATTCTGAATACAGTCTGTCAAATGTCGATCCATTTTTATAACCTCATTTCACCGAAAATCCATGTCTTTGACATTGATGCGGAAGCCGTCATATTCGGCAAACCCTTCGGATGTGGGATCAATGCTCACCGGCGAGGTGAATTCCGGACGTTTGAATATCAGTTTCAGCTGCATTTTCCCGGCGTGTTCGCCATGCATCCGAAGATCAGCTGTATAGACGGTGTCTCCGGGCGAAGTAATTCCGGGGCTTTCTGCACACTCAACTCCATCCAGGAAGCTCTTCCCGTCATCGGAAAAATGATCGTATTCTGTCGTACAGACGATAAGGCCATTTCTTCTTTCCCGTACGGTTTTTGTGAAGCCGCTGTATTTTCCGGCAATTTTCACAAAATCCGGCTCCGGGATCGGAGAAGTGAGTACGCCGTCCTTCGCATAGGGAATCTTATCAGGCACAGGAACGATCCCGGGCGTCTCCCCCGGTTCATATTCCGGAATCTCCAGAATCATTACGCGGCCTTTGTTTCCCAGAACGGCCTGCAGGCGTTCGTTCCACATCGCTTTTTTTGATCCCGGATGCCACGAGATCGGCGAATGGTAGATAAAGCGTTCCTCGGGATCATGAAGATCAATTCCCTGATAATCCATGTCATGAATCGACCGCTCGAGATCGACAAGCGCCGGTCCGATATTGGTTCCGCTGCGGAAGAAGCGCGGCCCGGCAATCGCATACAGGTAGGCATTCATGGACAGATTGGCTTTGGTCAGTTCATTCCCACGCCTTGGAATGAGACCGATAACGGCACAGTTTGTATCCGGCGAAAAGCGTGTAGTCATACAGACGCCGAGTTTTTCGTCCGGCGAAAGCATCATGGTCTCATCATAACCAGGGGATCTGGAAAGCACGGTGACTTCTTCGGAATCCAGCGCCTGAAGCATGGAGTTTGCCGGTCCCCTGCCCATTCCGACAAAGCTTAAGCCCCGTCCTCCGCGAACAAACTGCTTAACTTCGCCGCCCCTTAAGGGATTCTGCAACACACAGCCTTCATGATCAGGATCTTCAGGATAAAGGTCAACCGTGCTTACGCAGCGGATCTCATCAAGTTCGTAGCACTTCTCTTCTCTTCGCAGCTTCGCTACATAAACCGCGCCGCAGGTTCCGAGCGTTGACCATGCAATATGTTCATTGTCCGGCGCAACGACATTTTCCGACCATATCATCCATAAGCCAGGGGCCTGTGTAATTTCTTCCGGATAATGGATCGGGACAAATTCCGCCGTTTTGGTATGATCACAGTCGGGGGTGCATTCCAGGATGTAATCACCGATATATGCCCGGCGGTTGTCATTAAAAGGCATATACCGATAGCCGTTCGCCTTTGGCGACAGAGCCAGTTTTCCCTCATAGATAATATTGATATCCGTTCCGTCATCGTTCAGTGTCATAATCCGGGCCATGTCTTTTTCATCACCCGGCAGACGGTATTTGCAGGACACCCGGCCGCTTGGCGTGTATGTCGTATAATCCGGATCGAAGCCCTCCGGCAGAGGCAGTTCCCGAAGAATCAATTTCCCGAACTCCTCCGTTTTCAGTTCCCTCATAAATCCTCCTTTCTCCTCACGGTGCAATAGGATTTCCTCTGACAGAATGATAGTACAAGGGAAGGAAGCTTCGCAATGGTAACTTGATTTTATACAACAGTTGTGGTACATTTTGTGGCACAGACGAAATATGTTTTTACAGTTTGACTAAGAAAGGCGTAAGAAATGTCAGATATAACCGATGCCAGGATACTGAAGACAAAAGCACAGCTGATGGAGGCCCTCTCGAAACTCACGGCAGAAAAGCCGATCGGCGAAATCTCTGTCTCTGAGCTCTGCAGGAAAGCCCGCGTGGACCGCTCAACCTTTTACCGGTATTACTCGGTCCCCTCCGATATCCAAAAAGAATCCTTTCTGAAGCATATCCGGGAGTTATCAGAAGAAATCAACACAGTGCCGCAGCCGTCCGTCTATGAAATACTCCTTCGTTCCATCCGCATGTTTCGGGAGAACCTGGCAGCCGCCCGTTCGGTCTTTCCGGACTATGTGCTGCCTCAGGATACCATTCAGGAATTCTATCGGGAGCTTAAACATCCGGCCGTTTTTTCGAACAACGAAAAACTCGATTTCATCGCGGGCGGCGTTTCCATGGCAGTCAATCATATCCTCAGGGACGGTTCCAGCCGTTCCTCCGAGGACATCGCCCGGGAGCTGAACCGCTATGTGCGTTCGGTTCTGCGCTCCTGACCACGTACCTTTTCTCCCGGTCAGCCGACTACGCATGAATCACCAAAAGCGGCATGAAGCTGTATTCCCTGCTTTTCCGGGTACAATCACGCGCTGTACAGCATCGATGAACGTTTTTCTTCCCGTTACTCTTTTTCCCCGAAACTGCCGCAGTGATATGATACTTCCGGTGATACAACTCAGATGCAATTATAAATTATGATGTTGGGGTCAAAAGGTATGTGACGCCAGGTTTCGTGCGCCGCAAGCCCACCTGGTGCCTGCACTGCGCAATTTCACGAAGATGAATTTATACATTTTTTATGACTACATTTATACAGAGACGGAATCATGATTAAAATTCTGATCGTTGAGGATGAAAAGCCTATCGCAAACTTAATTAACTGGAATCTGTCCGGCTGCGGATATCACTGTGAATGTGTCTATGACGGTATCGCGGCAGCTGATCTGATCGAAAAAAACAGTTACGATTTGATGGACATTATGCTTCCCGGACTTGACGGATTTGAACTGATGGAGCAGATTCGTCCGACAGGTACGCCGGAAATTTTTTTACGGCCAAAAGCACTGTCGAGGACCGTGTTCGGGGCCTTCGCGCCGGAGCGAACGATTACCTCGTGAAGCCCTTTGAAATCGTCGAGCTGATCGCACGGGTGGAGAGCGTACTCCGGCGGGCAGGAAAAACAGAAGAGCATTATGAAATCGGCGATGTTGTGATTGAACCCAGATCCATGCTGGTCACAAAGGCAGGAAAGCCGGTGTCGCTCACCTATAAGGAATATGAACTCCTTCTGCTCTTTATCCGAAACCGCAATATTGCCCTCTTCCGCGATACAATCTATCAGCGCGTCTGGGAGTCCGAACTGGATACGGACAGCCGTACGGTGGATCTTCATGTACAGCGGCTTCGAAAAAAGCTCGGCTGGCAGAACCGTCTAGTGTCGATCTACAAGGTCAGCTATCGTCTGGAGGCCTGAATATGAAATTCTCGTCAAAAATGATTGCGCTGTTTTCCGTTCCCCTGACCTCTTCATGATAGAAATAATTCACGATTGTCGGATGTACTTTGGGGACTCTTTCATACGGCGTTTCATTGTCCACAAACCGGCAGCCGTATTTTTCAGCGATTTCCTCCGCTTTTTCTCCAGTGCCTCAAAGTAACTCCGGTTCTTTTTGTTGTAGATTTCTTCATACAGGGGAAGAAGGTCCGAGTGCTTATCGGCGATATAGTCCATAATGGTCTTCTTGAAACCGCCGCGAAGATTCAGATTCTCCAGCCACACCAGATCGCACTGGTCTTTTTCCCGTTCAATGATCGCCTCAATATCTGTCAGCCCCGGAAAAACCGGCGATATAAAACAGACCGTACGGATGCCGGCATCATAGACCTGCTTCATAGCCGCAAGCCTTCGCTCAATGCTCACCGCCGCATCCATGTTCTCTTTAAAGGACTCATCCAGTGTATTGACAGACCACGACACCGTCAGCCGGTTCTTCTGATTGATCTCCTTCAGCAGATCCAGATCCCTCAGCACCAGATCAGACTTTGTGCAGATCAGGATATCCGCCCCGCTGTCCTTCAGTTCCTCAAGGATTTTTCTTGTCCTGCCATATTTTTCTTCCAGCGGATGGTATCCGTCCGTGACGGTCCCGATAATGACCTTCTGCCCGCCATACTTTTCCGGATTCTTTATTTCCGGCCAATTCTTTACATCCATGAAAATACCATGGAAACGCCGCCTATGCAATATAGGAAAACCCGGCTATTTATCAAAAAGTTCGGGAGAACACCCCCTCCTCTAGCGAAGCGTAGGGAGGGGATGAATCCCGCTAAGACTGAGAATGAATCGAACAT
>CAMVNR010000084.1 GCA_947168905.1 uncultured Lachnospiraceae bacterium
CGGTACACGTTACCACATCGTACGCGGAACGCTGGATACCGCCGGTGTTCAGAACCGCCGCCAGGCGCGCTCGAAATACGGCGCTAAGAGACCGAAAGCAGCCAAGAAGTAATTTATCATATCATTCGGAAACTTAAGTGCGGCATTTATTCCTCATAATGGTTGTAGATACAGGAAATGAACGCGCGAACACTTCTGGAATATTCAAGAAGCGAGTACCGATGATATAACTGCATTCCGGGTCCCGGAATGGAATAGTTAAGGAGGGAAGTAACGTGCCAAGAAAAGGACATGCTCAGAAAAGAGACGTGCTGGCCGATCCGGTTTACAACAATAAGGTTGTAACGAGACTGATCAACAACATCATGCTCGACGGAAAGAAAGGCGTAGCACAGAAGATCGTTTACGGCGCATTTGCAAAGGCAGAGAAGAAGACCGGAAAGCCGGCGCTCGAAGTATTCGAGGCAGCCATGAACAACATTATGCCGGTTCTCGAAGTCAAGGCAAAACGTGTCGGCGGCGCTACCTATCAGGTTCCGATGGAAGTCAAACCTGACAGAAGACAGACGCTTGCGCTTCGCTGGATCACCCAGTTCTCAAGAAAGCGCGGCGAGAAGACTATGGAAGACCGGCTGGCTGGCGAACTGATGGACGCCATGAACAACACCGGCGGTGCAGTCAAGAGAAAAGAAGACATGCACAAGATGGCGGAGGCCAACAAGGCATTTGCGCATTACCGTTTCTAAGATAATCGCAAGAGGAGAAGAAAAACATGAGTGAAAGGCAGTATCCGTTAGAGCGGACCAGAAATATCGGTATCATGGCTCACATCGACGCCGGTAAGACCACCCTTACGGAGAGAATCCTTTATTATACCGGCATCAATTACAAAATTGGTGATACGCATGAAGGCACGGCGACCATGGACTGGATGGAGCAGGAGCAGGAGCGCGGCATTACGATCACGTCTGCGGCTACGACCTGTCACTGGACGCTGGAAAAGGAAACAAAGCCGGCACCCGGCGCTCTTGAGCACCGGATCAATATTATTGATACTCCCGGCCACGTGGACTTTACCGTTGAGGTTGAACGGTCCCTTCGCGTACTGGACGGCGCAGTCGGCGTATTCTGTGCCAAGGGCGGCGTGGAACCGCAGTCCGAGAATGTATGGCGTCAGGCGGATACCTACAATGTACCGCGTATGGCATTCATCAACAAGATGGATATCCTGGGCGCCAATTTCTACGGAGCTGTCGATCAGATCCGCACCCGTCTCGGCAAGAATGCGATCATTCTGGAGCTTCCGATCGGTAAAGAGGATACCTTCAAGGGAGTTATTGACCTCTTCGAAATGAAAGCCTATATCTATAATGATAACAAGGGCGACGATATTTCGGTGGAAGAGATTCCCGAAGACATGAAGGACGACGCGGAACTCTACAGAGACGAGCTCGTTGAGAAGATCTGCGAGCTGGATGACGACCTCACGATGATGTATCTTGAGGGCGAGGTCCCGACCGTCGAAGAGATGAAGCGCGTATTAAGAAAAGCGACCTGTGAATGTACAGCGGTTCCGGTTCTCTGCGGATCTGCCTACAGAAACAAGGGCGTTCAGAAACTTCTTGACGCAGTTGTGGAATATATGCCTTCGCCGGTAGATATTCCGTCAATCAAGGGCGTAGATCTGGAAGGCAATGAGATCGAGCGTCATTCTTCGGATGAAGAGCCCTTCTCAGCGCTTGCTTTCAAGGTTATGACCGATCCTTTCGTCGGAAAGCTGGTGTTCTTCCGCGTATATTCCGGTACCGCCAACAGCGGTTCCTACGTGCTGAATGCCACCAAGGGCAAAAAGGAACGTCTCGGCCGTATCCTGCAGATGCATGCGAACAAGCGTCAGGAGCTTGAAAAAGTTTACTCGGGCGATATCGCGGCAGCGGTAGGCCTGAAATTCACCACCACCGGCGACACGATCTGTACCGACCAGTCTCCGGTCATTCTGGAGTCCATGGAGTTCCCGGAGCCGGTTATCGAGCTTGCAATCGAGCCGACCAGTAAGGCGGGACAGCAGAAGCTCGGCGAATCTCTGGCAAAGCTTGCAGAAGAGGATCCGACCTTCCGCGCGCACACGGATGAACAGACCGGCCAGACGATTATCGCCGGCATGGGCGAACTGCATCTGGAGATCATCGTTGACAGACTGCTTCGTGAATTCAACGTCGAAGCGAATGTCGGTGCTCCGCAGGTAGCCTACAAGGAAGCGATCACGAAGACCGTCGAAGTGGACAGCAAGTATGTCCGTCAGTCCGGCGGCCGCGGTCAGTACGGTCACGCGAAGGTTCGTTTCGAGCCGATGGACGCGAACGGCGAAGAACTGTACAAGTTCGATTCCGAGGTCGTGGGCGGAACGATTCCGAAGGAATATATTCCGGCAGTTGGCGAAGGTATCGAAGAAGCGATGAAGAGCGGCATCCTGGGCGGTTATCCCGTCGTCGGCGTGCACGCATTCGTTACGGATGGTTCCTATCACGAGGTAGACTCCTCAGAGCAGGCCTTCCATATCGCGGGTTCCATGGCTTTCAAGCAGGCGATGCAGAAAGCAGACCCCGTGCTTCTTGAGCCGATCATGAAGGTTGAAGTGACGATGCCCGAGGAATACCTCGGTGATGTTATCGGAGACCTGAATTCGCGCCGCGGCAGGATCGAAGGCATGGATGATGTCGGAAACGGCAAAATCGTGCGCGGCTTTGTACCGCTTTCGGAAATGTTCGGATATGCGACGGATTTAAGATCCAAGACACAGGGACGCGGCAATTATTCAATGTTCTTTGAAAGATATGAGCCGGTTCCGAAGAACATTCAGGAGAAGGTGCTTAAACACATTTAAACCGCTTGTTCTGTGTGAAAGAATTAATAAAAACACTTGAAAAAAAGTGCAAAGTGTCATATAATATCTTATATATGGCCAATGAAAGCCTACGGGCGCATTTTTAAGGAGGAATTTCTAAAATGGCAAAAGCTAAATTTGAGAGAACAAAACCGCATTGCAATATCGGCACCATCGGCCACATCGACCATGGCAAAACCACTCTGACCGCTGCAATCACCAAGGTTCTTGCACAGAAGGTTGCCGGTAATAAGGTTACTGCTTTCGACCAGATCGACAAGGCTCCGGAAGAGAAGGAAAGAGGTATCACCATCAATTCCGCTCACGTCGAGTACGAAACCGAGAAGAGACACTATGCACACGTTGACTGCCCCGGCCATGCTGACTATGTCAAGAACATGATCACCGGTGCTGCTCAGATGGACGGCGCAATCCTTGTTGTTGCTGCGACTGACGGCGTTATGCCCCAGACCCGTGAGCACATCCTGCTGTCCCGTCAGGTCGGTGTTCCGTATATCGTAGTTTTCATGAACAAGTGCGATATGGTTGATGACGAAGAGCTTCTTGAGCTCGTTGAAATGGAAGTTCGTGAGCTTCTCGACGAGTATGAGTTCCCGGGCGATGAAATTCCGGTTATCCAGGGCTCTGCTTACTGCGCACTTCATGCTGATGACGAAGGCCTTGATCCGGATGGTAAGTGGACTCAGAGAATCATGGACCTGATGGATGCTGTTGACAGCTACATCCCGACTCCTGTCCGTGACACTGATAAGCCTTTCCTGATGCCCATCGAGGACGTTATGACCATCTCCGGCCGTGGTACGGTTGCTACCGGCCGTGTCGAGCGTGGTACCCTGAAGCTTCAGGATCCGGTTGAAATTCTTGGTATCAAGGAAGCCAAGCAGTCTTCGGTTGTTACCGGTATCGAAATGTTCCGTAAGACCCTCGATCAGGCACAGGCCGGCGATAACATCGGCGCTCTGCTTCGTGGTATCAACAGAACCGATATCGAAAGAGGCCAGGTTATGGCTAAGCCCGGCACGGTTACCTGCCACAGCAAGTTCACCGCTCAGGTTTACGTCCTGACCAAAGAAGAAGGCGGCCGTCATACTCCGTTCTTCAACAACTATCGTCCGCAGTTCTATTTCAGAACAACTGACGTTACCGGTGTTTGCCGTCTTCCGGAAGGCACTGAAATGTGCATGCCTGGCGACAACATCGAGATGAGCATCGAGCTGATCCACAACGTCGCTATGGAGCAGGGTCTCCGTTTCGCTATTCGTGAAGGCGGACGTACCGTTGGTTCCGGCAGAGTTGTTTCCGTTATCGAATAATTTTGCTGATTGACGATTCTAATAAAGCTCCCGGTTCTGCCGGGAGCTTTTTTCGTCCCGGGAGGGAAACCGGGTTCCCGTAAATGTGAAATAATTAACAATAAACGGCTGTTCACCTGCGGTGCTTTTGTAAAATACGTGAAAAGACATTTACAAATATAGGAAAGTCTGATAAAATATCGTAAGAAGCTTCCGGTCCTATGTCCGGGAGCGGTTTCGCGTTAAGAGAGGGGAGGAAGTCTGAAAGTGAAAAAGACTTTTCGCGGCGGAGTACATCCGAAAGAGGCGAAGGAGCTGAGCCGGGACAGAGCACTTCTCGAATTCAGACCGGAGGCCGGGACCGAGATGGTGTACGTACTGGCACAGCATATCGGCAAGCCGGCGAAGGCAGTCGTGAAGAAAAACGATCCTGTGCTTGTCGGACAGTGCATCGCCGAGGCGGATGGATTTGTCTCCGCAAATATTATCTGTTCCTGTTCCGGGACGGTCAAGGCAGTTGAAAAGAGACGAACAATTGCCGGCTCCATGCTGGAATGCATTGTGGTAGAGAATGACGGCGAGTATCGTACGGCGGAAGGCGTCGGTGAAAAGCGGGATATTTCCGGGCTTACAAATGACGACCTGATCCGTATTGTCCGGGAGGCGGGAATCGTCGGCCTTGGCGGCGCGGGTTTCCCGACGTCGGTGAAGCTTGCTCCGAAGAACCCGGATGCGATCAAATATGTCATCGCGAACGGCGCGGAGTGCGAGCCGTACCTGACCTGCAACGACCGTCTGATGCAGGAAAACGCCGAAGAAATCGCGGAAGGACTGGAACTTACGCTTCGTCTGTTCCCGAATGCCGAAGGCGTTGTGGCGATTGAAAAGAATAAGCCGGAAGCGATCGCGGCCATGGAAAAGGCCTGCGCCGGGAAAGAGAAGATCAGCGTCAGGGCACTTCCGACCAAGTATCCGCAGGGCGGTGAAAGATGTCTGATTTCGGTTATTGCGGGGATTGATTTCCCGACTTCGAAGCTTCCTGCAGACGTCGGATGCATTGTGGACAATGTCGGCACGCTGTATGCCATCCGTCAGGCAGTGATGTACGGGGAGCCTCTGTACAGACATGTCATGACGGTCAGCGGGAATGCGGCAAAGAATCCGCAGAACCTGATTGTCCGCGACGGCACGAGCTTTTCGGCCATCGCCGAATTCTGCGGCGGCCTGAAGGAGGGTATGGAGCTTAAGAAAGCGATCTGCGGCGGTCCGATGATGGGCCTGACCCTGAGCTCTCTCGACATTCCGATTCACAAGACGACCAACGGACTTCTGCTTTTCTCGGAGGATGAGGTAGAAAAATCCTTTGCCCAGATGACCGCCTGCCTGCACTGCGGCAGATGCACGACGGTCTGCCCGCAGGGGCTGAACCCGGGAATGATGGCGGAAACGGCGGAAAAGGGAGATTATGAGCGTTACGAGAAGAAGCTGTACGGCCTGGAGTGCGTAGCCTGCGGCACATGCTCCTATATCTGCCCCGCCAAACGTCCGCTGACACAGACCTTTAAGCAGTTTAAGGCGGAAATTCTGGCGAAGAAACGCGCGGCTGCCGCGACAGGAGGTTCAAAATGAGTAAAATACTGAATCTTTCTTCCGGCCCGCATACAAGAGACCGCTGGACGACACGTTTTATCATGCTGATGGTATGCGCGGCACTTGCGCCGACAGCCATCATCGGCGTGATCGTAAACGGCCTGCATTCCCTGTGGATCATCCTGCTGTCGATGGGCACTGCGGTGCTTTCGGAATTTGTATTTGACAAAATATGTAAGAAGCCCGACACCTGGAAGGACGGCTCGGCACTGGTCACGGGGCTTCTTCTGGCATTATCCCTGTCGCCATCGACGCCGCTGTATGCGCCGGTTCTGGGCGCGATGTTCGCTATTTTTGTCGCGAAATGCTTCTTCGGCGGACTTGGCAAGAACTTTATCAACCCGGCGCTTGCCGGACGCTGCTTCCTGTTGATCAGTTTCGGCCGTTCCATGACGGTTTACGAGCTGGACGGCGTGGCTTCCGCGACTCCGATCGCAATGCTTCGCGAAGGCGCTGCGGTAGACATTTCAAAGATGTTCATCGGTACCGCGGGCGGCGTCATCGGTTCCTCGATTGTGGCGCTGGCGCTCGGCGGACTTCTCCTGTGGGCGATGGATATTATCCACGGACAGATCTGGATTTCGGTCATCGTCGGCTTCACTTTATTTATGGGGCTTTTCGGCGGACACGGTTTCGACCCGAAGTTCCTCGCGGCGCATCTGTGCGGCGGCGGTGTCGTGATGGGTGCCTTCTTTATGGCAACCGACTATACGACGTCTCCCGTCAGCCGCCTCGGACAGACGGTTTACGGCGTACTGATCGGTGTTCTGGGCGCTTTGTTCAGAATCTTCGGATCCGCGGCGGATTCCTTCAGCTACTCGATCATCATTGCGAACCTCTTCACGCCGTTAATTGAGACCTATGTCATTCCGAAGCCGTACGCTTTCCGCAAGGCGGCAATCTCGGCCGCAGCAGGGGAGCCGCAGTTTCCTTTCTACAAAAAGATTCCGAAGCCGGTCATTGTGCTGACGGTAATTACGCTTTTTGCAGGCCTTGCACTTGGCGGGGTTTACACGATTACCAAGGACCGCATTGCTGAGCAGAAGCGGCAGGAGAGTCTGAAATCCTATATGGAAGTGCTGCCCGAGGCTTCGGAGGTGAACTCGGTTGACGAACTGGATCAGATGATCGAGGACATGGACGGCGCCGTATACGGAACGGATTTCGGCAGAACCTTCCTGAATGAAGTCGTTGTCGGAAAGGATGCATCGGGCAAGGTCATCGGTTACGGCATCAGCGCGACCTCCGCAGAGGGCTACGACGGAGATGTGACGCTTTCCGTCGGCATTAATACGGAAGGCGCGGTTACCGGAATCGCATATACGAAGCTTACGGAAACACCGGGCATGGGCATGCGCTGTGATGAGCCGGAGTTTAAGGATCAGTTCATCGGCAAAAATGCTGAGAAGCTGAAGCTCTTAAAGGGCGGCGGGGCCTCCGCAGCGGACGAGGTGGACGGCGTTTCCGGCTGTACCTTCAGTTCAGCGGCATCCGTCAACGCTGTCAACGTTGCACTTGATTTTTATCACTCGGTTCTGAAAGGAGGTAGCTACGGTGAATAAATATGTTGAACGCCTGTACAACGGAATCATCAAAGAGAATCCGACGCTGATCCTTCTTCTGGGCATGTGTCCGACGCTCGCGGTTTCGACGAGAGCGATGAACGGGATCGGCATGGGACTCTCGACAACGGCTGTCCTGATCCTCAGCAACGTCGTGATTTCCCTGCTTCGTAAGCTCATTCCGGACTCGGTCCGTCTTCCCGCCTACATTGTCATCGTGGCATCGCTTGTAACGGTGACAGAGCTGGTGATCGAAGCCTTCCTCCCGGGACTCTACAAATCTCTCGGAATCTACATTCCGCTGATCGTCGTGAACTGCATCATCCTCGGCCGCGCGGAGGCTTACGCAAATAAGCACAGCGTCGGGCTCTCGCTTTTCGACGGTCTCGGCATGGGCCTCGGATTTACGGCGGCGTTAACGCTTGCGGGCCTTGTGCGTGAATTCCTCGGAAACGGCAGTGTGTTCGGATTCCGGGTCCTTCCGGAAGCGATCGAACCGATGGGCATCTTCGTTCAGCCCCCGGGAGCATTCCTGGTCATTGCGCTGTTTATCGCTGTTATGAATGCGATCGGCATCAAGACGCGTCAGCGCCAGCTCGTCGAGTCCGACGGCTGTGACATGGGCTGTGCAGGCTGCGCGATGGCGAAGGACTGCGCGAAAGCGAAAGGAGGAGAAGAGAAATGAAAGAGATGATCCTCCTGATTGTCGGCGGCGCGCTGATCAATAACGTCGTCCTGAATCAGTTCCTCGGCATCTGCTCCTTCCTGGGCGTATCGAGAGATATCAAAGCTTCCGCCTCCCTTGGCGGTGCGGTTATTTTCGTCATTACCATTGCATCTGCCGTAGCGAGCCTTCTCTACACCTATGTGCTTGCGCCCTTCGGTCTGGATTATATGAAGACCATCGTTTTCATCCTGATCATTGCCGCGCTGGTGCAGATCGTAGAGATGTTCCTCAAGAAGAAATCACCGGCGATTTATGAGTCACTGGGCATTTTCCTGCCGTTAATCACGACAAACTGTGCAGTTCTGGGTGTGGCGCTTACGAATGTGCAGAATGACTACGATTTCCTGCAGTCGGTGCTTTCCGGATTCGGAACGGCGCTCGGCTTCACACTCGCGATTGTGCTTCTTGCAAGCATCCGGAGCCGCCTGAATGAAAAGGATATCCCGGCGCCTCTTCGCGGCGCCCCGATCGTGCTGATCGCGGCCGCGCTGATGTCAATTGCATTTATGGGCTTTTCTGGCCTGTCATTCTGAAGGGAGGTACAGGAATGCCGGTAATCATTATTACAGCGATTGTTCTTACGCTTGTCGGTATCGCCGTGGGGTTCGGACTCGTGGCGACCGGCAGGAAATTTCACGTCGATGTGGATGAACGGGAAGCAGCTGTCCGTGCGGTCCTTCCGGGAAACAACTGCGGTGCCTGCGGTTATGCGGGCTGCGACGCGATGGCTGCGGCGATTGCGAAGGGCGAAGCGCCCGTCAACGGCTGCCCGGTCGGCGGAACGCCGGTTGCGGAAGAAATCGGCGCAATTATGGGCGTCAAAGCAGAAGCTGTGGAACGGAAGGTTGCCTTTGTCAGATGTAAAGGCAGCTGCGACGTGACGCACAATCAGGGCAACTACATCGGCGTCAGGGACTGCCGTACTGCCGCGCTTTCAGGGATGAACGTTCCGGACTGCGATTACGGATGTCTCGGCTTCGGTTCCTGTGAGTCGGTCTGCCCGAATGACGCGATCAAGGTCGTCAACGGCGTGGCGGTGGTGAATGAGAAAAAATGCGTCGCCTGCGGCCTCTGTGTGAAGGCCTGTCCCAAAGGCCTCATTGAACTTGTCCCCGAGAAGAGCCGTGTGCGTGTACAGTGCAGCAACAGGGAGCGCGGTCCTGTCGTAAAGAAGGTCTGCGAAGCCGGCTGCATCGGCTGCACGCTCTGTGTTCGCCAGTGTGAGTCCGACGCGATCAGCGTCACGAACAATCTGGCCAGGGTCAATTACGACAACTGCATTCAGTGCGGAAAATGTGCGGAAAAATGTCCTTCGAAGGTGATTACGAATCCCTAAGTGCGGAGGCAGAAAAGAAGCCCCTCCGTAAAAAGGGAGGGGCCGTGAAAAAGCAAAAAGAAGGATTGACTGACAGGGACTTAAGGCTTCCTGCGGCGGATCCGCGTTAAAAGGAAGATTCCGAACGCCGCAAGGATAATCAGGAAGAGATAAAGGATAATCTCGGGAATGATCCCGACAGCAAGCGCAATCTCGTGAAACACGGGCTGGGTGGATTCATAGTAGGGCGTGATGTTAAACATATTCGGTTCACGCTTCCGGTCGTGCAGCGCGAGATGGCTTGCGACATTGATGATCTCAGCGAATGCGGCGGTGATGAGAAAGAGGAGCGCAGCGGGCGTAAAGCTGTGAAGGGCTTCTCTGAAGCCCCGTCTGCCGGCGGACCCTTTGGAAGCCATCCGCTTTCTCAGAATCAGAATCGCCGCCATGGACTGCAGGATCATCAGCCCGTGATACAGAAAACCGTGTACCGCAAGGAGAATCTGGATCCGGAGCATATCTCCGGGAACAGCGAGCGCCATGATGGCGGCAAACAGAGAAAAGGTGCTCAGGAATACGAGATTCGTTTCCTGAGCCTTTCCTTTCAGGACGGGCAGCAGCGCTCCGAGATACATGGCAATGTCGCAGAGCTGCCAGGGGAAAAACCACATATTGATCTGATGTCCGTAGACATAGACATAGGAGAAAAGCTGCTTCCAGACTTCGGCAAGCAGCATGAAGACGCTGATTCCGAAAATAATTCGGATCAGCGTCTTTTCTGCAAGCTTACGGAATAAAAAGAAGAGCGGGACCGAAGAAAGCAGAATCCCGATCAG
>CAMVNR010000085.1 GCA_947168905.1 uncultured Lachnospiraceae bacterium
AATTCAGCTGGAACCCGTAAGGGTACATGCCCGCCGGAAGCTTCAGCGAAATCTCATAAAGACCGGTCTCGGGGTTCCGTTTCATTTCCTGATAATAGCGTCCGCCGATCTGGGCCATGCCTTCTTCATACTGTGCAGGTGGATACTTCGGATCGTGCTCTGCCATGCCTTCTTCATCGGTATGGTCCTTCAGGTTGCTCTTATAAAACAGGAACTCGCCGACAAGACCCACGGTTTTCACTTCTTCCGAAACACTTTCGGGGTCAAAAGTCAGTGTCACGTCATACAATTTCTTCTGCAGGAAACGCTCCTGCTCTGTCTTCTTCTCAGCCATAAACCACTCCTCCGGTATTTTTATTATATAAAAATTATAAATGCAAAACCGAAAAAAAACTATCAATTTTGCGATGGTTTTTTATTATTTAGAGAATAATAACAGAAGTTATACACACTGAGCGGCGATAAAACTCTCCTTTTCCGTACACAATTTTATCAATTTTCTATACGGCCGAGTTTTTCCATTACCTTCAGTATGTTTTTTGCCCGCGCTTCGATGTCACCGATACATATGGTCTGCCGGAAGGTATCAAAACCCTTATAGAAAATGCTCTTTCCATCCTCGGATATCCGTGCCACTTCCGTGGTCAGCGGTGTCTTTAAGGGTTCGTACTTTTCTTTGAGCCGGAAAATATCCATAATAAATCCGGCTTCAGTATAGATTTTCTCCCCGTCCACAAGGATCAGTCCGTCCCTGATTTCAGCAGTATGGCCATCCTCAAGACGCGCCTCAACCTCTGTATCGCCGTCTTTATCCGGCCGGAAGCTGTTCCATTTCAGCGTGTAGATCGGCAGAAGCTGTCCGTTAAGCGGGAAAGGCTTGTCCGCAATTTTCCTCACCTCTCCGCGTTCGTCAAATTCCGGCATCCGGTGTGCGACGTTCAGCAGAATATTCAGTTCCTTCGAGATACCGCCGGGCATGATGAGGTCATTTCCCGCGAACATCGAGATCGAAGCCGTTGATGATCCGCCGTTCCAGTCTGTCATCACAAAGCCCTCAAAGCCCCACTCTCCGCGCAGAAGATTCGTGCACAGGTCATAGCTGTCCGCCGTCGGAACGCCGTTGATCTTATTGTAGGAGGTCATCACCGTCAGGGCTTTTCCCTTCTCAATTGCCACGCGGAAGGGCTCAAGATAAATTTCCCGGAGCGCTCTCTGGGAAACCACGGAGTCATTTTTATGACGGTTGGTTTCCTGGTTGTTTGCCGCGTAATGCTTTACGCATGCGGCGGCTTCGTACCCGTCCTGAATGCCCAGCGTCATTGCAGCAGCCATCTGGCCGGAGAGGAAGGGGTCCTCTGAGAAGTACTCGAAATTCCGTCCACATAAAGGATTCCGGTGAATATTGATGCCGGGGCCGAGAAGCACCTCGATCCTGAAGGCCTTCAAATCCTCCTTCATCCCGAGACCGACCTCCCGCGCCACATCCGGGTCAAAAGACTGCGCGATGAGCGTCCCCACCGGCCAGGAAATGCAGTGATGATACACGGTCTGGTTTTCGCCCGTATCGATATTTTTCGCGGTAAACTGCTGTGTAAGCCTTACGCCGCCAGGGCCGTCCGCAAGGACAATCGCCGGAATCTTAAACCGCTTCTCGAGGTTGTGCGTCGTCTCGCCTGCTGCGCCGGGAACGGACTCACTGGAACTTCCGATCACTGGATTCGCGTCGTCCGCGACGCCCCAGCCGGTACCGCAGGCAAAGTTTGACAGTTCTTCCGCCGTAAACTGCGCGAGAAGTTCCTCATAGGATGCACGGCCGTCGTATACGTCCTGAAGTGTAATATCCTTCTTTTCGACAAGCTGCACCTTTTCATACGGCATGACAGCCGTATAGTCCGGATCCGTGGTATAGGTTGTGACACAGGGTGTCTGGTACGGAGAACGCGTGTCTTCACATACCGGAAAATCTTCCGGAAGCAGAATGGGAAGCGAAGCTGCCTCTTCGCTGTTGTCGTTTCCTTCAAGTCCCTTCATCACATCAAGCGGCTGCGCAAGCGGTAGTTCCTCGTACACGAGCTTTGTCAGCCTGCTTTCCGGGATGCAGACAGCAGCGATATTATCTGTATTTTCAGAAGACGTTCCGAGCTTGAGGATATAATATCCCCTGGACAGCAGATATGCAGTCTTCTCCTCAGAGAAAGAGGAAAGCGCTTTTAAGGGGACGGTAATTACAAGCGTTTCCTCCTCTCCCGGCTTCAGAAGACTTGTCTTTTTGAAGCCCTTAAGCTCTCTTTCCGGCATGTCCATCTCAGTTGAAGGTGCGCTGACGTAGAGCTGCAGCACCTCTTTTCCGTCGAAATTGCCGCAGTTTCTGACCTTCGCGCTGACGACGATGTCCTGACCGGAAACGCTGGCAGAAGCCCCGAAAACTGCAAAATCCGTATAACTGAGGCCAAATCCGAAGGGATATCCGGTCTGTTTTTTAACTGTTGTGAAATAGCGGTAGCCGACATAAATCCCTTCAGTATAGAGCGAAGTGTCGGGATCCGAAAGGAAGGTGTCCGCGCTCGGATAATCCCGGTACTCCATTGCCCATGTGGTCGTCAGCTTTCCTGAAGGTGTTGTTTCGCCTGTCAGGACCTCCGAAACCGCAAGTCCTGCTTCCTGTCCGGGCTGGCCCATTAAAAGAATCGCGTCAGCCTCTGATTCCTGAAGGTCCGCCACCGACACCGGGCCTGGAACATTCAGAACAAGCACAAGATTTTTGTATGCTTCCCGCAGAACCCGAAGGTTTTTCTTTTCCACCGGGGAAAGATCATAATCATCTTCGACCTTCCGGTCTCTTCCTTCGCCCGAATTTCTCGAGAGGACATAAACCGCGGTATCGGTCATGTCGGAGAAGCGCTTCGCGTCCGCCTCGGGAACCTCCTGCTCCGGGGAGAGCACGTCATGTTTCCCGGCGGCTGCAGCCTCGGACACGATCGCGTCGAGGCGCTCTGCAAGATTCTCCAGGATTTCCTTTGTCACAATATCAAAACCAGATTCGAGAAGCGCCGGAAGAATATTGATGTGATAGCGGGGAGACTGATTCACGAAAAGCTCTCCGCCGCCGGAAACGCCGCCGTTAAAGGGATCGCCGGAGCCGGAACCGCCGCGGACCGTACGAACCGCGCCGTTCCCGAAAAGCGCGATCTGTCCGGGAGAGAGGGGCAGAACGTTCCTGTCGTTTTTCAAAGGAACCATACCTTCTTTTGCAGCTTTTTTCGAACGTTCTGCACCGCGGATTTCACGTTCCGAAAGCGGCGGGTAAATTTTATCAGACATCTCATACCTCCATCTTGCATTTTCACTCAAATGATACTGCAGGTCACAAAAAACCACTTCAGATCCGACATCCATGAAAACATGCCTGTACAGACTGACCCCGGGAACTCTTATTCTCAGTATTCAAATTTTACTTTCTTCAGGGTCACGGTTCCGCTCTTAACGGCAATCTTCACCGTTACACGTTCACCGGTCGAGCCTACTGTGAACGAATCAGAAGTCTCAGGCGCAAGGATCGAACCCGCGGCAAACTTCACGGTGCCGATCACCTTGCCGGCGCAGAGGATTTCCGCCTCGCCTTCTCCGATGCCTTCAAAGCTGACCTTCAGGCCGTCCTTTACTTCACGGACAGTATAGTTGGCGTACTCGCCGGCCGCAAGCTCTAAAGCAAGATCGTCAAGCGGGCTGTAGCGCTCTTCGTTGGGATCCTGGTACCAGGCAAACTTCGGATACGGAAGACCCTTCTCACAGGCCCAGACAAGCTTCGTGTGATCCTCAAGACGGAAGTTCAGGTAGTTACTGTACTCCCAGTTTCCGTAGTAGCGCGATCCGTCCTCGTTCCACATGTCGTAAGCGACGCCGGAAAGAGTGATGTCCGGGATTTTCTTCATCGTGCGCGGGCCCTCATAGTTCACTTCGCAGTTTTCAAGCTTTGTGGACTCAATGAAGGCATCCATGATCTTAATGCACTCTTCGTATGTGGGACGCGGGCCGACCATCTGGAACTTCTGAATCTTGTCCCAGCCTTCCGGTACGAAATGGTGCACCATGCCTCTGCCGTGAGGTCCGCGGGATTTGCCGCGCTCCGCAGCCGTTTTCCATCCCCAAGGGGTATAGGAAACATGCAGATGCTCGCAGATATCGTAGAATACCGGATCAACATCAGGGCCTGCACCGCACTCGCCAAGCCACAAAGGAACGTTCAGCTCATCGCGCTTTAAGAGCCAGCCATAGAGGTCTTTGATCTCCGGAGACGCGCCGTAAAGGTGGATTGAGATCGCCCAGTTGTGGTATTCGGGATCATACTGATGATTGAAGATCCTGAAGTCACGCGCGTACTTTGCGCCTTCCAGGAAGAAGATATGCTGCTTGTCAATCTTACGGATTCTGCGGATGCATTCTTCGTAGTATTTCTCAAGAAGCGGTATATACTCATGCTGAATCGGAGAGGAAACCGGTTCGTTGATGAGGTCGTAGCCCGCAATGATCCAGCGGCAGCCGAAGCGGCGGACGATCTCTTCCCAGAGCACAATCTGGCGCTCGGTGGATTCTTCATCCAGGAAAACACTCGGATATTCACAGAAGAGAGAATCGCCAGTCGCACCATTGTTTCCGCCGATCACGCCGTGCATGTCAAGGATCGCGTAGACACGGTACTTCTCACAGGCATCGATGATCTTTGCAAGGCGCGAGAAGCCGCCTTCATTCCACTGGAAGCCGGGCTCTTCATAGAGAAGCGCGTTTGCGTTCAGAACGATGCGGACACAGTTGAAGCCAAGATCCGCCATCAGTTTAATGTCTTCTTCCCGGAGATGGTTTTCTTCCCATCTCTCCCAGAAGGTAGACTCGTACTTCGCGCCGCAGAGTTCTCTGACCATCTGAGAAACGAAACGGCGGGAGGTCCAGCGCTCCGGATTGTGATCGTTTCCGGGACCCGGGAACAGGATCCATTTGAAAAGATTCTGCGGAAGCGGCGCCGAACCGATCATGAAGCCCTCGGTGTTTTCCCAGTTCGCGGTGCCCCAGCCGTTCAGGATGATTTCCTGCCCGTCTTCATTGACGAAGCGGATGCCGTCGGTGCGAAGAACGCCTTTTACAAATTCATTGTCAAGCTTGCTCATAGGGGTTTTCCTTTCTGATTTATTATCTTTCTATTGGTAATCGCCAAAGTGATTTCAGCGTTTTATTCCTGATCAAACCCGTTTTCAGGGTACAAAAAGGGCGGAGGCCCCCGGTATTACCCGTTTGTATACCTGCCTCCACCCTTATGAAGTTGTTGATAAAATCTTATCTTGCGTTGAAGCGGTCAATCGCTGCCTGGTAGGTGTCGATGACGTCCTGGTAACCGTACTGCATAACCTTTTCTTTGAACTCGTCAAAGCTTGTGTTATCGGTGCCGAGAATGTAGTTGATCTCGTACTCCTGGATCAGGGTCTGGACAGCGGTCAGCTTGGAGTTGATGTCGCTGCTCTCTTCTTCTGTCAGTGTATAGCCCTTCGGGACACCGATATTGATGTCAGCAGCCGTCCAGATATCCACCGCTTCCTTCTGCTGGTTGGTGCCGCCTGCCGCAGCCGTAGCGATCTTTTCAGAAGCAAGTGTGTTGTGCTTGCCGGTCCAGCATTCGCCCCAGCCGAGGCAGTATTTCTCAAGAACGCTCTTGGCGGGAGTGCCGTCCGGATTGTTGAGGACAAAGTCTGTGAACTGCGGGATTCCGTTCTCGTCCATCGTATAAGTGACGTCTTCAATACCGTACCAGTTCAGAAGTTCGCCTTCTTTGCTGTAGAAGAAATCCATCCACTTTGCTGCGAGCTCCGGATTTTTGCAGGCTGTAGTAATGAACATCTGGTCCTTTGCTTCCACGGGGCTCCACGCCATATAGGTCTCGGATCCGTGAACCGAAGGCACGATGACCGGCTGCAGATATTCAGGCTCGTTGTTGCACATGTGCATCTGGAAGTAGTTATTACCGGTGAAAGCGGAAAGAACGAAGCTGTACAGCAGATACTGGTCGTCTTCCACAGAACCCGGAGTGCTCAGATAATAGTTGAAAGAAGTAAAGTTGGGGTCAATAAGACCTTCCGCATACCACTGACGCATGGTCTCAAGGTATTCACCGAAGCCGTCCTGAACCGCACTGCCAACGACCTTATCGCCATCCATCTGCAGATACAGATCATCAACCGTGTTTACGCCCCAGGACATGGACAGCCAGGAACCGCCGTTCTGATGAAGAACGAAAGGATGCTCCATGCCGCTTTCTTTTGCTTTTACAAGCGCGTCATGCCATTCGTCGATGGACTTCGGCTCTTCAAGACCGAGCTTCTCCAGAATGTCTTTCCGGTAGCAGACGCCGTTGTAAACGCCTTCTGCCTTAACGTTGAAGTCTTCACCTGCAAGGATGCGGACGATCTTCAGCTTGCCGTCGTCGGAAGTAGCCTGCTTTCTTGCAATCGGATTAGCCTCGAGGTATGCCAGATAGTTCGGCATATATTTATGGATGAGTTCATCGTGATCGTCACGGATAACGCCGTCCTCGATCAGCTTTTCATAACCGCCGGGCAGAGTGTCGGTGTTGATGATGTCCGGATAATCGCCGGAGGTCAGAACGATACCGATCTGCTCCCCTTTCTGCTGGTTCTCAACCGGGATCCAGTTGATATGGACATTGGTCAGCTCTTCCATCTTCTTGACGCCTTCGATGTCATTAAGGTCTGATACGATGGATCCGCTGTAGCTGAGCCACATGCTGAGTTCCTGCTTTTCTTCCGTTAAAGGAAGGCCGTTCTCAGCAGGTGCTGCAGTTTCCTGTGTTTCTCCGCCGGCTTCCTGGGTTTCGCCGCCCGCTTCCTTGGTTGTGGGCGTCTCATTTCCGCTGTTTGTGCAGCCGGTGAGAAGGCTCAGGCCAAGCACAAGCGCGAGAATCATTGCTAACACTTTCTTCATAATCTTTCTCCTTTGATTAATGGTGTATCTTTTCAGCATCCCTGTTTTGAAAATGCTGCACAGATCTGTTGGTTGTAAAATTAAGTTACGCTTTGACCGCACCGATCGTCATACCGGTGACGAAATACTTCTGAACGAAGGGGTAGATCACCAGGATCGGCAGTGTCGATACGACGATTGCGGCGTATTCAACCGCTCTCGCATAAACTGATGACGTGTCGACGTCTGACGCAGAGGTGATTTCCTTTGTTGACTGATACAGGATTGCACGAAGTTCCATCTGTAACGGATATAAATCCTTTCTCTGTCCGAGATACAGGATTGCCGACATGAAATTGTTCCACTGTCCGACGATTGTGAACAGCATCACGACCGCAAAGGTGGCTTTACACAGCGGCAGGATGATCCGGAACATAATGATGAAATCATTCGCGCCGTCCAATCTTGCTGCCTCCTCCAGAGCGTCCGAAATGCCCTGCATCGAGGTTCTCATGATCAGAATGTTGAATACGCTTAAGCATCCCGGAACGACGATCGCCCAAACGGTGTCGAGCATATGCAGTTTGCGGATGACCATGTAAGTCGGGATCATGCCGCCGTTGAACAGCATCGTGAATGAGATGATCAGCATGAAGGTGTTTCTGTAGAAGAAACGGTTTCTTGAGAAAACGTAGCCGGCGATGACGGTCATCACACCCGTGATCACACAGGACAGCGCACAGTACATGATTGTGTTCCGGTAGCCTCTCCACAGCTTCTGGTACTGCAGGATCAGTTTGTAAGCGTGGAAATCCGCCTTCTTTAAGGGATACAGGATCATACCCTTCGAAACGTTCAGGGCTGTCGGATCACTGACAGATGCCATGATCACATGCCACAGCGGCAGCAGGCAGGCAAGTCCGATCAGTATCAGGAGCAGTACTGCAAAAATCAGGAAAACGACACGACTGGGACTGGTTTTATACTTATAAGATCTTTCCATGTTTCCCTCCCCCTTAGAACATCGATGTTCCCGATACACGTTTCGAGATCGCGTTTGTCGTCAGCAGCATGATCGTTCCGATGATACTGTTGAACAGGCCGACGGCTGATGCCAGACTGTAGTTCGTCTCCTGGATACCCATGCGGTATACATAAGAGTTGATGACATCGGAATACTCGTAGTTTGCCGGTCCGTACAGAAGGATGATCTTGTCCGCTCCGACCGAGAAGATCGCGCCCATACGAAGAATCAGCATCATGACGATCATCGGCATGATCGAAGGGATTGTCACGTGGATCGCCTGTTTCCATTTGCCCGCGCCGTCAACGTAGGCCGCTTCGTAAAGCTCCTGGTCGACAGAACTTAAAGCCGACAGGTAGATGATCGAGCCGTATCCAAGGCCCTGCCACATATTCTGCAGCACGTAGATCAGCCAGAAGTTTCCTTTCTTGTTCAGGAGGTTTGCCGATTCTGTTCCCGTAAGCTTTGCAACCATCACGGAAATCGGGCCGCCCGCTTCCACGAATTTCACGACAAGGCCGCAGGCTACGACTGCCGAAATGAAGTAGGGCATGTAGCTGACCGTCTGGATCGTCTTCTTGAAGGCTTTCTGGTGAATCTCGTTCAGAATGAGCGCGAAGATGATTGGTGCCGGGAAGTTGATCACTAAGTCTAAAACACCGATTGCAATGGTGTTGCGGATCAGACGTCCCACGTACGGTCCTTCAAAGAAGGCTTTGAAGTTCTTTAAGCCGACCCATTTGCTTGCGAAGATGCCCTTGACCGGGCTGAACTTCTCAAACGCCATTAAAAGGCCGACCATCGGCGCGTAATTGAAGATCGCAAAATACGCGAGGATCACTGCGAGCAGAATATAAACGACCTTGTTGCGCTTGATGTCCAGAAGCAAATTGTGAGGTACATTTTTAATTCCACCGCCCGAACGGTAACCGGACGGTGCAAAAGCCTGATTCGGATCAAGCTCTTTTTTCTTTTTCCCTTTTGCCATTGTTTCCCCTTTCTCTATAATCAGACGATCAGAAGTCGTCTTTCATTCACATGATGTCCGAACTCCGGCATGATGATGAAGGGTTCCTCATCCGGGTCGAGCCGGTCCTGCATCACCGGCGGCATATAGCTTGAAGTGAAGCAGAAGCCATATTTGAGATCGTGATAGCCCTGCGAAAGTCCGCCGGGTTTTCTGACCTTCAAAACCGCGCATTCCGTCGGGTTCCAGTGAGTCTTGAAATCGTCGTGCATCTCTTCATTCGTGTACGGCAGATCCTTGAACCACCAGGTGATCTCTTCTTTATCGATGCGCTCGCCGTCGACAAAAAGTGTGCCGGGCATAATCTGCGAAAGGTAAATGCCCCGGTAATAGGGAAGGCGGATCTTGAACTGGAAGCCGGTCACTTCACCGTTCTCAACGGTATTCCGGAATCCGACAGACTGAATAACCTGTTTTTCCATCTTGTCCCCCTTTCCTTCAGTCCCCGAGAAGTCGCTTCATCATGATGTGCTGCTTTCTTAAGGTCTGTCCGACTTCGTAGCCATCTTCGTACTTGTCCGCGCCTTCGTATTCGCTTAAGAGATATCCGTCCCAGCCGTAATCCTGCAGGATCCTGATGATCTCGGGATACGGGATCGTGGTCTCTTCGAAGTCATCGCTCATGTTGATGAACTTCGCGTGGCAGCAGTAGATGTAGGGAAGAAGCGGAATGATGTCTTCGGGCTTGTTGGCTTCGTAATCCGGGCTTCTCCATTCTCCTTCTTTAAACCCTGTACGGAATACCGAAAAGTCGATGTTGAGGCCGAAGTTTTTGGTTCCCGTCTCCTGGATGAATTCGACGTAATCCTGCACCATCTTTCCCTTCAGGTTCGAGGGGGTGTGGATCTCGGGACACATCCTGACGTTCATCTTTTCCGCGAGCGGCAGCGCGCCTCTGATGATCTCGCGCCAGTTTTCGACAGGCTCTAAAGCGCCGTTGATGACCGGCATCTTGGTGCGCATTACAGTGAATCCGAGGCGATGCGCGAGGCGGATGTCCCGCTCCAGCATCTCAATCGATTCCTCCGTCGTGAGCTCGCGCCCGCGGATCACGTGGCTGTCAATCCAGTGGCCGTATTCCACCGGAACGACTTCGTATTTCTCGCAGAGCCGGTGCCAGTTTTCCACCCAGGCGTCGGAGGGGTAAGGATAATTTTCAATGTGCGTATTGGCGAGGATCTCAATGCCGTGTGCGCCCATGTCAT
>CAMVNR010000086.1 GCA_947168905.1 uncultured Lachnospiraceae bacterium
GGCTGACCCGGAGGAAGCCTGTATTCCTTTATCGTCCAGAAGCAAAAGAAGCGATTCGCCTTCAATGCCTTCGAAGCAGAAGCTGACATTTCCCGGAAGGCGGCGCACCGGATCTCCGTTCAGCGCCGAATGCGGTATTTCAGAAAGGCCTTTGATCAGACGGTCGCGCATGGCTGTCAGGTGATCTGTGTTCTTCTCCATCGATCCCGCCGCTTCAAGAAGGGCCGCAGCCATCGCAGCGATGCCCGGCACATTCTCGGTGCCGGCGCGTTTTCCGCGCTCCTGCGCGCCTCCCTCGATCAGGTTGGTAAGCGGGACGCCTTTACGCGCATAGAGGAAGCCGACGCCCTTCGGACCGTGGAATTTATGCGCCGACGCACTGAGGAGGTCGATGTTGTCCTTTTCAACATCGATCGGCAGATGTCCGACCGCCTGCACCGCATCCGTATGGAACAGTACGCCGTGCTCCCGGCAGATCCTGCCGAGCTCGCGAATCGGCTGAATGGTGCCGATCTCATTATTTGCGGTCATAATCGTCATGAGGCAGGTGTCTTCCCGGATCGCGTCTTCCGCCTCCCGGGGCACGACAATTCCGTTCTCATGGACCGGCAGAAGTGTCACCTCAAACCCTTCTTTTTTCAGTCTGTCCAGTGTATGAAGCACCGCATGATGCTCAAAGGCCGAAGAAATGATATGCATTTTCCCCTTCCGCCTGCCGGCGGCCGCCGCGGAAAGAATTGCCTGGTTGTCGGCTTCCGACCCGCCGGAGGTAAATAAAATCTCCCGCGGTGACGCACCGATAACGCCTGCGACATCCTCGCGGGCCTTTTCCAGCACTTCCTTCGCCTCCTGTCCGCGTCCGTACAGGCTGGACGGATTGCCGTAGCACTCTTTCATCAGTTTTGTCATTGTTTCAATCGCCGTATCACTCATTCGGGTGGTCGCGGCATTATCTGCATAAATCAACGTATTTTCTCCTTTCAGTCCGGTTCTGTCTGATTCGTATCGTATTTTACACCCTTTTACCTACTGTGTCAATAGGTTTTATCACAGATAGACTTGATTCACCCATTTACCTATGTTATAATTTGGTCAAAGATGTGACAAGGAGGCTGTTCACGGCATGATCTCGACAAAAGGACGGTATGCGATCCGGGTGCTGCTGGATCTCGCGGAAAATGACAACGGAGGCTACATTCCGCTAAAGGATATCGCCGAAAGGCAGGAAATCTCCAAAAAATATCTGGAAATCATCGTAAAGGACATGGTTCTGGGCGGTCTTGTCGCAGGCGCGTCCGGAAAAGGCGGCGGCTACCGCCTCACAAGAAAGCCCGAAGAATACACGATCGGAGAGGTGCTGGAGCTGCTGGAAGGAACGCTTTCCCCGGTTGCCTGCCTCGCCGATAAAGGGATCGACTGCCCTCGGAAAAGCACCTGCGAAACGCTTCCGATGTGGGAGGAATATGACCGCATGCAGCGCGATTTTTTTAACGGGAAACGCCTGTCGGACCTGATGACCCGCTGAAAATACGCTGCACCGTCTGATCCTGTTTCTTCTTCGCCATGATTCAACCGAGGGAGTTTTTTAGGACACCTTATCTGCTATACTGTGATCATCCTAAGAAAAGAAGGAGGATTACAGTATGTTCGGATACACTACAGAAGACGGTTATATGGGAAATGTCAACGGGGAATTCATGCTGTTCGCAAGCGATGAAGAATACCGTGATTATCTGGAAGACGAAGAAGCATAAGGAGGCCGGACATGAGATATACTGTACTGTGCCCCGTATGCGGCGCGATCAATAAGGGACTCGATCTATTGGAAACCAACGGCACGATGGAGTGTATCGCCTGCCGGAAAAAGACTGTCGGACTGCTGATGTCCGTGCCTTCAAGACTGCCGCGCATTTCAGCCGGCCGTACCGGTACGGGCGCAGGATGCCGCAAATACAGAAAATAAAGCCTGCTACCAACTGAAATGAGGAATATTCAGGCTGAATCCGGGAAGGGTTTGTCATGGCAAAAGGAAACAACCAGAAACTGAAGCTCTTAAGACTCGCACAGATCTTCATGGAAGAAACCGATGAAGAGCATTCCATCGATCTTCCGGAAGTCATCCGGCATCTTCAGTCATATGATATCGCTGCCGACAGGAAAACCCTGTACCAGGATTTCGAGGAGCTCCGGAAGTTCGGTCTCGATATTATCGGCGAACAGCAGGGGAGAAATTATACCTACCGACTCGCCTCGCGGGAATTTGAGCTTCCGGAGCTGAAGCTTCTCGTGGATGCGGTCCAGTCGTCGAAATTCGTGACGGACCGCAAATCCAGAGAACTGATCCGCAAGCTTGAGACGCTCGCGAGCCGCTATGAAGCCGAGAAGCTGAACCGCCAGGTATTCATCCCCGGGCGGATCAAGACCATGAATGAAAGCATCTACTATAATGTGGATAAACTGCACGAAGCCATCGGCGCCGACCGGCAGATCAGCTTTCAGTACTTTCAGTGGAACCTTCATAAAGAAATGGAGCTCCGGCACGGGGGAGCCCTCTACCATGTGAGCCCCTGGGCGCTTCTGTGGGATAACGAAAACTATTATCTGGTCGGATTTGACGAGCAGGACCGGAAGATCAAGCACTACCGCGTGGATAAGATGCTTAAGATCAGCGTAACAGAAGACCGACGGCACGGGCAGGAGGAATTCGATTCCTTTGATCTGCCGAAATATACCCGGAGCCTTTTCGGTATGTACGGCGGCGAGGAGGTGCGGGTGACGCTGGAGGTGGAGAACACACTCGCCGGCGTAATCATCGACCGCTTCGGTAAAGATGTGCCGATCATTCCAACGGATCAAGCCCACTTTAAAACCATGATAAGCGCTGCGGTATCGCCGCAGTTCTTCGGCTGGATCATGTCGTTCGGAGGCAGTATCCGCATCCTCTCCCCGGAGCCGGTCGTCCGGAAATTTCTTGTTGCTGTCGAAGAAATCCGTAAAAGCTATTCCTGACTTACCGCCCCATTGCCTCAGCTTCCTATCCCTGACCTTCCGCCCTATTGTCTCAGCTTCCTTCTGTGCCTGTTGATATGGCGTTCCAGATGTCCTTCTCTGATAAATTCCTCTATCACATACTGTTCATAGACCGGCACCGTGCAGGCATAGAAGCCGAGTTTTTCATGAAATGCCGGTACCAGCCTTTCCGGCAGCAGCATATAGCCCATGCGCATCGAAGGCGCCATGGTCTTGGTAAAGGTATTGATATAAATCACGCGCTCCGGAGCGAGCGAATACAGGGTTTCGATCTGCCGCGTCGGCGACGCGAATTCGGAGTCGTAATCATCCTCCACAAGGATACTGCCATGCATCCTCGCCCACTCCGCATAAGCGTGCCGCTTTGTCGCACTGGCTGTAATGCCGGAGGGAAAGCTCCTGAAAGGAGTTACATGCAGGACATCCGCAGTACAGGATTTCAGCGCCGATGTGCGGATTCCATCCTTCGAGAGTCCAAGCCCGACAGGCTCCACACCGTTCGCGCGGTATACTTCCCGGATCCTGTCATAGCACGGGTCCTCGGTCGCATAGGTCTTATCCCGTCCGAAAAGCTGCACCACGAGCCCGTAGAGGTATTCCGCTCCGGACCCGATCACCACCTGTGATGCACTCACACGGATCCCCCGCGTCCGGAAAAGATACTGCGTGATCGTTTCCCGAAGCTCGGGAATCCCGCTGTTCGGAGATCTCTGGAGGAGCGATCTTCCGCGCTCGGAAAGGACATTTCGCATCACACGCTGAAGCGCCGTAAAGGGAAAGTCTTCCGCTGCCTCCGTAATCGGCTCCGGCGGATCCGGGTAATCCGTGAACTGCTCCGAAAGCAACCCGGTTTTCTCCTGCTCGGGTGCATTTTCACCGAAGCATACGAAGAAGCCGCTCTTCGGCACCGAGCGGATATAGCCCTCATCCAGAAGCAGTCCGTAGCTGTGTTCTACAGTGATCACGCTGATCTGGAGTTCCTCGGCCATCAGGCGCTTCGAGGGAAGCTTCGATGAAAAAGGCAGAACGCCGGCGATAATATCCTCCTTCAGCTGGTGATAAAGCTGCAGATATGCGCTTTCATGTAAACGCTTATCAATGCGGTATTTCACTTGCTCTCTTCCTCCGCCCGTGAATCAGTCAGTCAGGACCCGGATCAGGTCCGTCATCAGCCTGTCGCGTTCAATCCGGTATACATAGGTCATTTCGCGGCCGATCGGCTCCTTTTCATAATGTCCGCTGTAATCCGGGAGGACAACAGGCAGGCGGACGCTTCGCATGTACCGATCATTGTCATTCAAAAGATACGCCACTGCCGTCACATCCCAGATCACTCGGGTCCAGGCGGTTCCGGACGCATAGGACTCCGCTTCTTCGATCACGTTGTTCGCAAGGTAATCCGCAAGCGGGTTCTTTTTGATAAGCCAGTGCTCAAGCTCCGGCTTTGAAATACGGAACTCGCTGACAACGCCATTGCAGGGGAGCTGCACAAGGTTTGCATGTGTCATTACAACCCGGGCGGCAGCGATGTCCTGGAACATGTTGAATTCCTTTGTATCCGGGAAAAAACGCGCATGACCGCCGAGCCAGATGACCCGGATCCTGTCCGAAATGTCCGGATTCAGGAGGATCGCCGAAGCAATATTGGTGATCGCGCCGATCGCAGCGACAAACAGCGGCTTTTCGGGAGAATAGTCCATGGCCCGGACAGAAAGATCCCGGGCGGCCGGAGAATCAACCGGCGTTTTTTCATCGGGAAGATACCGGCGGGAGCCCTTATAAACAAGAGAAGACATGCTTTCCCACCCGAGGAGCCCGAGAAGCTTCAGAATCTCATCATAGCTTTTTTCCATGCCGTCTTCCGGTCCGGTGGATTTCTGATTAAAAAACGGCGCAGCATAGATGGCTTTCGTATTGAGTCTGTGTCCGGACTTAAGAAGAAGCGACAGCGCAAACTGGTCATCGATTTCATTGTAGGTATCGGTGTCAAGGATGACATCCGGCAGATTGTTTTCGTAAATGCTCATCTGGATCCTTTCCTCTTCCTTCTTCGCAGTACATTAATTCGTTTCAATCGTGAGCAGGACATCTTCCTTTCCGAGAAGGTCTGTCATCTCCTTTTCCGTCAGATCCACATGTCCGAGCCGTGTATATGCCCAGGAATTGCTTCCGTAGAAAATCACGATCTGATTCCCGGAGTAAAGGACAATATCCCCCGGGCCCGTTGTCGTCTGTCGGTCCTCATTGACAATACGCTGCCCGATCGGACCGACCTGCTCAAATCCGCCGTACCTGGACATCTGAATCGTCAGAGGTTCTTTATCCGCGATTGCCATAAGCGCCTCCACGGATGAATTATCCTCCCAGGTTACCGGGACCTCTGTACTTCCTATTTTCAGTTTCATTTCTTTTACTTCCTCCGTCTTAGTCAGCTCTTCCCGGGCTTCCGTGCTTTCCTCCGCCTCGGGCAGTTTTTCCCGCGCTTCCGTGCTTTCCTCCGCCTCGGGCAGTTTTTCCCGGGCTTCCGTACTTTCCCCTGTCTCAGGCACTTCTTCCCGGGCTTCCGTACTTTCCCCTGTCTCGGGCAGTTTTTCCCGCGCTTCCGTACTTTCCTCCGTCACGGTCTCACCGGTCCAGTCGATAATTCCGCCGAACTCATAGATATTTTCATAGCCGATCAAAAAGAGCTTTTCCGCCGCCTCCTTGCTGCGGTTCCCGCTCCGGCAGTAAACCAGGATAATCTGCTTCAGATCCGGCAGTTCCTCCGGCTTCTCGTTCCCGATGCTCTCATTCGGAATGCAGACAGCCCCCGGGATGTGTCCCGACGCATACTCGTCCGGCCTGCGGACATCAATGACAATGTGCCCGTCGTCCTGCTGCATCATTTCCATCGCCTTTTCCTGCGAGATCTCAACGTATTTTCTGACCATATCGTCGCCGTCCATGATCTGTCCTTTTGAAATACAGGCAGAAAGGAAGAGTAAAACGGATGATATGATAAGAAAGCCAATTCTGTTTTTCAAAAAATGCCCTCCTCTTTTCATTCAACGTTCTATAAGTATCCTCTGTTTGCTTAAAGCAGATAACTCATCAGCCACATCAGTTTATTTGCCGGCTGGATCCATACTTCTTTATAGGTAGCGGTCGCAACCTGCGGCCACCAGGGGCTGTCATGATCCAGGTAAGTCTGGACACCGACAGGAATCTGCCCGACTGCAACCCCCGGCTGAACCGTTTACTCATCCGACCACTCATGCCCTTCTCCGTAAATCAGCGACTGTCCGAACGGATTCGCGCCTGTCAGCCAGTGAAGCTGCATGGCTGAGAGCTCTATAAGCTCCCTGTCGCCTGTGAGCGCAGCTGCAGAAGCCGCTGCCGCTGCTTCCGAGAGCTGCACTGCGCAGTTTCCGCGGAAGGAGAACCACACAGGGAACGCGCGAAGATATACGCCTTTCTCACGGTCCAGGCAGACAATTCCATTTTCCACCTGCGGCCGGAAGCCGGGAAGACTGTACTCATCCGCCCAGATAATGCTTTTAAAGGTCTCCTCCGGCTGCCGTTCGGCTTCGTCCGCAAAGTAAACGCCCTCCGGGAAGAGTCCGTACGGCTTCGTGTACCTGGCAATCGTCTTATAATACCCGGCCGTCCTCTTCACGGCAGCAAGCCATTTTCCGGCATCCGGATGGTCCGGCGCTTCACGGATCAGGATCTCCAGTCCTGCTGCCGTATACTGTTCAAAGGAATGATGCGCGTGATGCCAGGGCAGGGTATGCGCGCGGTCTGTGTAATAGAATCCGCTCAGCGGAATCTCCCAGTCTGTCTTTTCCTGCTGCTGGCATTCGAGCAGAAGAGAAGCATAATGCGCGGCCTTCTCCAGAAATTCCCTGCGCCCGGCGCGTACGAGAGCAGCCGCGGCGCTGCAGGCTGCGGCGAACATTTTCACTTCAAAAAGCTCCATTCTGACAGCAGGGTCGCCGTTCTTTCCGCGCTCAAGCTGCGCCTCGGCAAATTCAAAATCCTCCGCAGCAATTATCAGCGCATAATCCGAACGTGTCGGATCTTCGTCCCGCAGCACATATGCCCCGCAGGCCTCCGAAAAAGCAGAGACAAAGTTCAGATACGGGGTCTCATTTGCCACCGAGATAATATCGTCCGAGGTCCCGATAATACCGTCCGTCCAGATTGAGGTCGAGGAGTAGTCCGAGCGGAAGCCGTCGCCAAAACGTACCTTCAGCACATAATCAAGCCCCCATTCCGCTTCCTCCAGGACACGCTCATAAAGCCTCGGGTTCTTCTTTCGAAGCCTTTCCGCGAGCAGGAAAAGCGCCGCGGTTCCGTCCGCGGTATTTCCCATGCCCTGCGCCAGATCTGCGGCATCATGCCAGCCGCCGTTCGCGACAATGCTCTTCTTTCCGTGCACCAGCAGGAGGTCCGTATGACAGGCCATATGCTTGCCCCGGACGTAATATCCGCAGCGTTGGGAGAGGTAAAAATTAAGGAGTTTCCAGGTCAGCGGTTCATAAGCATCCTCAGCAATATCAAAAGGCTCGCTCTGAAGTTTTCCGTAACGGACCACATAGCTTCCTTCTCTCTTCAGCGCCGAGAAGTCCATCATCGCAAAGCTTTCTTTGCCGATCACGACTTTCTCAGCCGGTCCGCTGAACACGGTCTTTCCGGCTGCCTGTCTGCCCTCTTCTCCCTCATTCCATTCCACTACGGAAAAATCCGAAGCTTCGCAGTCGAATGCCGCAGCCGCATACTTCAGCCCCTGAGGCGTATAGCCGGAGCCCGAAACCGCCAGAAGCCCCTCCTTCGGCGTCCATCCCTCTTCTTTATCCGCCTCCACTTTCTGGAGTTCCAGCGTGGAAAGATACCAGTGCAGCACCTCGTCGCTGTCATTCTCATGTCCGCACATGTCGTATTCGATGCTCACCCCGGTCACGCAGTCCCTGGGCACCATCGGTATTTCCAGCGTGACATGATTCCATACCCCGGGAGTCAGCGAGGATACATTGTGATGACCGGTACGCCCCCAGGCATCCGGCGACTTCAGCACGCCGTCATTTCTGGGCTGCAGACGGATATTGATGGATTTCGTTCCGTGAATATCCGGATAAACATAAAAGGAGAGCCGGTTCCAGTCTTCCCAGTTTTCCCGGTTCACCGTAAAAAGGGCGCCGGGCTCTTCATAAATCCTGCCCCTTGCATGATCCGGCAGCCAGTCCGGCAGGTTTGTCGGACAAACCATCAGCATCGTTTTTTTGCCTTCAAAAAGCACCGTATCACTGATCGATAGGCTGACGTAGGGTGTCTTCTCTTTCCAGCCGTCAAGCGAACTCATCTCACTTAAGAGCCGCGTCTCTTTCGGCACCTTTTTCTCCAGACGAGCGGTATTGCTCTTCGTTCTGTCCGGCGGGATGATCCGGTGGATATCACGGCTCTTCGCCAGAAGCTCCAGAAAACTGTCCTTCATCAATAATATGGCAAGGATACCCCGTCCTCTTAGCGTCAGCGTAGGGCGGGGAGGAATTGCCTCTGCCGCTATGCGGCAGTACCCCTGCTCCTCCTTGTATTATATAGTAGTAGTATTTATAGACCCTCTCCAAGGTCTGTGCTACAATGCAGAGGATGCTGTGGATTGGTTTGTTCCTCCTACCGCTTAGACGGTTCCGGAAAGGCTCCGACCACAGTCCTTTGCAGTTTTGTTAATCAGTTAGATACCGCCAGACGGTTTATGTAGAACAAGGTTACAAGGCAAAGTGTCTGTGGATTCAGCATCATAAATCTTTACCTGGAGGTATCGTTTTGGTTCTTGTTGGTATTGACGTCGCTAAGGATAAGCATGACTGCTTCATTCGCAGCTCGGAAGGAGAGGTGCTCGCCGATCTGTTCACCATCCCAAACAACCGGGACGGCTTCGATCTGCTTCTCAAGAAGATCCGCTCCTCCTCCCGCCCTGAGGATAAAATAAAAGTAGGGCTTGAGGCTACCGGACACTACAGCTACAACATCCTCGGGTTCCTTCTTGACAACGATCTCCCCACCTTTGTCATTAATCCCCTGCACACCAACCTCTATCGGAAAAGTCTCAGCTTAAGACAGACCAAAACCGACTCCATTGATGCTCGTACGATTGCTGCTATACTTATGTCTGATGTGGACCTCAAGTCCTACACAGACACAGCATACCACAATGAGGAACTAAAGTCACTAACAAGATATCGTTTTGACATAGTTTCTGAAAGAGCCAAACTCAAGCAGTCTGTGTCACGTCTCGTCAACATCCTGTTCCCGGAACTGGAATCACTTGTGCCAACACTGCACATGGCTTCTGTTTATGCCGTTCTCAGCGAATTCCCAGGTGCCAGACACATCGCCGCATCCCACCTTACCCGCCTTAAAAACGTCCTTTATGACGCTTCTAAAGGGCGTTACGATAAGGAAATGGCTATCGAGCTTCGGGAGGCGGCAAGGCGCTCAATTGGCTCTTCTATGCCTGCCAAATCCCTTGAACTCCAGCATACCATTCGACTCATTCGTGAACTGGACAAGGAAATCGAAGAAGTTGAAGCTGCTATCAAAGAGATCATTGACCAGATGGCTCCGCCCATCCTTACGATTCCCGGTATCAGTTACCGTATGGGCGCTATGATTCTCGCGGAGATCGGTGACTTCTCCCGTTTCGATTCTCCAGATAAGCTTCTGGCTTACGCAGGACTTTCTCCTTCGACTTACCAGTCGGGAAAGTTCAATGCCACCGGCGCTTATGCCCACATGGAGAAACGAGGCTCCAGGTATCTTCGTTATGCAATTATCAATGCTGCAAAGTACGTCTGTCATTGGGATCCGACATTCTCTGCGTATCTCACCAAGAAACGAGCGGAGGGAAAGCACTACAACGTCGCCATATCCCATGCAGCTAAGAAACTCGTTCGTGTGATTTTTGCATTACAGAAATCCGGGAAGTCTTACCAGACAGCCTGATTTCCTTTAGCCAAAACCTTTCCGGCGTCCTATTGGACGTCTGGTTTAGTGTGCCCTTTTTTGCACTGTGAACTGATTCACAACATTTCTGCATTTAGCTCTTGACTTTTAATAGTTAGTCTTTCCGTTAGTGTTGTTCCTGACCGTTCTTTCAGTCGAATATTTTTTACGGACG
>CAMVNR010000087.1 GCA_947168905.1 uncultured Lachnospiraceae bacterium
GCAGCAGGCGCGCGTCAGAATCCTTTAGACGTACGTGCCGCGGGAGCTTTAGTGAGAAGGACAGTCTGTGAAAGTCACAGGAGACGGCATAGAGAAATGTCCCGGGGCGGGGCTTTCGCGGCAGGCAGCTCAGCGAATCGGCGGGGTTTTCACGGCAGGCGGTACAGGGAATCGGCGGGGCGGCGGCAGTACATTCGGGGGAGCGGCGGGAGAGTATGGTTATATCGGTTTGTGCAGCTTTACGGCCGGGGCGTTCCCTGATAGAATGCAGATATCAGAAGACGTCTTTATGAAATGCTATGGCAAAGGAGAGAGAAATGCCCGGGCATTCCGGGAGAAAGGAAAATCCGGTCACTGTGTCTGGTGATCGGATGATAGGGGAAAACATATGACAAATCAGTTGACAGAATGGGTGATTGAAAAGATTAAAAATGAATATCCGGACGATGTCGCACTTCTTATCGGGATCAAAGGCCACAGCACCGACGGCGATGATCACGGGGAATGCTTCGACTATTTCGTACCGGCTACAAAGCGCGGGGAAGAGCTCGCTGAGACATTTATCATCGACGGCATAGGGCACGATCTTTATCCGAGGAGCTGGGAAAGACTTCAGGAGTCGGTGAATCTGGACGATATGGCGATCGTGCTCGGAAACGCGAAGGTGCTTTACGTACGGTCCCGGGAGGATGAACTGCGCTTTCTCGAGATGCAGGCACAGTTTTTCAGGAATCTCGCGGATCCCGGATTTACGATGAAAAAGGCGCTCCAGCGCGTCGAAGAGGCGAAGGGACTGTTTCTTGAAATGTGCTTTGAGAAGAAGCTTTACAGGGTGAAGATGCTCTCGGCAGGCATCCAGCAGCTCCTTTCCCAGGCGGCGGCCTTTGTGAACGGAACCTTCGCGGAGGATCCTTTGTTTTCGGAGGCACAGGCTTACGACGCCTGTCCCGAGAGCCGGATCTATTCCTGTCCGGATCTCGCAGAGCTGCCGGATGAATTCTTCCTGCTCGGGAAAAGGCTCCTGAAAGAGAACTGCGCCGGCACTTTACGTGAGACGGCGAGGAGACTGATCGAAACGACGGAGGAATTCCTGGAGGAAAAGAAAGAGGCGGCGCCCGCATTTGCGGCAGAAAAGGACGCTTTAGCGCCGGACTTTTCTGCATTTGCTTCCTGGTACCAGGAGCTTTCCCTGACTTTCAGGAGGATCCGCTACTTCTGCGGGAAAGGAATGCCGGAACAGGCTTTCTGCGACGCGGCAAATCTGCAGTCGGAGCTTTTGGAAGTTTCACGGACTTACGGAATCGCCGAGTACAGCCTGCTTGACGCTTTCGAGCCGGAGAATCTTTTGCACTTAAAGCTTCGCGCCGACCGGATCGAGTCCGAAATCCGCGATATCCTGAATGTTCACGGGATCCGCATCAATGAATATGATTCGCTGCAGGCCTTTTTTGAAGCGAAAAGCGCCGCCGGGAGCGGGGAAACGGAGGCCAAAGGTGAAGTATAAAAATGCATCCGAAGTCCTGCCGGAAAAACTGCTGAAGGAAGTGCAGAACTATGCTTCCGGGGAACTGTTGTACATTCCGAAGGCAGAAGGCGGAAGAAGCGCCTGGGGCGCAGGCTCCGGCGCGCGGGCATACTACGCGGCCCGGAATGAAGAAATCCGCTACCGTCACTGGAAAGAAGAGCTGACGGCAGCGGAGCTTGCGAAGGCCTACGGGCTTTCGGAGGAAAGCATCCGCAGGATATTGTATCAGTGAAGGCAGCGTTTTCTGCTGTCAGATTCGCAGTTTAAGGGGGACAGGCCTTCCGGCATTTTCAGCCGGAGGGACTGTCCCCCTGATTTTTCGGGCACTGCTTCCTGGATTCTGCTCCCGACAGTTATTTTTTCTTTGCGGTTTTCTCCGCCTGCTTTTTCAGATATTTTGCGTTTTCCGTCTCAAAATCCAGCCCCTTCTTTTCGCATCGGGCCTTGAGATCCGCGATCCGGTTCGCTTCGTGCTCTCTGGCAATTTCCTCCTGCTCGCGCTTTGCAAGCTCCTCCGGATCGATCCATTCTTCGCCGTTTGCAATGGCGGCGGCTTTCCGGCGCTCGAGAAGCGCGGCGTTGATCTCGGGGATCTTCTTCTCCAGCGTGTAGAGGGAGAGGATGACGATGTAGACGACCGCAATCATGATGTCGAGGCCCCAGAAACAGAAGCTGACCCAGTTCTGGACAGGCGCGGTCTGGACCGCGAGAGTCGCGTCGAAGCCTTTTTTCAGGAGAATGGTCTCATAGAGACCGGAAAAGGGCGAGTAGATCAGTCCCTGGATGACGCCGATGACTGCGACGCCGAGCATGCCATCCAGACGCATGCCGGTGCGGTATTCGACATTGTCGAGCGCGCTGGAGAAGAGGCTCGCGGTCACGTAGGAATAGGGAATCAGGCCCATGGTCTTGACGAAGCCGGCCGCGATCGCCCACATCGGCATCGCGGGATTCATGAGGCCGAAGATGCCGGCAACGCCTGCGATCGCGAAGCCGAGGATACTGAATTTCCGGACGCCGAGCTTTTTAGCGAGCGGCCAGGCGATGATCGCGCCGACACCGCCGGGGATGCCGCTCGCAATCGTGTAAATCATCTGGAAATTATTCTCCGCCGTCGCGCCCAGGACCCAGCGGCAGTAGTTGGTGTTGACGTTTCCGCCCTTCATGGATTCGAGGCAGGTCGTGACGGTGATGCAGATCAGCATCAGCAGGTAATATTTGTCGGTGAAAAGCGCCTTGAGCTGTTTGGCAAGCGGGTAATTCTGGCTGTGATGTTCCTCTTTGCCGCGCGCCTTCGCTTCGTCCGTGACGCGCTCGCGGGTCCAGTAGTATTCCATGAAAATGAAGGGGATGCCGAGGACGGAGAGCGCGAGGATCAGCTTCCACCAGGCGTCGCGGTTGTTCATCAGGAAGCGGTAGTAGACGACGCTCATCAGGATCAGGCCGATGAGAATGCCGCTGATCAGGGTCAGCGAAATCTTGCGGAAGAAGTAGGCGTGCGTGCGCTCCTGCATGTCCCGCGTGCAGATTGCGACGTAGTTGTTCGTGCCGAGGTTGTAGAGGGACATGCCGAGCACGTTGTACAGAAGGATCGACACCCAGGTGATGACAAGCCAGGCGGTGTCATTCGGCCCCGGAACGAGGAACATGAAGACTGCCGACAGGGAGGCAATGAGTCCGCCGACGAGCGACCAGGGGCGGATGCGGCCCTGCCGGGAGTTTGTGTGCTGGACGAGCCAGCCGTTGAAAAGCCCCATGAGGAGGGAGAGCACCTGCCGGGAGACGCTGATGGCCATATAGGTGCCGGTGCCGTAGATCGTGTCGATCGGGACCTGCTCGGTGTAGTAAAGCTCCGACAGCGCGCCGATGACGTTGACAAGCATGATCATGCCGAGCGGCCCGACAAGGTGGCCGAGCACAAATTCCTTTGTCGTCATCGTACGGGTATGGACATGGGAATCCATGATTTTCTTTTCAAAAATACCTTTGGAGAGCAGCTTGATTTCCTTCATTGCAGTTTCCTCCCTGTAAATCGCTTGTCTTTTACGCCCTGCCCCTATAGTTCACATTAAGAGTCACGCCCGGTCCCCATAGATCAGACGCCAGTTGATGCTGGGAATGCTGCCGTCTAAGGTGAAGTACACGCCGCCGTCTGCGGGTTCGCCGTGAAGGACGGAGAGGACAGCGCCGTTCGGGTCGAGAAGCTCGAGGCGGGCTTCGGGGGCTTCGACAAAGAGTGTGCCCTCAGCGGTTTCGGCGTAAAGCTTTCCCTGCATGCTGATGAGGCTGAAGGGAATGCCGGGCATTGCTTCGACGGGGCTCAGGGCGGTCTCGGTCATCCCGGTTTTTCCAACTGCGGTGAAAAGGAAAGAGGAGGCGCCGTCAAGCATTTCGCTGTCTTCCGGAAGAAGAGTCAGCGTCAGACGATCATTTACGGCTTTGAAAATGATCTTCGGGGTCAGGACGGTGACCGCGCCGGGCTTTCCGGAAAACCCCGCACAGCGGGACGAGCGGATCCTGAAAGCCGTGTTTTCGGGATCGGTTGTGAGTTCGCCGGTGTCCGATACGAGTTTTCCGTCCGTATAGCCCGTGCCTTCCGGGAGGACGCCCCATTCCTGCAGGGCCTTTGTGACGTGAGATGCGATCTCTCTGTAATCATAAGCGCCGGCAAGCGCCTGCAGGTCGTCGATGACAAGATTTTTCCCAAGGTGTACGCCGGGCGCGATTTCGCGGCTTCCTTCTGCCGCGGAGGGCAGGCGCTTACTCTCAGGGAAACGGCGGAAGGCGTCCCTGTAGAAGGACCAGCTGTAATACACGCCGTGGGGCGCGCCGGAAAGGTCGCAGGCATTGACAAATCCCGCGTTCACTGCAGCGTCAGCCGTACCGCAGTAAGCGTCGCCGTCCTCAAATACATTCCGGAAGCCTGTCACATAGGGCAGGAAGCAGTGCATCATTGCGTGGCCGTTCGGAAGCGTTTCAAGGTCTCCCGGCGTATAGACGAGATCGACGCGGGATTTCGCTGGCGACACGAGGCCTTTCAGGAAGACCGATGCGAGGAAATGCCACTGGGCGATCAGCGCGGCATCGTTGTAGCAGTCGAAGACGTTTATAATTTCGTCGTCCGGCTGGTCATCGCTGTTTTCCGAGGTGTGATAATTGTATATCATCAGCCCGTCCCAGTCGTTCAGGCAGGCGTAGGCGATGGTTGAAAGGAAGGAGGTCGAATGGAAGGGATGCAGGCCGTATTCATTCCATTCGGAAAGTGCGAAGGGCTTCCCGGCGACTGCGGCTTCCGATCCGAGGGAAACGAGGCTCGTCGCGAGCGCGCCGATGCCGCGCTGCATCGTCAGCGGATTGACGGAAGCGTATTCTGTCGGACCGGCCGCGATATACTGCTTCGGACCGGGCGTCGGCAGCAGCGGGTGGTTGAAGTAGCTGTTGTTCTCCATGAGGTCCGCGTCCGTATGGCCGCAGACGTCTGCCGCGCCGCCGAGCAGGTTGGAGGTGTTGATCGGAACCTTTACACCGAGCGTGCGCAGGAATTCCTTCATCCTGCGGTAGTAGCGGCGGTTCATCTCGATGCCGAAATCCATGAAGTCCGCATAGCGCGCGGGCGAAACCGAGCCGTCCCAGCTGCCGAGCGGGTCGTTTACCGGCTGGACGAAGGAGCCGTCGACGGTACGCACGGTGCCTTCAGCCGGATCTTCATCGTCGGCAAGCGCCGAGACGCCTTCAAAGCTCCAGGCCTCCTTCAGCGCTTCCCGCGAGCCGTACTTTGCCAGCAGGAAACGGCCGAAATACTCCTGCAGCTCCTTTTCATAAGGTGCGGTTTCGGGCGTTTTCTGATGCTCCTTGATCACCGAATCCTCGTTATTGATCTGCACGCACATCACTGCCGGGTCGTCGATCAGCGAAAGGCCCGTATAGGGATTGACATGGGTCAGAAGGTTACTGGCGTATTCCTGCTGCAGTTCGATCAGCTTTTCATTGACCATTCCGTAGGATTTCAGACAGTCCGGAAGGTCGGAGGGAAGGCCGTCACCCTTCATGAAGGCGCGCGCGACGTGCAGGTCAACCTGCATATAGACGCCCTTTTCCCGAAGGCAGTGAACGAGATAGTCATAGCGGTCGAGACCTGCCACGTTAAAATTCCGGGAAGAACCGCTTTCATAATCGAGAAGCGGCGCCTCGCGGCAGGCGGACCAGGAGCAGGGCTCGTCACCGATCTTCGCATCCGCCGCGTGAAGGCGGATCACATTGACGCCGAGAGAGGCGAAGCGCTCCGCGAGCTTTTCGGCCGTTTCATGTGTCGGCGTATTGGAGCGCGCCGCGATGTTGAAGCCGATGAAGCGGGCGCGTTTTCCGTCTTCAAAATACAGATGGCCGTCTCTTGCCTGTACGAAGCCGTGCGTGCCGGCCGGCGCCTCGAGGAGACTTCGCATGTCGAGCGCTCCGGTATTCGGCTTTACCTTGTCAAAATGCATTTCGTGATTCATGGATGACTCCTCCTGCGGAATATTTATGCGGGCGGTTCTTGCTGCCGCCCTTTGATTCTGGCCTTATCATATCGATTTTTTTCAAAAACTTATTTCAAAATCCGGTACAATATTATATAATAGCATTCAGTCAGGCAAAACTCGGTTTCAGACATTTTCATCGGACGGGAGAGGACTGATTCATGATCATATACAAAACTGTTTACAGAAATAATTGCAAAGTCATCTGTCGGAGGCGCGTATGAACTGGCCGTATCCGAATGAAAGCGCCCTTTTTGGGGAAGAAACTTCCGACGTGCTGGTGCTCGGCGGCGGACTTTCCGGCTGCTTCGCGGCGATTGCTGCGGCGGAAAAGGGAAAGCAGGTCGTGCTCCTGGAAAAGGGTGCGGTGATCCGCTCGGGGGCTGCCGGCACAGGCTTTGACCACTGGGAAATGGCCTGCACTAATCCGGGCTGCCTTGTGCGGCCGGAGGAGATGACCGCCGCGCTCTATGAGGAGCAGTGCGGGTACAGCAATGTCATCGGCCACATGATCGAGACCTCGGAGGGCTGGGACCGGCTGCTGGACCTCGAGAAATGGGGCGGCAAGATCCGGGATACGGAGGATGAATTTGCCGGCGCGGCCTTCCGGGACGAGAAGACGAAGCTGATGTACGCTTACGATTACACGAACCGCTATACCCTGCGCGTATGGGGGACAGGCTTCAAGCCGGCGCTTCTTCGTCGGATGCGCGCGCTCGGCGTCCGTATTTTTGACCGGACGGAGGCGTGCACGCTGCTGTACCGGAAGGCGGACGGCGTCAAGCAGGGCGTCGGCGCAATCGGAATGGATACGCGCACGGGCAAAGTGACGGTGTTCCGCGCGAAGTCGACCGTGCTGTGCATGTCCCGTCCTGCCCGCATATGGCTCTTCAGCCCGGATACGCCGGGACTCTCGGAATTCCGGCCCTTTCAGTCCATCGGCAGCGGTCACGCAATGGGGTACCGGGCGGGCATGGAATTTACCATGATGGAGAAATCGGTCCGCGCCGAGTTCTCCGCAGCCGGACGGTCTTTCCCGCCGTATTCGACCGGAAACAATCATAATACCTGGTACGCTGCGACGATGGTCGACGCGCGGGGCGTCGAGATCCCTTACGTGGACCGGGACGGGCGGATTCTCCGGACGGTCGACGAGCGGTACCGCCCTGCGCCGGGGCAGAAATTCTTCCTGAAGGGCGGCGTCATCGACGAGCCCCGCTATGAATGGCGCGGGCCGGAGACCATGCCCTTTGACGAGCTGATGAAGCGCGGCTACCGCCTGCCCTTCTACGCGGATCTTTCCGCAATGCCGGAAGAAGAGCGGCGGGTGATCTGGGGAATGATGGTCGGAGAGGAAGCAAAGACGCGGATTCCTGTCCTGGACCATTACGAAAAGCAGGGCTTTGACCCCGAAAAGCATCTGCTGCAGAGCTATGGAAACGGTTGGCAGAGCGCCTCCTTCCTGGTGCAGGAACGGCAGCTGTTCGGAGCGCCGGGCGGCGTCATGCACGACTGGAACCTCGAGACGAATGTCCGGAATGTTTTTGCGGCCGGCGATATGCTCTTTGCCTCCGACTGTGCCGGTCACGCCTGCGCAACCGGCCACTGGGCAGGAAGACACGCCGCAGCGGCGGCCGATGCGGCAGAGCTTCTGCAGCCGGACCGGGATTTTGTCTATGCGGAGCGGGAGCGCCTGCTGCGTCCGCTTTCCGTCCGGGACGGAATGGACTGGCGCGAACTGAACGCAGCCTCCGCCAAGCTGATGCAGAACTACTGCGGCGGCGTCAAGAACGACGCGCTTCTAAGCCTCGGGCTTCAGAGCATACAGGAGCTTCGCGAACGGATGCTTCCCGAGGTTTCGGCGGCAAACCCGCACGAGCTGGTCCGGCTTCACGAGGTTTCGGACATTCTTGACGTGTCGGAGCTGATCCTGCAGGCCTGTATGTTCCGGACCGCGGACTCTGCGCCGCTGTATTTTGAAAGGAGCGACGCGAGAGCTGAAAACGCGGCTTTGGAGGACGGATTTATTACGATCCGCCGGGAAGGCGGCAGGGCAGTGAAGGGCTTTGTCCCGCACACCTATGCAGGCGACATGCTAAAAGGATTTGAAAAACACCGGGGAGGACTTGTGAGATGACGGATGAGAAGTTCCGGGAAGACGGACTGCGGTTTACCGCTGAAGTCACCGGCGCGAGTGTGATGCCGCTGAAGATTTCGGGCGAACTTTGCATCGGCTGCTGCCGCTGTGTCAACGCCTGCCAGATCGACGTGCTGCTGCCGCCGGAGGTGCCGGGCGAAGCGCCGCGGGTCTTTTATCCCGGCGAATGCTGGTACTGCGGCGCCTGCGTGATGGAATGCCCTGTCCCCGGCGCGATCACACTGCGACACCCGCTGATGAACCAGGCAAAATTTGTGGAGAAAAAAACGAGCTGAAAAACGCTGCTTTCATATTTCGAAAAAGGAGAAGGACAATCATGGACGAGAGCGGAATCATGAAAAATGAGGAGATCGTACTGGATCAGAAGGAAGTGGATTTCCTGAGAGAAGTCACGGATTTAAGGGGAACGAGCGGCCAGGAAGCCGCGGTTAGGGACTACTTCAGGGAAAAGTACGCGGGCATCGCAGACAAAGTCTCAACGGACGGCATGGGATCCCTGCTTGCGGAACTCGGGTCTTCCGGGCCGCGGATCCTCGCGGTCGGCCATATGGACGAAGTCGGCTTTATGGTCCGGAGCATTACACAGGACGGATTCATCCGTTTCGCGCGCTGCGGCTTTTTCTTTATCACAGGCGTCCTTTCACAGCATTTTGTGATCCAGACCGAAAAGGGAGACGTGGATGCCTTCTGCGCGATCGGCCCGGAGGGCGGCACGAATAAAGAATATCCGGAGATGGAAAAGCTCGTGATGGACGTCGGCTGCAGCTCTAAAGAAGAGGCGATGGCGCTCGGGATCCGGATCGGGGACTTTATCGTTCCGAAAGGCGATTTTGTACAGCTCGGAAAGGACCGGAAGCACCTCGTGAACAAGGCCTGGGACAACCGCATCGGCTGCGCGGTTTCTTACCGCGTGATGGAGAACCTGAAGCGCCTCGGCCATCCGAACACCTTTATCGGCGGCGGTTCGGCCCAGGAGGAGGTCGGCACGCGGGGCGCGAAGACGCTCGGATATGCCTCCCAGGCGGACATCGGCTTTTCCGTCGACGTCGGAATCGCGGATGACGTGCCCGGCGCGGACAGGGAGCGCGTATCGCTTGGAAAAGGGCCGGATCTCTGCTTCATGGATTCGGGAACCATTTCCAACCGCAAGCTGATGCGCTTTGCCGTCTCCGTCGCGGAGGAGTGCGGAATTCCTTACCAGACCTCCGTGATGAAGCGTGGCGGAACGGATGCGGAAGAGTTCCAGACGGTCCGCTTAGGGATGCCGGTACTGCTTCTCAATGTGCCTTCACGCTACTGTCATACGCCGACCAGCATGATTCATTACGACGATTATGTGAATACGGTGCGGCTGTTGACGGAAATCGTGCGGCGGCTGGATGCGGACACGGTCCGCGAAATCCGGAGCTTCTAAAGAAGACTTCGGGACAGGACGTAAAGCTTCGAAGGGGAGTCGGATGTCGGGATATAAGACACAGGAAGAATATACAGAGATCTGCCGGCAGTTCTATATCGCTACCGGCATTCCGACCGTGCTCCTGCATGGGAAAGAGGTGCTGTATTCCAGCATCGGCGATTATCTTGGCTTTTCCGCCGAAATCAACCTGTCGCTGACGCCTTTTGAGAAGAATCCGGAGTTCTGCGGAACGATTGCCGACGTACCGTACGGACGCGTGCAGATCGAGGAAACGAGCGACCAGGTGGTGATCGGGCCGGCTTTTTCCTTTGTCGTTGACGATGCGGTGGTCCGGACGTATATGCAGGAATACGGAATTCCGGCAAAGTACCGGGAGGCGCTTCTCGAATATCTTTCCGCCATTCCCGTCCTGACGCACATCCAGTTTGCGAATTTCCTGCTGATGCTCCACACGCTTTTGAACGGAAAAGTCATGGGCACGCAGGAGTTCCTCGAGCTGCAGGGGGCGGGACCAGAACCCCAGCAGGGCGACC
>CAMVNR010000088.1 GCA_947168905.1 uncultured Lachnospiraceae bacterium
CATCCGTCGAGATCAGCGTCTCTTCCTTGTCGCCTTCAATGCCTTTTCTGACAATCAGCGAGCTCTTGTCGGTTTTTTTGCTCTTATCCACGTAGTAAAGCTTCCTGCCGCCGTCCGTGATGCCGACCACGTACTTGTTCTTTCCGATCTCGATCATCTTTTTCCCGTCCCAGACATAGCTTCTATAGTCCGAGCCGTCTGTCGGAATAGCATACGCGAAATATTTCCCGTCCGAAGAAGCAATCGGTGAAACGCCGGAGGAGACGTCCTTCAGTGCTCCTTCATCGCTGATCGCTGTCGACTGTCCTGCATGGTACAGCCAGAGCGTATCGTCCATGCAGTAGGTAAAATCCTTGCCGTCGCCAACAAAACCGCAGATAAAGCCGCCGCCATTGTAGAGCTCTTCGGCGTCGATCTCCCGGATTTCCGCCGTGTTCGTGCCGTCAAAGAACCACACGGAATCCTCGAATCTGATGAGAGCGGCATTTTTTCTTACATTTGTGCCGACCGCCAGGACCTCCTCGTCGTTCAGGAAGTCATTTACCTCCAGGCCGGCCTCCGGAGCAACCCATTTTTCACCGTTGCTGTAAAAACAGAACAGCTTCGGAGCGGTATTTCCCGAACCGGAAATGCTGATCCCGCCCGACAGAATTTCCGGAAGGAACAGAATGCCGAGGATAACCAGCGCTACAAGCACTGCCGCGGCAGCGCCGATGATAATAAAGATTTTTTTGTTTACCGGTTTCTTCGGCGGTTTGGCAGGCTTTGCCGGGGGTGTTTGATAATTCATTCTCATCTCCGGCTGAAGGTACACCGTCTCCTGCTGCTGATATCCCGTCCCCGCCCGGGACTGCTGATATTCCGGGCCCGGCTGAGGCTGCCCCTGATAATAGGCCTGGTTCGCGGGCTGGCCGGCTCCCTGCATATATCCGGCCGGGGGTACCGCCGCCTGCTGCCCCGGGGCCTGCATCACGGGTGCGGAATTCTGTCCGAGTCTGGCTCCGCATTCCGGACAGAACACACTGTCTTCTTCCATTCTGGCTCCGCAAACTTCACAGAACATATCTTTACCTCCGTTCCCCTTGGTATTTGTTATTTATTCTAAACCACAAGGAATTCCATTGCAATAGTCAATCACAAAAACTTCTGACTGTTTTTACGTATTGACAAACAGCCGGAAAAGGATTATCATATTTTTACAGGCGAACACCTGTTCGATTTTCATGTAATTTCAATGAGGTGCAAAATGAGTGAAAATGTGATTCTGGGCGATATGCCGCTCCCGAAAAATTTCAAATATATCAAGACACTGGAGCACGGAAAGCCGCAGCACGATCCGTTTGATCCTTTCCGGCTGAAGCATCCCGGAATGCCGCTCTCCAAGCGGGCCAAAATCTTTGCGCCCTTCGACGCGCTCCGCGGATTCGATTTCAAAATCAGGGAGGCAAAGGAGGCATTCCTGAATTATCCGTGCGGTTTGGAGCCGGAGACCATGGCAAACAGTATGGATAAAAACAGCATGACCGAGAAAATCAGCACCGGATAAACCACGAGTCCAAGAATACGGAGTCCCGGCTTCTGACTTTTCAGGAGCGGAAGCTTTGACCAGATCCCGAGGTAGTTAAAATCCACCAGGACAGAAAGTATCATCGTGACGAAGCCGAGGACGCTTTCCTGCATCCAGGCCATCAGAGTGTCCTGTGTGGAGCCGCCGGCCCAGGAAATCAGCAGGATCAGCACATATCCATGGATGCCGAGCACGATCTTCCACCATTTCCCGGTACGGAAGCCCGGCGGAAGGAAGCGCCTGCGGTTTTTCCCCGCTTCCGGAAGCGTTCTTACGGAAGCTCTTTCTTTCGGCGGACGGACGATCGGTACGGGGGAATCCGGCAGCCGAAACTGCTTAGCGAACAGAGAAAGCTCCGAAGACAGCTCCGAAGCGTCCCGGAAGCGGTCCGCAGGATCGATCCGTGTGCATTTTTCCACAAGCGGCCGAAGGATCGGGGGAAGCATACGCAGGTCCAGCGTACCGGTGGAAAGCTCGCACATCAGCATTCCGACCGCGTAAATATCCGTCGCCGGCGAAGACTCTGCGAAGCCGTACTGCTCCGGAGCCGCGTAACCGACCGTCCCGAACAGCTCCGTATCCCTGGTTTTATTCTCGGAAGGCGTTTTCGCCGCGTTGAAATCCACCAGCTTCAGGACGCCGTCCGACGACAGAAGCAGGTTTTCGGGTTTAATGTCCCTGTGTACGATCGGCGGATCAATGCTGTGGAAAGGAATCAGGATCCGGACGAGCTCCTCCGTGATCCGGAGCGTTTCCTGTACGGACAGCGGGCCATGCTCGCTCAGCACCTCACGGACGCTCCGGCCGGAAAAATACTCTTCTATGACAATGAGCTCATCGCCCTCCTGCAGAATTTCGATGATTTCCGGAACATTCTGCGGCTTTTCCCGGCGGATAAATTCGAAAACAGACCGGTCGTATACAGACAGCGTTTTTTTGACATACAGCTGCCCGGTAACGGTGTGTTTCACCAGCTCGACATGTTCTTTTCCGTCCAGCTCTGAGAGCGGTTCGTAGTAAGACAGGATGCGGTCGTTTTCGGAAATCATCGGAATATCCCTTGCAATACTTGGATTTTTTTGGTATCAATAATATATCACAGCCCGCCGGAAATGTAAATGTAAAGCAAAAAGGCGCGGGGCGTTCCCCGGGATTCCGCCCGGATATCAAAGGCTGTGAACGGAGGAATCATGAGAGAAGAAAGCACTTCAAAGCTGATGGACCTTCTCAAACAGGTCGATGTAACCGAAGTGGAAAACTTCCGGAAGAAGCATGCGCTTCGCGAAAGCGAGGGCTTCTGCAGCTTCATCGAAGAGCGCATCCGCGAGCAGAAGATCCTGAAAAAGGAACTGATCCGGCAGGCAGACTTTCCGGAAAAATACGGCTACAAGCTGCTGTCGGGAGAAAGCCATACATCGGAGCGGGATTATATCCTGCGCTTCCTATTTGCGCTCGGGCTGAATCTGAAGGATACGCAGCGTGCCCTAAAGCTCTACGGCATGCGGGAGCTGTATGCGAAGGATGCCCGGGACATCGTCCTCATAGTGGCAGTCAACAAAAAAATCCATTCCGTAGACCAGGTGAACGAGCTGCTCCTGGAAAACGGTCAGGAACCGCTTCGGGAAAGCAGACGTTAAGCTCCATTTCAACCCATTTCTGCCTGTCAGGCATCATTTCCCCTCATATTCCCGTAATTTACGGGACTACAATCCCAGCGAAAATAATACAATAAAGCTTACCATTCAGCCCATCGAAATGCTGTCCGGAATTTCTTACAATGAAAGGATGGTTGGGAAAGTGCGAAACAAAACAGCCCTTACCCTGGCTGCTGCGGCCGTTTGCCTGGCGCTCGGGCTTCTGATCTATCTCTTCTTCCGGCCGCAGGCGGCTGTTACGAAGGCATTAACGGGCTTTTTTCAAACAGCGCCCGCATCCCGCAGGCAGTCCCCGGCAGAAGGCAGGATCCTTCTTCGCCTCGTGAATAATTTCCTGCCCGATATCCTCTGGGCAGCCGCGCTGACCTTCGCAGTTGTTTCTCTTCTCGGAGAGGGAAGGAACAGCAGAATCGCTGTTTTTGTGCTGTGCGCTTCCTGTGAAGCCGCCACGGAGCTGATGCAGAAAACCGGGCTTCTTTCCGGGACATTCGATCCCTGGGACATTGCCCTGGAGGTGATTACAACAGGCATTGTCCTGCTGATAATAATACATTACCGAAAAATCTGGAGGGAAACATGAGAAAAACAGGAATAAAAATCATCAGTCTGATCCTGGTACTGGCACTGTTCATCCTGATGGCTGCGGCGAGCGGATCGTCAGATACGAAGGAGACAAAAGGAATTACGGACAAGACCCGGGAAACCGCGGACGGTGCGGGTGAAACCGCGCAGGAAGCAGAAAAAACCGAGGAAGAGACGCCGGAGGAGACGTCTTCATCCGCACAGGTGACCATTGAAGAACAGGTGCTTGCAGATCAGGATGACGTGAAAATCACCGCGAAAGAATATGTCACAGACAGTATCTGGGGCGACGGCATTAAACTGCTGATTGAGAACAATACGGACAAAAACATCTCGGTAAGCTGCCATGCGCTGATCGTAAACAATTATATGATTACCGATCTGTTCAGCGCCAGTGTCGCATCCGGGAAGAAGGCAAATGAGACACTCAGCCTGTCCTCTTCCGGCCTGAAAGCCGCCGGCATCGAAGAAGTCGGACAGATCGAGATCTATTTCCACGTATATGATTCCGACAGCTGGGACGACCTCTTTAATACGGACGCTGTTACCATCAGGACTTCCGCCTTTGACAGCATGGACACCACGCCGGACGACAGCGGAAAAGAGCTGTACAATGCAGACGGAATCCGTATTGTCGGCAAATACGTAGACGAAGAAAGCTTCTGGGGCGCCGGCATTCTGCTGTATATGGAAAACAGCACCGGCCGCAATATCGGGATCAGCTGCGAAAACTTCTCCGTCAACGGCTTTATGATGACCCCGTATTTCACCTGTGATATCTATAGCGGAAAGATGGCGATTGATGATATCACACTGATGTCAAGCGAGCTGGAAAAAAACGATATCGAAAAGATCGAAGAGGTGGAGCTGTCCTTCCACATCTACGATCTTAGCAGCTACGAAACCATTCTGGATACCGATCCGATTGGGTTTACAGTCGAATAAGAAAGCCAAAAAAACAGGCTTCCGGCATTCCCCGGAAGCCTGTTCTGATAAGCCAAAACCGTGTTTCTTATTTCGTCGGAAGCACCAGTTTGAACTTCGGCATATATTTGGCGCTGAGCTCTACAAGCTCGGTATCGAAATTCACAGCCTCCCGGGGCTTTTTGTCGATGATCATGGTTCTCATCTCGCCTTTTGTGACCGGGTGCCACTGCGGCAGATAATTGCAGTTCGGATTGCCGGTCTTCACATAGTTAAGTACCAGACTGCTGAAAATCTTCCCGTACAGCTGACCGTAAACGGCCGGATTCAGCGCCAGCACCTTGTCCTCGTTCATGAAGATATACGCAACCTCACCGCCGTGCCAGATCGGAATGGAGCCGTCCTCCGGCACATTGTACGCTGCCAGGAAATTGTAAACCTCCTTGCAGCCCGCCTCAAGATGCTTCTCAATGGACTGGATCGCACCGAGGCGGCACCTGGAATCATGCGCGGCCAGATCAATCAGGTCGTGGTCCGGATAGGCTTCCTTAAAGAGCTCCATCATGCGGTCCGCGCCTTCGCCGAGCTTCTCCCTGAAGAAAGCGACCTTGTCCTCTTCCGTCATCGCCGCCTTCTCTTCCGCCGTCAGCTTCAGCGTCGGGAACTCTCCGAGCGTCGATCCGTAGATAATCGGCTTGTCTTTGGAGAACTCCATGAGTCCCACTTCCGCCGGGAATCCCGGGAAGAAATCATTCTTCACGGGAGACCAGTTAAAGGGGCTGGAATGCTTTTTGCAGGCCTCCAGAAGCGCGCTGAAGGGAACGTCATAGATCTCGTTGATGTTCTCTTTCGTAATGCCCAGATCGTCCAGCATGGCCTTTGCGACAGCCCTTGAAGTCTCTCTGTCGCCCATCGCCGTGCCCGCGCCGTTCTTTCCCCGCGCACCGGACAGGCAGATGCCTCTCTGGAAATAGGGAACGCATTCTTCGATCTGGTACATGCACTGCACCTTTCCGCCGCCGCCCGAGTGTCCGCAGATCGTGACGTTTTCAGGATCGCCGCCGAAAGCTGCAATATTCTCATGAACCCACTTAAGCGCCATAACAACGTCAAAGATGCCGACGTTCGCGGAATTCTTGAATTCCTCCCCGTAATCCTCCAGATTCAGATGTCCGAAGATATTCAGCCGGTGATTAATCGAGACGAAAATGATGTCTCCGTGATGCGCCAGGTTGAATCCGTCGAAAGAAATCTCCTCATAAGCGTTTCCCGCAAAGAATCCGCCGCCGTGAATCCACACAAAAACCGGACGCTTCTCTTCGTTCAGCGTCTTCGGCGCCCAGATATTCAGGTTCTGGCAGTCCTCACTCTGCTTCTCCAGCACATGAATTCCGCGGTAATAGAAGAAGGGGTTCGTATCAAGCACCTGCATCGAAATCGGTCCGTGCTGATAGGCATTCTTAATGCCTTCCCAGCATTCCGGCTCTTCCGGCATATGGAAGCGTTTCGCATGCGCATACTCAATGCCCATGAAAATATTCATATCACCGTATGTCACACCGCGAAGCTTTCCGTACTTCGTCTCGACGACCGGTCTTGTTTCCTCAAATACATACTGATTCATTTGTTGCAGCCTCCTGTTCTTAGTAATATCACCATTCCTGATAGTGCCATTATACAGGAAACCGCAGCCGATGACTATTAATTATCTGACCTGGATTATAGGATATCTTTTTTCTCCGCTGATGAACCGCTCATCCGCCATTTCTTCCGTCTGCAGAAGAAAAAGCACTTGACAATAACTGAATGATCGTTTATTATTAACACAGTCTCATGAAGGAGTAGGATTTATGCGTCTCAAGGATGAAGATAAGCAGCAGAGAATCAAAGAGGCGCTCGTCCGCCTGATTCTCCGCGAGGGGATCGACGGCACGTCCGTTTCCAAGATTGCCAGAGAAGCCGGCGTTTCTCCTGCCACCATTTACGTATATTATGAAAATAAAGATGCCATGCTTGCGGAAGCCTTCCGCGAATACGCTCACAAATCGTACGAGTATTTGAGCGGCTGTATCCTTCCGGATATGAACGCCGGCGCCGCCATCGACGCGGTTGTGCGGGGATATTACAGATACTCCTCCGAGCATGAGGATGTCTTCAGCTTTGTCGAGCAGTGCTCCCGCTGCCCCACGCTCTCCTCGGAAGTCTGTGAAAAGGACTGCTCCTGCGACATTTTCGAAAGCATCCATGAATACCAGCGCCGCGGACAGATCCGGGAATGCAGCGACTGGACACTCGGAGCCTTGCTTCTGTCTCCCGTCCGCTTTATGGCAATGAACCGGGCTTCCATGGCCGGTGAAAGCGAAGCCCACTTAAGAGAGCTGGTAGAGATGCTGCAGACAATGCTTCTGTTGTAACAAATCCATCCCCGCCAAAATGCAGGCGGGGATAAAAAAGCGCATATATTAAACGAACATTCACTTATAAGGAGGTAGCCATGCTCGTCATACCAATTCACAACATTATCGCCGCCCCGAACGCCGTGCTTTATTTCCCCACGGAAGATCTTAAGAAGAACGCCGGCGGCAAAGGGCTTGCCATGAACGAAAAAATCGTCCTGATTGTGGCAAAGGAAGCGGACGGCCTGTCGGATCCGCAGGAAAACAGCTTCTATCCCATCGGCGTGTCCGGCTTCATTCAGGAGCTGAACGCACAGGGCTACGCCGTCATCCGTACGCAGTACCGGGTGACCATCGAAGACGTACAGATCAATTCCGACAAGACCATTCAGCTGAATATTTCGAGACGGAGAGATATCGAGGATCTGCCGGAAAAAGAGGCGGCGGAAAAGCTGGCCGGCCTGAAGCAGGAGATGCGCCGATTTTCTTCCGCTTTTCAGTGGGCCGAAGCCGCGGAGTACTTTATTGACCAGGTGGATTCCATTGAAATGGCCGCCTGTGTCATGTCTCCACTCCTGAAGCTTTCGAATGAAGAGCGGTACGCTGTCCTGCAGGAAGACAGCAGGAAGGCGCGCGCCGAACTGATCGAAAAGACGCTCTATGAGTTTATGGAGGTCGGAAGGATCACCAATGAAGCGGTCAGCTCCCAGCAGCAGGAGTATCAGCAGCGGTATAAGGAAGCCGCGATCAAGCGCCAGATGGAGCATCTGCAGAAGGAACTGGATGAAATGCATCCAGAAAACGTGACGGATGTTCAGAAGTTTGCCGAGCGGATCGAAACCTCCGGTATGAATGAAGCCGCGCGAAAAGAGGCGGAAAAGGTGCTGAACCGTCTGAAGCAGGAAGGAAAGGAAAGTGTAGAATCCGGAATGCTTTACGACTATCTGGATTTCGTCACCACGCTGAACTGGAAGAAGGAAGAAGCCGAAAGGATTGACCTTTCCGATGCGCGGCGGATTCTCGATGAAGACCACTATGGACTGAAGAAAGTAAAGGAGCGGATCATTCAGCAGATCGCCGTCATGAACCTGAAGAAGGAGCAGTCCGGCTCCATTCTGCTCTTCGTCGGAGCGCCGGGGACGGGCAAGACCAGCATCGGGAAGAGCATCGCGAAGGCGCTTGGCAGAGAGTACGTCAGGGTCAGCCTCGGCGGCGTACATGATGAATCCGATATCCGCGGGCACAGAAGGACCTATATCGGCTCGATGCCAGGGCGGATTATGGACGGCATACATAAAAGCGGCGTCTCCAACCCGGTGATGGTGCTCGATGAAGTGGATAAGCTGTCCGCTTCCTATAACGGAAGCCCGGCGAGCGCGCTTCTGGAAGTGCTGGACCCGGAGCAGAACAACAGCTTCACGGATCATTACATGAATGTTCCCTATGATCTGTCGGACGTGTTTTTTATCTGTACTGCCAATTCGACAGATACGATTCCGCAGCCGCTTTTAGACCGGATGGAGGTGATTCAGTTCCAGGGATACACCCCTCTGGAAAAACTGCAGATCGCGCGGGAGCATCTCGTAAGAAAGTCCATGGAAGCCGCCGGCATTCATAAAGACCGGATGACTTTTACGGATGATGCGCTTGAATCGCTGATCCTGGATTATACAATGGAAGCCGGTGTCCGCGGATTACGGAAATGCATCGATAACCTCTGCCGGAGTCTCGCCGTCCGTATTTCCGAGAATCCGGATTCGGAAATTACCGTTTCAAAGGAGCTTGTGAAGGAAACGCTGGATATGCGTCCGATCCGTCACGGCACCAGGCTTTCCGAATCAAAACCGGGCGTTGTCACAGGTCTTGCATGGACACCCGTCGGCGGAGAGATATTATTTATCGAAACCTTGCTGACCCCCGGCACCGGGGAACTGATCATCACCGGGCAGCTTGGCGACGTCATGAAGGAATCCGCCCGGATCGCGCTGAGTCTGGTAAAAGCGCTGTTCCCGGCACAAGCCAAAAATCTAAGCAGCCAGGACCTGCACATTCACGTACCGGAGGGAGCGGTGCCAAAGGACGGTCCTTCCGCCGGGATCACGCTGACAACCGCGCTCGCGTCTCTTCTGACCGGGAAATCCGTCGATACCGGCATCGCCATGACCGGTGAAGTGTCCCTTCGCGGCTCCGTCACGGCGATCGGCGGTCTTCCGGAAAAGCTGCTTGCGGCAGAACGCGCCGGCATCACGAGAGTGTTCATCCCGAAGGAAAACCTCTATGACCTGAAGGATGTCGCTAAGGAAATTCTGGACAAAATGGACATTGTCCCGGTCAGTACCGTAACGGATGTCTTCCATGAAATCGGGCTGCTGGAAAACACTGCGGCTGTCGCATAAAAAATGCGAGGGGCTGTCGCAATAGCAGATGATATTTGAGGTATCATTGCTGGGGCGGCAGCCTCTTTTTCGGGTTTTTCAGCACTTTTCGGCCGGTTTCTGTGGATAACTCCGTCCATTTCGACTATCGATGTGTACTTTCCCAGGCGCTCTTTCGGGCGCCTTCGTTTATTTTTAGCTTTTCAAAATCTATGCGCTTTTCAGTTCAAACAGATGCAGTCCTGTCCTCCCTGATTGGATCCTGAAATGCAGCTTATTGATGTCCCTCCTGCAGGCGCTTTCTATCTCCCTGCTGGAGTAGAGACGGTTCATTGCCGCATAGAGAACGATCTTTAACATCTGACGCGGTGTCGCCTGGCTTTTTCTGATCCTGTCATAGGTTTGATACAGGTCGGAAAGGTCCATTCCCTCCACGAAGGCACTTAAGAGGCGCACCGGGTCGGATGCCGGAACAGAAAGTTCTAAATTCAGCGGAAGTTTGATTTGATAATTCCGGTTAAATGTAGTATAATCAGTAACCGGTATTAGTACATTGTTACACCTAAAACTTGCATAAAATGCATTTGTATGGTATACTATTCTCAGAACAAACTGAGAGGGAATA
>CAMVNR010000089.1 GCA_947168905.1 uncultured Lachnospiraceae bacterium
CCCGTGATATGTACAAAGCTCTGCTTCGTCAGCGGATTATGTTCATACGCAAGCAGCGGCTCTTCTTCAGAAAGGATCGAAAGCGCTTCCGCGAGCTTCAGTTCATCGGTTCCGGCGCCGGGGAGAACCTCCGTCAAAAGAAGAGGCTTCGCATCCAGCATTTCCGCCGGAATCTCCTTCCTTCCCGCCGGCTTCTCTCCGATAATATCTCCGACCCGGATATCATGCAGTCCGTAAAGTACCGCTGCTTCTCCTTCAGAGACTTCTGCCGCCGGGGTTTCCCGTACGCCCTGAAGCGTGCGGATCTGAGAGATCTTTTCATAAGTACCGATCCCGAGCCGCGCTATGGGAAGTTCATCCCTCGAGCGCAGGGTCCCGCTGAAAAGCCGTACATAAGCAGCTTTTCCATCCCGCGGATGATGCGAGATGCCGAAAACGGTTCCCGACAGTCCGCTCCCCGCGGCCTGTTTCGTATCCGGCAGACAGGAGACCGCTGTTTTCAGCAGCGTTTCCAGTCCTTCTCCGTTCTTTGCCGATGTGAATACCACGGCAGAGAGCACAGAAGCCTGCGACAGATTCTTCAGCCTCTCCAGGATGATTTGATCCGCCACAGGCTCATCAAGCAGATATTTTTCTTCGAGCTCAGGATCGGCTTCCGCGAGATAAGGAAGCATCTCATGCAGCGGAATATCCTGGGGTACAAAAATCCCGCCCAGGCGATCCTTCAGGTCCTTCAGCGCCTTTTCCCGTGAAAATCCCGGGAGATCTGTCTTATTAATACAGACAACAACCGGCAGTCCGAGGTTTCGAAGAGCATGAAACAGTGTCTGTGTCCGTCCTTCCGCCCCGTCGGAAGCGGATACCAGAAGCACGACTCCGTCAAGCGCATACAGCGAGCGAAGCACTTCACCGGCAAAGTCCAGATGCCCCGGTGTATCGAGTATCTGTATCTGCGCGTTCCCGTATTCCAGCTCCACCACCGAGGTTTTCACCGAGATTCCTCTTCGCTTTTCCACTTCAAGGAAATCACTTGTCGTCGTCCCCGAATCGACGCTTCCGCTTTTTCTGATTCCGTGAGCATAGTACAGAAGCTGCTCTGTCAGGGTCGTTTTCCCCGCGTCTACATTGGCCTGAATTCCGATAATATACTTCCGTCTCGTCATGACCTTATTCTGCCGCTTCTTTTTCGTCTTCGTTCAGTCTGGTTATGTGCAGTTTCTCCACGCGGCGTTCGTCCATTTCGGTCACTTCAATCCTGTATCCCTTAAATTCGGCCGCATCCCCCTGCTTCGGAAAATCACCGAGGTATTCAATCATGAATCCGCCCGCCGTATTGCTGTCATAATCGAATTCATCTTCCGGAATCCCCAGAAGGTCCCGGAAATCATCGATATTCATATCGCCGTCAATCGTGAAGTCATTCTCACCGGTCTTTACAACCTCTTCCTCCACCGTATCGGTTTCGTCCCAGATATCGCCGACGATTTCCTCCAGAATGTCTTCCATTGAGATCACGCCAAGGGTTCCGCTGTACTCATCTGTCACAATTGCCAGATGCTGCCTGGCAGCTTTCATATTGTCGAGGCATTGCGGCAGCTTCATTGTGCGGTAAACAAAACAGGCGGGCATCATGAGACTGCGGATATCCTGCTGTTCCCCGGCGCTCAGAGATTTCAGGAGATGGTTCAAATGAATCACCCCGATAATGTTGTCGATACTGTCCTCATATACCGGCATCCGGCTGTGCGAGGAATTCAGAATCACATCGAGTATTTCTTCAGGATCATCGTCAATGTTCAGCGCCTCCATATCCACACGCGCCGTCATGACTTCCTCAGCGGATATATCCGAGAAGTCAATTGCCGCAGAGAGGAGTTCCGAACGGTCCGAATCCAGTACCCCCTCGTCTTCGGCGGTTTCAATCAGAGACTGCAGTTCCATCTGCGATTCTTCCTGATCATTCTCTTCCTCTTCCCGCATCCCGCGGGTCAGAAGATTCACAAGTCCGACAACGATAAAATTCAGCGGCTTAAACAGATATATCAGGAACTGGATCATCCCGGATACCGACAGGGAGAAGCGGTTCGCGTACTTTTTGCATACAATCTTCGGAATGGTTTCCCCGAAGATGATCACCAGAATCGTCACAACCAGCGTACCGAGCCAGTTCAGTTTGTCAGCACCGGTCAGAAGAATAATCAGCACTGTCGTAAGAGACGAGGCCGCCGTATTTACCAGATTATTGCCGACCAGAATTGCAGACAGGGAATCATCAAAATTCGTCGACAGGCGAAGCGCGCGGCCGGCTTTTTTGCTGCCGGCTTTTTCTTCATTTTCCAGCCGCACAGTATTGCATGAACTGAGCGCCATCTCCGATCCTGAGAAAAATGCGGAAGCGGCGATACAGAGAATGATTCCGGCAAAAACAAGAATGCTCGTCGTCATGCTTCCGCCTCCTCTTCACTGCGTTCAATATCCACACGAATCTTCAGGATACGATTATGAACGACTTCATTGACCAGCACCGTCAGATTATGGTAGCAGAAGGAATCTCCGCGTGCCGGAATTCTGCCAAGCATTTCACAGACCCAGTCCGACATGAGCAGATTCGTAAACCGGTTCTCCTCTTCGTCCTGCGGAACTTCGAATCCGATATAGTCAAAGGTATCCTGTACCGTTTCATCTCCGTTGACAAGGTACACATCTTTGGTAATCTCAACAATGGGATCCCGGATGACATCGTCCTCATCCCAGATTTCTCCGACAATCTCCTCCAGGATATCTTCGACCGTCACAATTCCGAGCGTTCCGCCATAGGAATCCGTCACGACAGCCATATTCAGCTTCCGGCGGGTCATCTCGTCCAGAAGCTCATCGATGCCGGTACTCTGATGGGTATAATAGACTTCGTCCAGAAGCGGCCTCAGCTCCGGCATTTCCTTGTTCTTAATGTACTGTTTCAGGTATTTCCGGATCTGGAGAACACCGATCACATTGTCAACAGACTTCTCATAGACCAGAATACGGCTGTGGTTCTGCTTTTGAATAAACTGAAGGATCTCTTCCTTCGGGTCATTAATATCCACTGCAGCCACATCTACCCTCGGCGTCAGAATACTGGACACCTCCACATCGGCAAACTGAAGGGCGGACGAAATCAGTTCTCCCTGTTCCTCATCAATCGCGCCTTCCTCCGCCATATCCTCAATGATATCATACAACTCGTCTTCAGTAACGGAAAACTCCTCCGAGTCCTTCATGGAACGCGCAGTCAAATTGCCGATGCCGGAAAGAAGCTTCGACAGCGGCCAGAATATTTTCATGAGAATCACCAGGAAACCTGCCATGGAAAGGCTGACTTTAGCGCTCGCTTTTTTCCCTATGCTCTTTGGCAGCATTTCACCAAAGAAAAACATGGCAAGCGTAACAAGAAAAGTCGAGAGGGTGACAGCACTGAGGCCCCATTTTCTGGTCACAACGACCGTCATGAGGGAGGCTGCCGCGATATGCGCAATATTCGTACAGATCAGAAGTGTTGTGATGGCGTCATCGAAATGATCCAGCACATACAGGGCTTTTTTAGCCCGGCTGTCTCCGCGTTCGGCAGAAACCTTTACCTTGTTTCTCGAAACAGCGGAGAAAGCCGTTTCTGTCAGCGCAAAAATCGCTGACAAAACAAACATGAGTACAACAAAAATCAGTTGCAATCGACTGTCATCATCCATCGAGTGGGTGTTTTCAACTCCTTTATTTCAACAAAAAATATATAGACGCTATTATACACGACTTCCGTTCAAAAGACAATACTTTTCTTTTTCAGGACTCGTTTTTTTGCTTTACAGTTTCAGATTCTTCAGCAGATCTCCCAGACTTGTCGAGGCCGCCTGGTTGTCGCTGTATTCTTCCGGCTCCTCTTCCGCCCGCTCGGTCGCAATCTGTTCGATCAGCGCCTTAACAGAAAGGCTCACCTTCCCATTATCAACCTTGGTAATAACCGCACGCACTTTCTGGCCTTCTTTCAGTACCGAGCGGATATTTTTGACGCGCTCCTCCCTGATCTGGGAGATATGAAGAAGCCCGCTGATTCCGTCCCCGATGTCAACAAAGGCACCGTAATCCTTGATCGTTTCAACCGTTCCCTCAACGATATTCCCGGGCACGAGACGGCTGATCTTTCTGTTTTTTTCTTCAATTGCCTGTTCCTGAAGCAATTCTTTTGCAGAAAGAACCAGACGCTTTTGATCCTCCTCAACGCCGATCACCTGGACGCGAACCGGTTTATTCAGGTACTCTTCGGTATTCTCAACATATTCCAGAGCCAGCTTTGACGCCGGAATAAAGCCGCGGATCCCTTCCACATAGAGGATGGCTCCTGCCTTTACCACCTCGGTAATCTTCCCTTCAATTACCGTTTTATCCTCCATCATCTTTTTCAGTTTTTCCCATGAGAGTTCATCATCCGCCTGTTTCCTTGAAAGCAGAATATTGCCTCTTCCATCGTCGCGTTTGATTACTGTTCCCTGAAACTCATCACCGATCTTCACAGCGCTCAGGATATCGAAATGCGGGTCTGCGCTCATCTCCTCTACCGGAATTCTTCCCGGTGCATAATACGAAAGATCCATCAGGACGCCGGTCTCGTCCACATCAATGACGCGGCCGGTCAGTACATCGCCGACGTGAATCTGACGGAAAGACCTTTCCAGATCCTCTTTGTAGTCCTCCATTCCTTCTCCGGGGATCAGCTCCGGTACGGGCGTCGCTGAAACGGAAGACCGGATCAGGCCATGCGGATTCGCTTCTTTCTCTGCGCGTTTTTCCTCTTCTTCCTGCCTTTTCAAAGCCTCCATGGCTTCACGTTTTTCCTCGTCAAGAGCCGCCAGTTCTTCAATACTCTTCTTCTCTTCCATACGTCGTTTTATCCTTTCTCAAGCAAGCAAATGATTATTTCAAATATCGAAGCGGATCGTTCCCCTCCGGATAAACCAGCAGCAGGCAGTACATTCTGCCGTCTGTATTCTCACAGGCAATCTCGACAGTCCGTCCGACGACCGTATATCCGTGTTCGGTAAACCTGCGCTCATCACGTTCTCCGGGCAGCTGCAGAATCAGCTGTTTGGCCATCTGATGATATTTGGCGTTTATTCCGAAGCCGCGCACCAGCCTTACAAGGCCGTTAAAATCCCCCCGATGCTTTTCCTGTATTTCAAAGGCCTTTTCATCCAGTTCCGGACAGGCGCTGTAATTCGGTCCAATCAGCTTGCCGGATTGATATCCGTCACGGAAAAGCGCCGTAAGGCCGTCGGCACGGGCTGTCAGCGCAGGAATCTGCAGCATACGGATCATATCTCCGATCCCGTTCTTCTTGACAAACCAGCACATAAAGCTGTCGGGATTATAGTAGGTCCCTTCTCTTGCAAAAATCAGAAATTCTTTGTATTCCGGCCTTGAAGCACGTATATATGATTCTGCTCCGACATTCCGGTCGTCCAGCGACGGCTCGGAGAAATCGGTCGAATACATACAGAAGCCGTGACCGAATTCCGCAGTTTTATGTAACGGAAACATATGCGGCTTTGACTCCCACTCCGGAAGCACGGTTTCAAAAAAGCCGGCGTAATCCGCCGCATTCGGATTCAGCCCGAGTGCTTTCTCCATCAGCTCATGTTCTTTTGCGGATGCATAAGTATAGCTGATGTCATAACGGTTTTTATCCAAATGGTGCAGAATATCCGCCCGAAGTTCGCCAAACCATCCGCGCCAGTCATCGGGATATGCTGCAGTCATTTTTTTAAAGCCATTCGCCGCAAGCGCATAATCACCATAGGTCATCAGCGCTTCCGCATCCTGATACATCCGGTCGGCAGTTTCCTTTGGCTTTGCCGCAGGCGCAGAAATCTGTGAAAGTGCAGACATCTGAAGAACCGGAACCTGTTCTTCCTTCTTTTCAGGAATTCCCTGGGCTCCGGCAATGACCTCTATGCTTTCATTTCCTTCTGCGTCCTTTACAATCTGAAGTATCGGTGCACCATACAGACTTGCGCCGCAGACCGTACAGAAGCGGGCATTGTCCGGCGCTTTCGAACCGCATTTCGAACAAAACATTCTTCAGGCCTTCCTTTTCATTTTTTCATATCATATCACAGATCTGTAAAAAAATCTACTTGACGAAACGGAAAAAAGGGATTACAATATAGAAGCTTTGAAAAAGCAATGGGGGCGTAGCTCAGTTGGGAGAGCGTTCGGTTCGCATCCGAGAGGTCGAGGGTTCGAATCCCTTCGTCTCCATTTTTTATGCCCAAAATTCCGCGTAAATACTGAGAAAGGAGCCTGCATACACTGCTTTCAAAAATCAAAGTCCCCAGAGAAGTCCCCAGACTTTCCGGGAAGGGCTTTGAAGCGGAATAAAGGGATTAATTAATCCAGACGAAGAAGAGGCGGAGCTGATGTGAACTAAGCATTTGCTCCGCCTTCTTATTATCTGTATGCTTCGCTGATAGTGGCATTTCTCCAATTGCTTGTTTCGAATTCCTTCGGGCACACTATTTTTATGCGATGATAATGCTCTGGAACCCGCATAAATCCTACATTGTTAGAAAGGAGCGGCGCATCATATCTGCAGTGCATTATCGGTACGGACTAAATTACGGACTAACGGACTAAAAAAACGCAGGGAAGTACAGTATTGTGAATTGCTTTCTGTAAAAAATATATCCTCTGATCATGCTTTACGGACGGTCTCGATAAGATTTCGGAACTCCTCTTCCCCCCAGATCACCGGTACCGGGTACAGCGGATTCGCCTCTTTTTCCGCCCAGCGGATGATCGTCGGGATGTCCTCGTCCCGAAAGCCCTGATAGCCCTTCGGAATCTGCATCTTTTCCTTCATTTCCTCGATCCAGAAAATAAAGCGTTCCGCCCGCTCGTGTTCCGTGCCGACGCCCATGCCGCAGATATCCGCAAGCTCCGAAAGTTTCCTCTCAGCAGCCGGGCCAAAGGCGCGAAGCACATGCGGCAGGATGATGCTCATCGCCAGGCCGTGCGGCAGACCGTACAGGCCGCCGAGCGTGTGTCCGATCGCATGAACATATCCGACACATCCGCGCGTAAAAGAACGTCCAGCGTAGAAAGCCGCAAGCTGCATCGCGCTTCTTGCATCGATGTCGCTGCCGTCCTCATAGACGCGAAGAATGTTGTCATGAATCAGCTTCACCGCCTTTTTGGAATAGTCCTTCTCCAGCGCCGTGAGGTAGGTCCAGTTGATATAGCTTTCCACCGCATGGCACAAAGCGTCCATTCCGGTCGTAGCCGTAATCGCAGACGGAAGTCCTGCCGTCAGCTCCGGATCAAGAAGCGCATAGGTCGGCGTAATCGCCGGGTCGTTGATCGAGGCCTTGTGATGGGTCGCAGCCTCCGTAATGACCGCCGCCACCGTCGTTTCGGAACCGGTACCGGCAGTTGTCGGAATCGCGAAGAAAGGAACGATCTTCTTATGCACCCTCAGGATTCCCTGCAGCTGCCGGACTGTTTTCTTCGGATGTGCATTCTTCGCGGCAATCGCCTTTGCGCAGTCCATCGGTGATCCGCCGCCGAAAGCGACAATCGCATCGCAGCCTGACTCACGGAACACCCTGAAGCCCTCCTCTACATTTTCGTCCGTCGGATTCGGCTGAATATGGCTGAACACGGTATACGAGAGCCCCTCCTCGTCCATCGCCTCCATAAAGCTTTTCGGCAGGCCGATCTTCATCAGACCTTCATCCGTCACAAAAAGGACGTGACGAATTCCGCGGGACAGGATTGTCTGAGGCAGTTCCTTTACGGCGCCAGGCTTCTGCAGATACTCCGGTGTCCGGTAGCCGAGGAAATAATTACCAAGCTTCAAAACACCCTGAAAGCTGCGGCACCAGATTCTTTTCATTACAGATGCGCTCATACTCTTTTTCCCCCTTATCAATCAGCGTTCAAATATTCTAAGGAGCTTCATTTTCCAGGCATTCTTCTTCCCAGTGTACGGATGCTCGCGAAGCGGCAGATTGAAGTGTGTATAGCCGCGCAACACCGTCTGAGGATGCGTAAATTCCCTGAAACCCCATTCTCCATGGTATGCGCCAAGCCCCGAGTGCCCGGTTCCGTTGAAGGGAACACCCTTCACCATCAGGTGCAGACAAACTTCGTTGATACAGCCGCCGCCGTACTGCTGTGTCTTCATAACGTGTTTTGCCCAGCGGATGTCTTTCGTAAAGACATAGAAAGCCAGGCCATGCTCCCGCGATGAAATGACCTTAAGCATCTCATCGATCTTCGCGTCCTCGAAGGGCACCACCGGAAGAAGCGGATTGAAAAGCTCGTGGCATACGATTCCTTCATCAGGCTTTACAGGATAGATAATCGTCGGCTCGAACTGCAGCGTTTCCGGGTTCCCCGTCCCGCCGAGAACGATGCGCTCCCGATATTTCTCCGCCTCCGCGGCACAGCTCTGATAGGCCTTCTCGCCGATCAGCTTCGGATATTCCGGATTCTCCAGCGCGTTCTTACCGATCTGGCGGATGTATTCCTGCTTCAGCGCGGCAAGAAAGTCTTCCGCCACCTCCTTCGCCACCGCCACCTGGTTGATATTGATACAGATCTGGCCGCTGTTTAAGAGCTTGAAGAAGGCAATCTTTCTTGCTGCGTCCTTCAGATCCGCGTCCTTTCTCACGATGCACCAGTTTCCGGTTTCTCCCCCGAGCTCCAGCGTCACCGGCGTCAGATTCTTTGCCGCCATCTCCATAACATGCACACCGACACGGGGCGAACCCGTATAGAAAATTTTGTCAAAGCGCTCCGAAAGGCACATGTCTGCCGCATCATGGCCGCCGTCGACAACCGTCACATAGTCCTCTGGAAAGGTGGCGGCGATCATTTTCTGAAGCACCGCAGTGCAGGCCTTCGATTTGGAGCTTGCCTTCATCACGGCCGTATTTCCCCCGGCAATCGCGGCCGCGAGCACGCCGACCGACAGAAGGAAAGGAAAATTGAAGGGGCTGATAATCAGCGATACCCCATAGGGCATCTTGTACACCTTCGTCGTGAGTGAAGGAAAGCAGTGAATGCCCGAAAAATGGGTCTCCGGCCGTGCCCATCTTCTGAGTCCGTGAATCATCTCGTTGACTTCGAGAATCACGGCGCCGACATCACAGAAAAATGCCTCAGTCTCCGACCGGTGCAGGTCCTCATAAAGGGCCGCCTCGATCTCCTTTTCAAAGGTCTGAAGCGCTGTTCTCAAACGAATCAGCTGCTCTTTTCGAAAGGAAATGGGCAGAGTCTTCCCGCTTTCGAAAAACGCACGCTGCTTCACCACAAGCTGATGAATATTTTCCTGTGTCCAGTCCATAATACCTGTCCCCTCCCACCTAATCTTTATGTCAAGTTTATTTATCTTGTATTAATAGATAATGCAATACTAAAGTCAAGTATATCACATTCTTCATTCCAGTTCAACTTCCGGTTCGGATATCCTAACCTGCTCCCTGGGCCATTAGAATCAACCCAGTCACAGCCAAAAATGCGCCGCTCATGCAATCATGAACGGCGCATTCCTGCTGTGGTTTTAAGTTTTTTTAGCTTACCAAAGTTCCATTGGATTTGCGTTGGCATCCGCCTGCTGAATCTGTGCTTCGTTTTTATGTGTTTTTCCGTAGGAAACTATTTATTATTTATTTAGGATTTATTATACTTCAATATTTTTGATGAGCAAAAGTAGGCTTCGTGAGCATTGAAAATAAGCAGTTTAGAACTAATCAAATCCCCACGTATTTCAAGGGAAAAAGCCAAAAGATCGAGTAGGAGGCGGTCGCTAGACCGCCGACCTCTCACACCACCGTACGTACC
>CAMVNR010000090.1 GCA_947168905.1 uncultured Lachnospiraceae bacterium
TCCGGTTCGCCCTTTACAAGCTCTTTTCCGGAGAATTCCATAATGACCGAACCGTCCGGAGACGGAGAAATGAAGCTGTCATGCTTTTCGGCGGTAACGCCGGTCAGTGGCTGGAACCAGTGCGTGAAATGTGTTGCGCCGTGCTCGACTGCCCAGTCCTTCATCGCCTGCGCGACCGCATTCGCGACGCCGATGTCCAGTTCCTTCCCTTCGTCGATCGTCTTTCTCAGGGAGTCATACACCTTCCTGGAAAGACGCGCTTTCATGTCACGGTCATCAAATACAAGGCTGCCAAAATATTCCGGTACAGTTTTCATCGCTTTCTCCTCTCTTGTCGTTCGGGTTCAGCTCTTCCCCATCCGAAATGCTCCATCCAGGATGATTGACGATGTGATTCTAAGAGCTGAACAACAAAAAAGGCGCCCCCGAGTCCAATGACCCGAAGACGCCTTTGCCTTCATGCCCGGCATTATACGCCGGCGTTTTTTAATTGTCAACATGTCATTTTGACGGATTTTTGGAAAAAGCATGTCGTCTTTTTGGAGTTTTTTTCATTCTTGACAAATGGCTTCACGAAGCGTATAATTTCCGGCAAATGAGCAAAGGCGTTCATTTATGAGCAGAGAGAGCAAGATCTCTGTCCGTAAATGAGCGCCTTTTTCATTTGTTCAGCCCCTGCAAAAGAATTTGCGCGGCATTTCGGCCGGAAAAGCTGAACGGCTGATTTAATAATCCTGAAAGGAGCGGCATCCATATGCTTAGAGAGGGAGAAATCCGGATACCGTCCGGATGCGCGATCGCGGCCGTGATCTCAAGAGAAGGAAAGAAAATGACCGGCGCAAGGATTTCTGAAGCCATGAAGCCGATGCACGAGCGTTCGAACGGACTGGGCGGCGGTTTCGCGGCATACGGCATCTACCCGGAATACCGGGATTTTTACGCGTTTCATTTCTTTTTCGACAGCAGGAGTACAAGAAAAGAATGCGAAGCCTTTCTGAAGGAGTCCTATGAAATCGTCCATTCGGAGATCATTCCGACGAGAAAGATTCCCCAAATTACGGACGAGCCGATCATCTGGCGCTATTTTGTCTCTCCCCTCCCGTCGGTCCTTCGTGCCCTGCAGCTCGACGAGAAGGAATTTGTTGCGCGCACGGTCATGAAGATCAACACCGGAATGAACGGTGCCTATGTCTTTTCCAGCGGGAAAAACATGGGTTCCTTCAAGGCGGTCGGCTATCCCGAGGATGTTGCCGAGTTCTACCGGCTCGATGAATATGAAGGCTACTGCTGGACGGCGCACGGAAGGTATCCCACGAATACGCCGGGCTGGTGGGGCGGCGCGCATCCCTTTACGCTTCTCGATTATTCCATTGTGCATAACGGGGAGATTTCCTCCTACGACGCAAATCGCCGTTTTATCGAAATGTTTGGCTATAAATGTACGCTTCAGACCGATACCGAAGTCATCACCTATATTATGGACTATCTCCTGCGCCGCCAGGGACTGACGCTCGAGGAGGCCGCCTCCGTCATCGCCGCCCCCTTCTGGAGCACGATTAAAGAGGAACAGGATCCTGAAAAGGCGGCGCTTCAGCAGTACCTTCGGACCGTATTCCCGAGTCTTCTTGTCACGGGGCCCTTCTCGATCGTCTTCGGCTTTAACGGCGGGCTGATGGCCTTAAACGATCGTCTGAAGCTGCGCTCCATGGTTGTCGGCGAGAAGGATGACAAGGTATTTATCGCAAGCGAGGAAGCCGCGATCCGCGTCATGGAGCCGGATGCAGAAAATATTACGTATCCGGCGGGCGGAGAACCGGTGATCGTCCGTGTGAAAGGCGGTGAAATGTAATGGCGATCGAGTGGCTCTATCCCGAATTTGAAGTGATCCGAAACGAAAGCCGCTGCATCCAGTGCCGGGTCTGCGAGCGGCAGTGCGCAAATGAAGTGCATGCCCTGAGTCCTGATCTGGGCGTCATGATCAGTGACGAGTCGAAATGCGTCAACTGCCAGCGCTGTGTGTCTCTTTGTCCCACAAGAGCGCTTAAGATCGTAAAAAGCGGCTGTATGCTCCGGGAGAACGCGAACTGGCAGCAGCAGACGGTCCGCGAAGTTTATAAACAGGCGGGATCCGGCGGCGTGCTCCTGTCATCCATGGGAAACCCGAACCCGCTGCCGGTCTACTGGGACCGGATCCTCCTCAATGCTTCTCAGGTCACGAATCCGCCGATCGACCCCTTAAGAGAGCCGATGGAGACCCGTACAAGCCTCGGAAAACGACCGGAGCGGATTCGGAGAACGGAAAAAGGGAAGATCGACACTTCTCTCCCGCCGCTGATCACGCTCTCCATGCCGATTATGTTTTCCGCGATGAGCTACGGCTCGATCAGCTACAATGCCCATGCGTCCCTTGCGCGTGCCGCATCTGAACTCGGGATCCTCTATAATACCGGCGAAGGCGGACTGCATGAGGACTTTTATCGCTACGGCCCGAATACGATCGTACAGGTCGCGAGCGGCCGCTTCGGCGTCCATGAGGACTATCTGAAAGCCGGCGCCGCGATTGAAATCAAAATGGGCCAGGGCGCGAAACCCGGCATCGGCGGCCATCTTCCCGGCGCGAAAATTGTCGGAGACGTCTCCAGGACCCGGATGATTCCGGAAGGCTCGGACGCGATCTCTCCCGCGCCGCACCACGATATCTATTCGATTGAGGACCTTCGTCAGCTCGTGCTTTCCCTGAAGGAGGCGACCGGCTACGAAAAACCGGTCATCGTAAAGGTCGCCGCGGTTCACAATATTGCGGCTATCGCAAGCGGCATCGCCCGTTCCGGCGCGGACATTATCGCGATCGACGGTTTCCGGGGCGGAACCGGCGCGGCACCGACCAGGATCCGTGACAATGTCGGCATCCCGATCGAGCTTGCGCTTGCCGCAGTCGACACGAGACTTCGCGACGAAGGCATCCGCAATCAGGTCTCTCTTGTTGTCGGCGGCTCCATCCGAAGCGCCTCGGACGCAGTGAAGGCGATTGCCCTCGGGGCGGACGCCTGCTATATCGCGACTGCCGCCCTTCTTGCCCTCGGCTGCCATCTGTGCAGGACCTGCCAAACCGGCAAATGCAACTGGGGCATTGCAACCCAGCGCCCGGACCTCGTGAAGCGCCTGAATCCTGATATCGGCTCGGAGCGCCTGATCAATCTGATGACAGCCTGGCGCCATGAAATCATGGAAATCATGGGCGGCATGGGCATCAACTCCATCGAGGCGCTGAAAGGAAACCGCCTGATGCTTCGCGGCGTCGGCCTAACGGAGAAAGAGCTTTCCATTCTCGGAATCTCACATGCGGGGGAATAAGGATATGAAGAGGGTCTATGTAAATGAAGAATGGTGCCTCGGCTGCCACCTCTGCGAATACAACTGTGCTTATGCAAACTCCGGCCTCAAGGACATGGTGCTTGCGCTCAAAGGAAAGCCGCTGTTCCCGCGGATCCATATCGAGGGCGATGAACGCATCAGCTACGCCGTCTCCTGCCGGCACTGCAGCGATCCCCTCTGTGTAAAAAGCTGCATCGCAGGCGCCCTTTATATGGAGGAAGGCGTTATCAGGATCAACCAGGAGCGCTGCATCGGCTGTTTTACCTGTGTTCTGGTGTGTCCTTACGGCGCGCTTTCCCCGAATGCTGACGGCGTCATGCAGAAATGTGAGCTCTGCCTTCAGAATTCCGCAGGAGAGCCGGCCTGTGTCAAAGGCTGTCCGAACCGCGCAATCGTCTATGAAGAACGGGAGGCTGTGAAATGAAGCATTATGTGATCATCGGAAACGGAATCGCTTCGGCTGCATGCATGGAAGGCATCCGTTCAGCGGATCCCTGCGGCTCTGTTACGGTAATTTCGGAAGAAAGGCATCCGGTATACTGCAGGCCCTTAATCTCCTATTATCTTCAAGGAAAAACCACTTTGGAGAAAATGCTGTACCGGGATCCGGACTTTTACGAGAGGATGGACGCGAATGTCCTTTACGGAAGAAAAGCCTTATTGATCGATCCTGAAAATAAGCTTGTACAGCTTGATCAAGATGAAAGCATTCCCTATGATACGCTCTGCATCGCGTCCGGCTCCTCCCCCTTTGTGCCTCCCTTCGAAGGTCTTGACAAGGTGAAAAAGAAACACAGCTTCATGACGCTCGACGATGCGCTTGCGATCGATCGGGACATCTCTTCCGAAACAAGGGTTCTGATCGTCGGCGCGGGACTCATCGGCCTGAAATGCGCCGAAGGGCTCTATGGACGTGTAAAGAGCCTGACGGTCTGCGATCTCGCACCGCGCATCCTTTCCAGTATTCTCGATGAGGAATGCGCAGCGCTCATGCAGCGTCATCTCGAAGAAAAAGGCATCTCCTTTCTTCTTTCCGACACTGCGGTTCGCTTCGAAGAAAATGAAGCGGAAATGAAAAGCGGTGTGTGTGTGCCTTTTGATCTTCTCATCCTGGCTGTCGGCGTTCGTGCGAATTCAGGCGCCGCAAAAGACGCGGGGATCGATGTGAACCGCGGAATACTCGTAAACGAATTCATGGAAAGCTCTCTTCCCGGCATTTACGCCGCGGGCGACTGCGCGGAAGGCATGGACATCTCCGAAGGCAGAAAAAAGGTGCTTGCAATCCTTCCGAACGCGTATTTCCAGGGTTTTACGGCCGGCGTGAATATGGCCGGCGGCAAAAAGACTTTTGATCAGGGGATTCCGATGAATTCCATCGGTTTCTTCGGACTGCATGCAATGACGGCCGGAAGCTGCGTCGGAGAACTCTATGAGGAAAAGACAGCGAATTCCATCCGCCGCCTCTTTACGAAGGACGGGCTTCTTAAAGGCTATATCCTGATCGGATGCGAGGACCGGGCAGGCATCTATACGGCAATGATCCGCGAGAAAACCCCGCTCTCTTCCGTCAACTTTGAAATGCTGAAAAAAGCCGCCCGGACCGCGGCATTTTCTCCCCAGGACCGTAGAAAAAAATTCGGAGGTATGGTATAATGCTGAAAATTCAGACGGAAGAATATGATCACAGGAGGATCAACGAAATCCTCCGTGAGTCCGCGGAAGATGCCGAACTTTTCGGATGCCTCGGGCAGCGCTTTATCGGCGCCGGCATGGCTTCGGGACGGATCTTCATTCACGGAGTCCCCGGAAATGCACTCGGCGCTTACCTGAACGGAACCGAAATCACGGTGTACGGAAACGCCCAGGACGCAGTCGGGGATACGATGAATGAAGGCGTGATCATCATTCACGGAAATATCGGAGATGCGGCAGGCTACGCGATGAGAGGCGGAAAAATCTTCGTAAAAGGAAATGCGGGCTACCGCGCCGGCATCCATATGAAGGCCTACGAGGAAAAGGTTCCTGTTCTCGTCATCGGCGGATGCGCCGGAAGCTTCCTGGGAGAATACCAGGCCGGCGGAACCATTATCGTACTGAACCTTCAGGACGAGAAGCGAAACATCGTCGGCAGTTTTCCCTGTACCGGCATGCACGGCGGGAAAATGTTTCTGCGCTCCGACTGCAGCGGCATCGTTTTCCCGGAACAGGTGACTGCCCGGCCCGCAGAGGCCGGTGATCTATCAGAGCTCCGGAAGGATCTCGCAGATTACTGCCGGATTTTCTCACTGGACCTGGAAGCGCTTCTTTGCTCTCCCTTTACAGTCATCACGCCCGACAGCAGAAACCCGTATCAACAATTGTATGCAGCCAATTAGGCGCTCTTTTGGGAGGATGTTATGAAATACACCCAGGAAGAAGTTCTCGAGTATGTCCGTGAGGAGGATGTCAGATTCATCCGCCTCACTTTCTGTGATGTCTTCGGCATACAGAAAAACATCGCGATCACGCCCCGGGAACTGCCCCGCGCATTTTCCGACGGCATTTCCTTTGACGCTTCGGCAATCTCCGGCTTCGGCGACGAAGCGCACAGCGACCTGCTGCTGCACCCCGACCCCGATACCCTGATGCCGCTTCCCTGGCGACCGGAGCACGGGCGCGTCATGCAGATGCTCTCCACCGTCACCCGCTCTGACGGGACACCCTTTCCCTGTGACACAAGGACGCTCCTGAAAAAGGCTGTCGCCGATGCCCGTAAAGACGGATGCGACTTCACCTTCGGCGCGGAACAGGAATTCTATCTCTTCCGGCTGGATGAAGACGGGAAGCCCACCAAGCTTCCGATCGATGATGCCGCTTATATGGACATCGCGCCGGACGACCGCGGCGAAAACGTCCGCCGGGAAATCTGTCTGACGCTGGAGCAGATGGGCATCTGTCCGGAAAGCTCGCATCATGAGGAAGGCCCCGGCCAGAATGAAATTGACCTTCGCTATGCGGACGCTTTGACTGCCGCAGACGAGGCCATGACTTTCCGGCGCACCGTGCGGACAATCGCACACCGCAACGGCCTGGCAGCGGATTTCTCCCCGAAGCCGCTCGGAAACGCGCCGGGCAACGGCTTCCACATCAATATGTCACTCCGCTCCCTGGACGATCCGGCCGTTTTCTCGAGCATGATCGCGGGCATTCTGAAATATGCCGGCGAAATGACGCTCTTCCTGAATCCCTGTGACGATTCCTACCGGCGGCTCGGAAGTTTCAAAGCGCCGAAGTTTGTTTCCTGGTCGCGTGAGAACCGCTCCCAGCTTGTGCGTCTCCCCGCGGCATCCGGAGAATACCGCCGCGCGGAGCTCCGCTCCCCGGATCCTATGGCCAACCCGTATCTGGCTTTCACTCTGATGATCTATGCCGGACTTTCAGGCATCCAGAGCCGCCTGCCCCTTCCGGCACCTTCGAACCTCAATCTGTACTCAGCGCCGCCGGAAGTCCTGGCCGGCTATGAAAAACTGCCGGAAAACTACCCGGCAGCCTGTAAAAAAGCAGCCGCGTCGGAATTCATCCGCAGCTGCATTCCTTCTGAAATCCTGGATATTTACTGCAGAAAATGATCATCACAAAACTCCGGGAGGAGAAAGGTTTATGAGCCTGAAAGAGCGGGTATACAGCGTCCTCGTTGTATCTTCGGCCGAAAAACTGAATAGCGCCTTCAAGGAACTATTGCCGGAATCGCATTTTCAGCCTGTCCGGTATACTTCGTCTGTCAGTTCGGGACGGCGTGTCTTCTCGGAACGAAGCTGCGATTTTGTCCTGATCAATTCGCCGCTCCCCGATGATTCCGGCATCCGCTTTGCGGTCGACTGCGCCTCTTCTCCGGGGACGGTCGTCCTGCTTCTTGTACGCGCGGAAATCTATGACGGCGTCCAGGACCGCGTTTTCGAGCACGGCGTCTTTACGCTCGCAAGGCCCTTCTCCCGGCCGATGATCCTGAGCGCCCTCGACTGGATGGCAAGCGCCCGCGAAAAACTCCGTCTGTCCGAAAAGAAAACGCTCTCCTTCGAAGAAAAAATGGAGGAAATCCGCCTTGTAAACCGTGCCAAATGGCTCCTGATCTCCGAGCTCAAAATGGATGAGCCGCAGGCGCACCGCACCATCGAAAAACAGGCAATGGACCGTTCCGTGTCCCGCCGCGTGATCGCGGAGGAAATCATCCACCTGTACTCCTGACGCGCCGAATCCTTTCCCCGTACGCCGCCGGGTATCCGGCACCGCATCTTCCGCCTCCCGGGGGTTCACTTTTCCAGTATTTCCAGGTATTCGTCAAAGAGATTGAAGAGCATGTCCCCGGAAGTAACCGGAAGCTCGGCGTCCGTCTGCCCGATCGGGACATACCGGTAGAGGTCCGAGGCGGCGGTCAGAACGAGCGCGGGAATGACGTCATAGTCCGGCCCGAAAATCACTTCGAGGTATTCGCAGTACTTTGCGGCCTGCAGCACCTCTGAGGGCTCGATTTCATCCTTCATCTTGAATTCCAGCGAGAAGACGCGGGAATCGGTAATCACGAGGACATCCGCATAGATCCGGATCATCCGCGAGCGGCGGATACGAAGCTCAAAGACAATTTCCCAATCGGAAAATTTGTTAAAACCGACCTCCAAAAGATCTTTGAAAAGACTGCAGATAACGGCACGAGAGTCCCGGAAAGAATGATAAAGTCCGCGTGTGTCGTTTAGGTTCCGGCCGATCCTCCGGCAGCCTTCAGTCAACACGTTAAACCATTCTTCTTCGGAAAGCGCCAGAAATTCCCCGACCGTTCCGTAATACCCGGAAAAATCCTCCAGGCCGTAATGACGCTTTCCCTGCCGGATCAGTCCGTGCCAGCAGTAATCCCCGTCCCGGTAACAGAGGTCACGCATGAACGGGGAGCTGTAGAGCCAGTGATTGACCGTCGTGTGATCACAGCCGGAAAGACGCGCGATATCGCGCGCCTTCACGCCGTCATGGCTGCAGATCGCAGCATAAATCAGCCTTTCGTGCTTATCGACCATTCAGGCCCAGTTCTTTCTCGCAGGCTTCCATCAGGCCGTACATGTAGCCGGTTGCGACCAGGTTTCCGAGGATCGCATAGCCCGGATGATCGTTGTCGTCGCCGTACATGGTCGGCACATGGTCGGGACGCATCACGCCCTCGAAGCCGACTTCATAGTAGGCCTTCATCGCTGCGAACATATCCGTCTTGCCGTCATGATGCCATGCCTCACGGAAATTGTCCGCGGTTCCGACGACATCGCGGAAGTGCGCGAAGTGCAGCGTTCCCGCATCCGCGAAACGGTGGATACAGGCCGGAATGTCCTCGCCCATCGCCGCGAAATTGCCCTGGCAGAGACAGATGCCGTTGTACTCGCTCTGCACCAGCTGCGTCGCTTCATACATCGCGTCGGCGCTGATCATGATGCGGTCCAGCCCGCCGAGGTGCGGGATCGGCGGATCATCCGGATGAAGCGCCAGCTTCACATGGTTCTTCTCCGCCACCGGAACGACCTTCTCCATGAAGTACTTCAGGTTGCACCACAGTTCGTCCGCACTGATCGTTACGCCCGACATCGGCGGCATATCCTTGACGTCCTCGTAATTGAAGCCGCTGACAAGTGCGCCGCCCTCAAGCGGAATGTTGACTGTCGAACGGTACCAGCCCCAGACCGGCATCCAGTTGTAGCAGACACAGGGACAGCCGAGCTTTCCGAGGTTTTCAAGAAGTGTACAGAAATGTGCGATTTCTTCATCGCGCGACTCGAGACCCAGCTTTACGCCGTCAATAAAGCCGATGCCCTCGAGCACTGCCCATTCCATGCCCGCGTCCTTGACATTCTGGGCAACCTCGCGCAGTACGCCGTAATCCCACGGATGCGAATAGGGCGCGTACTTCCGGCCGTTCGGGCCAGCGACCGCGTATTTCACGCCGAGCTGGGCTGCATAATGCTTCAGCGGTTCGTTAAAAATGTACGCAACTTTTACTCTGTCGATCATTTCGATCCTCCTTCTTCTTTTTCCTGTCTGCGGCGTTCCGCCATTTTTTCTCTCCATTCAAAACGCTCAGCATATCCGGAATGCCGGAGCATCAGCCCGCCGTCCGCAAGGATCGTAGAGCCTGTCATATACCCGAATGCATCCGTGCACATCAGGGGCACGATATCGCCGATCTCCCCCCGAAGATCCTGTTACAATCGCTTTTTTGCCGGCGAGCGACAGCCGTTTTTCAAGATACTCCCTGTCCAAATCTGACTGCTCTGCAGGAGCAAGCTCCAGCAGGTTCCCAGAACTGATCAGCATCACTTAAGGCCTGTATACCGCTTCTGGTGTGCTGAGTCAGCACAGGTCAGT
>CAMVNR010000091.1 GCA_947168905.1 uncultured Lachnospiraceae bacterium
AACCCGCTATTCTGTACCGGATACGAGGATATCCATCACCAAAGACCTTGTTTTGGGAGGTATAACGAATACGTCAAAGCCTTGAAAAATCTACAATTTGGGGATTGACAGAATAGGAAGGAAACATGAGAAAAACGAGCTTATTCAATGACGGATGGATCTTTGAAAAACCGGGCTTTTTGGCAGAAGCGGTCACGCTTCCGCATACCTGGAACGCGAAGGACGGCCAGGACGGCGGAAACGACTACTGGCGCGGAACAGCTGGTTACAAAAAGACCTTTGCCCGTCCCGCGCTTTCCGCCGACGAGCGCCTGTTTATTGAGTTCAAAGGTGTTGCGATGGAGGCGCGGGTATGCTTAAACGGAACAGAGATCGCGTACCATGCGGGCGGATACTCGGCTTTCCGGGCGGAGATGACGCCGTATCTTCAGGAGGAAAACCTCATTGAAGTCTCGGTCGACAACAGCAATAACGACCGTATTTACCCCCAGAAAGCCGACTTTACCTTCTATGGAGGAATTTACCGGGATGTGAGCCTGATCACCGTAAAACAGGCGCATTTCGAGCTTGTAAAGGACGGTACGCCCGGACTTAAGGTGACGCCTGTGGTGGATCTTGAGAAAAAGTGCGCCGAGGTGACGGTCGAAGCCTGGGCAAATGCCGGCGGAAGCATTGTGTTTGAAATCGAGGGGGAAGCCGGGATCCTGCGGGAGACGGCAGCGCTTCAGGACGGCTATGCGAAAGCGGTCTTCACGATTGAAAACGTCCGCCTCTGGGACGGACTTGCGGACCCGTACCTTTACACTGCGCGGGCGGTGCTCTACGCAGGAAACGGAGCGGACAAAGAAGCGCTCGATGAAATTTGTACCCGTTTTGGCTGCCGCGTGTTCTGTGCGGATCCTGAAAAGGGCTTCTTCCTGAACGGAAGACCCTATCCTCTTCGCGGCGTATCCCGCCATCAGGACCGGTACGGCATCGGAAACGCGCTTGGCATGAAGGAACACTGCGAGGATATGCAGATTGTCCGGGAGCTCGGAGCAAATACGCTTCGCCTCGCGCACTATCAGCATGCACAGGAATTCTATGACCTCTGCGATGAGAACGGAATCGTCGTATGGGCCGAAATTCCGTTTATTACCATGTTTATGCAGAACGGGCGGCAGAATACCCTCACCCAGATGAAGGAACTCGTAACCCAGTGCTATAATCATCCGTCAATTGCCTGCTGGGGACTTTCCAATGAAATCTCGGCGGCAAGCGTGGTGGATGAGACCGTTCTTGAAAACCACCGGGAGCTGAATGAGCTTTGCCACAGGCTCGATCCGACGCGTCCTACGGTCATGGCGCACGCGTTTATGCTTGAAATCGAAAGCCCGCTGATCCCCATCGCGGATATGGCAAGCTATAACCTGTATTTCGGCTGGTATCTCGGAGAGCTTTCCCAGAATGAAGAATTCTTCGACGAGTATCACGCGAAATATCCGGACCGCGTGATCGGCTTCTCGGAATACGGCGCCGACGCAAATCCCGCCTTCCATTCGAAGGATCCCCAGCGCGGCGACTATACCGAAGAGTACCAGTGCCTCTATCACGAGCATATGCTGAAGCTCATCGACGAACGGCCGTATCTGTGGGCAACCCATGTGTGGAACCTCTTTGATTTCGCGGCGGACGGCCGGGATGAGGGCGGAAAGAACGGCCAGAACCAGAAGGGACTGGTGACGATGGACCGGAAGCTGAAAAAAGACGCCTTCTATCTGTACAAGGCAGCCTGGTCGAAGGAGCCTTTCGTGCATCTGTGCGGCTCCAGAAGAGTGGACCGTGAAGAAGAAGTGACTGAGATCAAGGTCTACAGCAATCAGCAAAAGGTCGCGCTTTATGTGGACGGAAAGCTGTTTGAAGAGAAGGAAGGGGAGCGCATTTTCAGCTTCATGGTGCCGATTTCCGGGAAGCATGAAGTGAAAGCGGTATCAGGCGGGCTCTCGGATACCATGACCGTTGTCAAGACGGAAAAACCGAATGAGGACTATATTTTCAACAAGACCATTGTCGTTAACTGGTTTGACAAAGAGGATTACAAGCCGGAGTATTATTCGATCAAGGATACCATGGGAGAGCTGCAGCAGCATCCCGAGACTGCGGCCATTCTCGAGGGCATGATGGCGAAGATGCGCGCAAGCCGCGGCGACGTGGCAGAGGCATCGGTGAACAATGCGAATCTGCAGAAGATGATGGCCCGGATGACGCTCGAGAGCCTTCTGAAGCAGGCTGGGTCGGTCCCGGAGGAAGCCGTGAGGGCATTAAACGGCGCGCTTCAGAGGATTAAGAAAAGCTGAAAAAAGGAGAAGACCATGAACTATTACTGCAATCCTGTAAATGTCAACTACCGTTATCAGTTTAATAAGTCCCGCGAGTCCGGAGAGACGATCCAGATCAACCGGGAGGCGGCGGATCCTTCGATGATTTGTTTTGAAGGACGCTATTATGTATTCGCTTCGATGACGCTGGGCGTCTGGGTATCGGACGACCTTGTGCACTGGGAGAATCATAAGCTTCCCGAAGGGCTGCCGGTCTATGACTACGCGCCGGATGTACGGGTCATGAACGGATATGTCTACCTCGCAGCCTCCAGCCACACCAAAAACTGCGATCACTGGCGCTCAAAGGACGTTTTGAACGGCCCCTACGAGCGGATTGAGGGGACCTTCCCTTTCTGGGATCCCAATATGTTCGTCGATGACGACGGCCGCGTCTACTTCTACTGGGGCTGCTCGAATGAGACGCCGATCTACGGCGTGGAGCTGGACCCTGAGACGCTTTTGCCGCTGACGGAGCGCGTGGAACTCGTCTTCGGCGCGCCGGACAGGATCGGCTACGAGCGGGTCGGGGAGGACAACAGTATTTCGCCGGCGACAGAAGAGGAAGTCGAGCGGGCGATGGAAGCCTTTCTTACAAGGTCCGGCACGCCGCTTTCTGCGGTTCCCGAGCAGCTTCGTCCGATGATCCGCGGCATGTTTACGAATATGCCCTACATCGAGGGTGCCTGGGTCGACAAGCACTGCGGGAAATACTATCTGCAGTACGCCTGTCCCGGTACGCAGTACAATACCTATTCCGATGGCGTCTATGTATCCGACAAACCGCTCGGACCTTTCACGCTTGCGGAGAATAACCCCTTCTCGTATAAGCCGGGCGGCTTCATGCCCGGGGCGGGGCACGGCTCTACCATGCAGGACGAGCAGGGCAACTGGTGGCATATTGCGACGATGCGGATCAGCATAAACCACAATTTTGAGCGCCGGGTCGGTCTGTGGCCTGCGGGCTTTGATGAAGACGGCGAACTGTACTGCAACCAGCGTTACGGCGACTGGCCGATGACGCTCTCAGGCTTCCGGCAGGACGCCTGGCGTGATCCCGCCTGGATGCTTCTCTCCGCGGGAAAGTCCGTCACAGCCTCCTCCTTTGTCCCCGGAAACGAGCCGGAAAAGGCGGCTGAGGAGAATGTTCAGACCTGGTGGCGCGCGGCATCGAATTCCCGTGAGGAGTGGCTCTGCCTTGATCTGGGCGGGACATACGAGGTGCATGCGGTCCAGGTAAACTTCGCGGACGACAGGATCAGTATTCCGACACCCGGCGAGATGGTCGGCGATATGACCGGCGCGCGCTATATTGACGGATCAGAGATGTTTACGCAGTGGAAGCTCGAAGCCTCGGAGGACGGTGAAAGCTGGTTCCTCATCTGTGATAAGTCAGAGGCCAAGACAGATCTTTCTCATGACTTCCTGGTTTGTGAAGAAGGATACCGGGCGCGCTTCTTCCGGCTGTCCGAAATGGCGGTTCCTTACGCTCAGAATCCCTGCATATCGGGACTCCGCGTCTTTGGACTGGGGCAGAAAGAAGCGCCGGAGAAGGCGGCATTTACCGCCGTACGCACGGGAACACTTGACATGGAGGTCACGATCGAACCGCAGGAAAATACCGTCGGATACAATATCCTTTTCGGAAGCAGTCCCGAGAAGCTTTACCACAGCTATATGGTGTTCGAGCCCGGCACGAAGCGCGTCGGAGCGCTCGTCGAGGGGAGAGATTATGTCGTGCGCGTGGATTCGTTCAATGAGAGCGGAATCACGGAAGGAACCGTAAAAGCTCTGTAAATTTAAATAGTAATCATCACTTCAGAAAAGCGTCCTGCCGGGCAGAAATCCCGGGAGGACGCTTTTTTAGGTAATTTACAAACGACAGTATCAGTGGTAATATAGAAGGAAAGAATTGAACAGTGAGACATTACAAAAAGGAGGTGCATCAATGTCCAATATTACAGCAAGGAAAGAAAACCCGGTCGTAGTTACCACCAAGGGAAAGGTCCGCGGCTTTCTGTATGACGGCGTCTACAATTTCTGCGGTCTGAAGTACGCGAAGGCGCGCCGTTTCCATCAGCCGGAAGAGATGGATCCCTGGGAGGGTGTTGCGGACGCGACATCCTACGGATATATCAGCCCGGTACTGGCGGATCCGAGACCGTCGGGCGAAGTCATCTGCCCGCACCGTTTCTGGCCCAATTCCGAGACCTGCCTGAACTTAAACCTGTGGACCTCGTCTCTGGATCCTGCGGCGAAGAAACCGGTCATCGTCTGGTACCACGGCGGCGGCTATGCCAACGGCTCGGCGCTCGAGCAGGTCTGCTATGACGGACAGAATCTTGCAAAAGAACGGGATGTGGTCGTTATTACCGTCAATCACCGTCTGAATGTGTTCGGCTTCCTCGATCTGTCCGATTTCGGACCGGAATACGAGAACTCCGCAAACTGCGGCATTGCGGATCTGGTGGCTTCCCTGAAGTGGGTGCGCGACAATGTGGCGGGCTTCGGCGGAGACCCCGAAAACGTTACGATTATGGGACAGTCCGGAGGCGGCGGAAAGGTCAATACCCTCGGACAGGTTCCGGAAGCTGCCGGATTATTCCACAAGGCGATTCTGCTCTCGGGCGGCATGGGCGGCTTCGGAAGACGCCAGACTCCGGCGCCTTCGGATCTTCTTCCGAAGGAAATCATGAAGGAAGCCGGCGTCAGCACGATTCAGGAGCTTGAAAAGGTTCCGAAGGCGCTCTTTATCTACGCGGTCAATGTGGCCGGAAAGCGTCTCGAATCTCAGGGCTATTCCTTCCACTGGGGCCCGAAGGCAAACGGATGGTACCTGGGCGATCCGACGGAGGTCGGTGTATCAGACTACTACAAGACCGTACCGACGCTCGGCGGAACTGTATTCTCCGATCTTGTCGGCGGACATTTCGATAAGGATTTTGATGAATACACCGACGAGGAAGCCCGTGCAATGATCGGCGAAAAGTACGGCGCGGAGAATACGGATGCGATTGTTGAAGCGTTTAAGGAAGCCTATCCGAAGAAACGCCTGATCGACATCCTGACGCTGGACGTCAATATCAGAAAGGGCGCGAAGAACTATCTGACGCTGAAAGCGAAGGAAAGCCAGGCGCCGACCTGGAACATGCTTACGACGCTGACCTTCGATTATGAGGGCGGCTCGACCGCATGGCACTGCTCGGATCTGGCCTTTGTCTTCGGAAATTCGGAAAAGCTGCCGCTTTACGACGGCATGGGAGAAGTGACCGCGCGTCTGAAGAAACAGATCAGCGCAGCGATCTGCGCCTTTGCGCGCACAGGCGATCCGAATAATGCCGACACACCTTCGTGGAAGCCGGTGACGGCGGACTCCTTCAATACGATGGTCTTTGACGAAGTCTCGGAGTGCAAAGAAGATTTCGACGCAAAGGTCGGAGAAGTGATCCGCGCGACGAACCGCGTCGGACGTTTCGGCCTGTGGAGCGCCTTCGGCAATCCCGACGGCGAATCCGACAACGACTGGATGTTCTAAGAAGGCGCCGCTTTCCCGGGAGAGCCGTCCGCTTGATGACGCAAGGGCGGGCTGACAGGGACGCGGCTTTTTTGTAAAGCTGTCCGCTTCTACGGTTAGAGCTCCGGGATTTCGATTTTCTACAGGGCGATGAGTCACAAGGACCCATCGCCTTTTGAAGTTCCGGGTCCCTTCGGCCAACGAACGAAAAAACAACCGCGCAAGCCTTTGCTCTTGCGGCAAAGCGCTTGTGCGGCTTGTTTTTTCACGGCCGAATCCCGGAACTTCAGAAAATCAGAAACCCTCCGCAAATCACCTTAAGAAGCGGACAGCTTCCCTAAAAAGCCGCTGAATCGTCGCTTCCGTCCAAAGTTCCGGCCGCGACAGTACAGCAGGGACGGGCAGAAAATATCGGCTTCTTCAAGGGCGATTAGCGACACGCTTCAGATTTTCCCGGGTTCCGGGATTCGGCCTTCAAAAAGCAAAGCCCACCGGTTTCGAGCCGTCAGAGCTCGGGACCCGGTGGGTTTGCTTTTTCTTATAATGGCCGAAGGGACCCGGAACCCGTAAGGGGCGGACGGCGTCAGCCGGATGCCCCGCGGAAAATCGAAGTGCGGAGCGTTAGCCCGGAAGAAGCCGATATCATCAGCCCGCCCCTGCGTCAACAAGCGGGCAGCGCGTCCGGGCTTATTTTGTCAGGCGGTCGTAGGCTTCGCGGTATTTCTCGACGGTACGCGAGATAACGTCGTCCGGAAGGAGGTAATCGCTTTCGGGGTTTGCTTTCAGCCAGTCACGGACGTACTGCTTGTCGTAAGAGGGCTGGGATTTGCCGGCTTCGTAGCCCTGAAGCGGCCAGAAACGGGAGGAATCGGGCGTCAGCATTTCGTCTCCGAGCACCACATCGCCGTTCTCGTCCAGGCCGAATTCAAACTTGGTGTCGGCAATGATAATGCCGCGGGAAAGCGCATAATCCGCACATTTCTTATACAGCGCGATAGTCATATCCCGGAGGGTTGCGGCGTATTCTTCGCCGCGTGCGGGATACAGCTTTTTCAGAATTTCCACGCTCTTCTCGTAGGAAATATTCTCATCGTGCTCTCCGAGCTCCGCTTTTGTTGAGGGGGTATAAATGGCTTCGGGGAGTTTCTGGGATTCGACAAGGCCCTCCGGAAGACGGATGCCGGTTACAAGCCCGGTTTTTTTGTAGCTTGCCCAGCCGGAGCCGGTGATATAACCGCGGACGATACATTCGATCGGGAGCATTTCAAGTTTCTTTACCATCATGCTTCGGCCTTCGAATTCGGGCTTCCGGAAGTATTCCGGCATGTCGGCCGTATCACAGCTCAGCATATGGTTCGGGATCAGGTCCTTCGTGAAATCGAACCAGAAGCGCGACATCTGCGTGAGAATGACGCCTTTGTCGGTCACCTTATTTTTCAGAATCACATCAAACGCGGAGATCCGGTCTGTCGCGGTAATGACAAGCGCATCTCCGATATCATAGATTTCTCTAACTTTTCCTTCCTTAATGGGCTGATACTGCTGCATGGGCACCTCCGTTTAATCAGCGGTTCACTTATACTTTCAACAGGGACAGGGCTGCGGGAAAACCGCATTCACCTGAACTCCGATATAATTATAATGAAGGCGGCAGTCCTTGTAAATTCCTAAAAACAGCGGAAATTAAGGGCCTTTTCAAAATCTCTTTGTATTTTTTTACGGGGCCTTCCTGTTATTTACCGAATCGGCGGACCCGCCTGAGATTGCTCCTTAAATCTGTCAGCATCATCTTGCCAAAATCGCCGCCGCATAGTATATTTGTAACTGTTAAGTCCCCCGGATAAAAACGTCAAAATCAAGGCTGGAGCACTTGTGTTCCAGACTGATTATTGACGATTTTATCCGAGGAGGTCGTGAGGCGAAACCTCTCTGACCTCCTACATGACGCAGATTCACTTAGCGAACCGACGGTGAGCTCTAGTGAATCGCGTGCTGTGCAGAAATGCGAAGCATTTCGAATGGAGTGCTGAATAGTTATGTATATTTACTGCATAAGATCAGTCCAAGGCGGCGGGCTTTTTGACATGGAGACAGCGAAAAAGGCTTGCTGTTTCGGCGTGAAAACGAAAAAATCCAGAAGAAAAGGAGAAGAAACCGATGATGCAGCAGACTCCCCCGATGGGATGGAATTCGTGGAACACCTTTGGCGAAGAGATTAACGAAGAGCTGGTCCTGACCGTTGCGGATGCGATGGTGTCGGAAGGCTACCTTGAGAAAGGCTATAATTACCTCGTGATTGACGACTGCTGGTCGCTTCACGAGAGAGACAGCGAGGGACGGCTTCAGGCAGATCCCGCGAAATTCCCGCACGGCATGAAGTACCTTGCGGATTATATTCACAAAAAAGGGCTGAAATTCGGCATGTACAGTTGCTCGGGCACGCAGACCTGCGCCGGGTATCCGTCGAGCTTCGACCATGAGTACATCGATGCAGAAACTTTTGCCTCCTGGGAGGTGGATTTCCTGAAATACGACTACTGCTACCGCCCGCAGACGGTTCCGGGGAGGATTCTGTTTCACCGGATGGGCAACGCGCTTCAGAACTGCGGACGCGAGATCCTGTTCTCCGCCTGCTCCTGGGGAGCGGATGAGACCGCGAAATGGATCAAGGAGACCGGCGCTTCGATGTGGCGCTCGACGGGCGACATTATGGACAACTGGGAAAGCATCAAAAAGCTGACATATCAGCAGCTTGATATTCTCCCCTATGCAGGCGCCGGATGCTTCAACGACATGGATATGCTGGTTGTGGGAATGCACGGAAAAGGAAATGTGGGACTCGGGGGCTGCTCGAGCCTGCAGTACCGGACGCATTTTTCCATCTGGGCGCTCATGGGATCACCGCTCATGATCGGGTCGGATATCCGGAGCATGACGGAGGAGGACCGCGAGACGCTTCAGAATGAGGAACTCATTGCGATCAATCAGGATCCCGCCTGCCGCCAGATCGCGCGGGTCAGCGGATTTGGCGGAAGAGAACAGGAGCAGCTGATTCTGTTCCGGCCGCTTTGTGACGGCGACCTTGCCATCGGCATGTTCAACCTCTCCGACCAGGAGCGGTATCTTTCCTTCGTGATCGATGAGATGGGCATCCCGGTGAGCTCCGGGAAGACCCTGCTCCTGCATGAAGTCTGGTCGAAAAAGGATGCACTTGTCAAAAACGAAACCTGGGGCGAGCGGATTGAAGCCTTCGGGTGCCGCGTCTTCAGGGCAAAGCTGGTCTCGAAATGAGCGAAAAATGTATTCTGTGCAAAAGAGAGCTGAAGCCGGTTGAAATCGGAGCCACGAAGAAATTCATTCACCGCGCGTCGACGGAATATCTGTGCCTGAGCTGTCTTTCGAAAGAGTTCAAAGTATCGGAGGAGCTGCTTCTGAAGAAAATCGAGTTCTTTAAGAAGCAGGGCTGTACCCTGTTCTGATTCGGGAAAACGGGAGGGTCCGGGAAGCGCTTTTTCGCAGAGGGAATCACCCTTTGACAGATAAGGCATCCTGTGATACTATTATAATCAAAGTAATAACCGATATTATGATGTCAAGTACAAAATCCCTGATCTCACGACATGCTTGCATGACGGTGGGAGTAGGGGCTCTTTGATCT
>CAMVNR010000092.1 GCA_947168905.1 uncultured Lachnospiraceae bacterium
GGTCTGTTGCGAAAAAGAGTCCCACAAGGGCATTATTATCGGCAAGGGCGGAAGCATGCTGAAGAAGATCGGAACAGAGGCGAGAAGAGACGCCGAAAACATGCTCGAGGACCAGGTGAACCTGAAGCTTTTCGTAAAAGTGCGCAGGGACTGGCGGGACGATAAGACACAGCTTAAGAATTTCGGCTATTACGAGCGGGGCTAAAAAAGCTCCGGCATTTTGGAGGCTCTTTTTTCAGAGAAAAAGCATGCAGGACGGAATACAGGTTCACGCAGTCATACTTTCCGCCGCGCCGGCGGGAGAGGCGGACCGGCGGATAGTGCTTCTTACAAAGGAGCTTGGCAAGGTGTCGGTTTTCGCACGGGGGGCGCGGCGCCCCACAAGCGCTTTTGTCGGCGCGACAAGACCCTTCTCCTACGGGGTATTCACCATCGCCCAGGGACGGAGCGCCTATTCGCTTGTAAAGGCGGAAATCAGCGAGTATTTTGAGGAGATTTCGCAGGATGTCGAAAAATCCGCCTATGCCTTTTCCTTCTGCGAGTTCGCGGGCTATTTTGCAAGAGAAAACGCAGATGAGACGGGGACGCTGAGCCTTCTGTACCTGGCCCTGCGGGCGCTTCTTTCGGAGAAAATGCCGATGCGGCTGATCCAGCTTGCCTTCGAATGCAGAATCCTCTCCGAGAACGGCCTGTTCCCGGCGTTTTCATCCTGTGCCATGTGCAGAAAGCCGCTTGTTTCGGGACGCTTTTTGAAAAGCCTGATGCAGCCGGTCTGCGAGGGCTGCAGGAAAGAGGAAGAAGGGCTCTTCCTGCCAAGAAGTGCGCTGTATGCGCTGGAATATATCCGTACGGCGCCTCTAACCAGGCTTTTTGGCTTTACCGTGACGGACGAGGTGCTTTCACGAATGCTTCCCGCTGCCGAAATCATTGTCCATAACGCCATCGACCGGGAACTGCCCGCGCGAAAGATGCTCGGCGTTCTTACAGGCAATTGAAGCATGCGGTGAAAACATTTGCAGGTTTTTCGAAAAAGACTTGAAAAATCATGCGGGGAAGAGTAAAATACGCTATGTATGTGTATGCATATTTCCCGGAATATATCATTTAGGAGAAAATTATGAGAAACAGAATTTGGGCCGCAGTTCTTTCGGCGGTACTGTTACTGGCTCTTACGGGCTGTCAGGATAAGGGGCCGCAGGGCATGAATCAGAATTTCGGCGGCGGAGCGAAGGACATCTATGTATACAGGGATCTGTCGGTTCAGGATGTCATGATCGATGATTTTGACACGGGGAAGTACGATAAGGACGAGTATGTAAGCTACCTCCAGGAGGAGCTTGACGCATACAACGCGTCCGCGGCATTTGTTCCGCAGACGGCCGCAGAAGGCGAGGAAGACAATTTTACGCCGCATTTCACGGTTCCGATTTCGGTTGCTTCGTGCACCGTGACCGACAATAAGATCAACCAGCAGCTCCTGTACGCGACCGCGGCGGACTTCACGAAGTACAATGAAGCATTTCTGGAGGAGCGCGGCGGATATACACTGCAGGCGGGAACGCTTCCCTTCGCAGACGCGAGTGTGACAGGCGCGACGCTTATCGACCCGGACTCGAAGGACGGGGCGGCGCTGGATATCCAGAATATTCTGACCGGCAAGAAAGCGGATCAGTATCGTTTTGTGATATGCAATTTTGACGCGGTGATTTACGGAGACGGAGAAGTCGCGGGCTACACCTCGAACGGCAGCTTCGACAGTTCGAAAAACTGTGTAACTGTTCCTGCCGGACAGACGGTGGTCGTACTTTTCAGATAAGTTCCGGAAACGGACAGCATCGAAAAAGACCGGCCGGCACCAGTTTTTTGGCAGCCGGCCGGTCTTTGTAACCCGAGAGTGAGAAAAATCTCCATGCGCTCAGCAAGCGGAGATTTGACGAATGCGAAGAATCACGGAATGCGGCCGGATGCCGCTTTTGTGGGGAGCACGCTAAAGCGATCAGCAACTTTGAAAAAGAGGAGAGCATTATGGAAAAAACGATGGAAAAAATCGTCGCCCACTGCAAATCGAGAGGCTTTGTCTATCCGGGATCGGAAATCTACGGAGGCCTTGCGAATTCCTGGGATTTCGGCCCCTTGGGCGTCGAGATGAAGAATAATATCAAGAAGGCCTGGTGGAAGAAATTCGTACAGGAATCTCCGTACAATGTAGGACTTGACAGCGCCATTCTGATGAACCCGAGAACCTGGGTTGCATCAGGACACCTGGGCGGCTTCTCAGACCCCCTCATGGACTGCAAAGCCTGCCACGAGCGTTTCCGCGCGGACAAGCTCATCGAGGACTACATGGCTGAGAACGGCATTGTTTCGGAGACGGCGATCGACGGCTGGACCAATGCGGAAATGAAGGCCTATATCGATGAGAAGAATATTGCCTGCCCCTCCTGCGGCGCGCATGATTTTACCGATATCCGTCAGTTCAATCTGATGTTCAAGACCTTTATGGGCGTCACGGAGGATGCAAAGTCCACAGTCTACCTTCGTCCCGAAACCGCGCAGGGTATTTTCGTCAATTTCAAGAATGTGCAGCGCACCACGAGAAAGAAACTCCCCTTCGGTATCGGACAGATCGGAAAATCCTTCCGGAATGAAATCACGCCCGGCAACTTTATTTTCCGTATCCGTGAGTTTGAGCAGATGGAACTGGAATTCTTCTGCGAACCCGGAACCGATCTGGAATGGTTTGAATACTGGCGCAGCTATTGCTACAATTTCCTGCTTTCACTTGGTCTGAAGGAAGAGGAGCTCCGCCTTCGCGACCATGATCCGGAAGAACTGGCTTTCTATTCCAAGGGCACGACGGATATCGAGTTTATGTTCCCCTTCGGCTGGGGCGAGCTCTGGGGAATCGCGGATCGTACGGATTACGACCTTACGCAGCACATCAATGAGAGCTCGGAAGACCTGTCTTATTTCGACGAGACGAAGAACGAAAAATATGTCCCTTACGTCGTGGAGCCTTCGCTTGGCGCCGACCGCGTGATGCTCGCGTTCCTCTGCGCGTCCTATGACGAAGAAGAGCTTGAGGGCGGCGATGTGCGCACGGTCATGCATCTGCATCCGCAGATCGCGCCGGTCAAGGCGGCTGTGCTTCCGCTTTCGAAGAAGCTCAATGAGAACGCTGAGAAGCTTTACTTCGCGCTCAGCAAGGAATTCAACTGTGAATTTGACGACCGCGGATCGATCGGCAAACGCTATCGCCGGGAGGACGAGATCGGCACGCCCTGGTGCATTACCTACGACTTTGACTCCGAGACAGACCACTGCGTAACTGTCCGCGACCGCGACACCATGGCTCAGGAACGCGTCCCGATCGACGGCCTTATCGATTATCTGCGCGAGAAGATGGCCTGGTAAGCCACTTACCTACGCTGCTTCCGTAAAAAAAGCAGGCCTCGCCAAGTCCTTCACTTAAGCGATCTTAGGTCCGGGTGTTTCCAATGCGTTTCCGGGTCCCTTCGACAGACAATAAAAAAACACCTGACAACTCGGGGCTTGCCCTCGAACAAGTCAGGTGTTTTTTTGTGCCGAATCCCGGAAACGCGGAAACACAGCGAACCTGCGAAATGCTTTTCGTGAAGAACACGGTGAGACGCATGCTTCTTTTTTACGGAAGCAGCGTGCCCCGCCTGCGAACAGGAAAACGCCCCGGCAGATGCCGGGGCGTTGGATTCTCTGGCGGGCAAGCCGCGCGAGTATCAATATTCGGGCTCGATGAGTCCGTAGTTTCCGTCCTTTCTCTTGTAGACCACACTGACAAGATCGGTTTCGGAATTATAGAAAACGTAGAAGCTGTGATTGGACATATCCATCTGGAAGCAGGCTTCTTCGGGGTCCATCGGCTTAATGGCAAAGCGTTTGGACTTCACGATCTTGATTGCCGGCTCTTCCTCTGCGTCCTCGTCGATTGAATCCTCCATAAAAATAGAAGAGAAGGAAGGCCTGTCCTGCTTGCGGTCAATCAGCTTCTTACGGTTTCGTCTCAGCTGGCGTTCGACAATATCGTCAAGGAGGTCGATAGAGGTGTACATATCGTTCGAAGCTTCCTCGGCACGAACGGTCGTACCTTTCATCGGGATGGTGACCTCCACTTTCTGCTCACCCCGCTGAACACTGAGCGTAACATGAATCTCCGTGCTCTCGTTAAAGTAATTGCTGAGCTTGTTGAATTTCTTCTCGATGTAATTCCTCAAGTCATCTGTTACTTCGATGTTTCTGCCTGTGATAACATACTGCATAGTGTACGCTCCCTTCTGCAGCGCCCCTTTTCTTAGGTACTGCTTTTTGTACATCTATATTATAGTACAGCCTCTCTATAAAATCAATAAACAATTTTGATAAATCGTGAATTAATTGTGAATAATGACGAAGAGGGCGAAAAGACGCCAGCGTTCGGAAGGGCAAAGAGGAAAGTGCTGATCAATAACAATCTTTTATCATCCGAGAGGCAGAAAATGCTTGAAAAATGGGCGCTTCAAGTTTATGATTCTGATAAGAAGTGAAGAAAAGAGCGGAGGACGTAAGCGATGCGGCGCCGTATAACCATGGTCATTCTGACAATTTTCATAGCCTGTCATCTGACTGCCTGCGTCAGCGGAGGGCGGGATGCGGATACGGGCAAAGGTACGGATCCTGGCTGGGAAGAAAGCATCACGCCGGATCATGGGGAGGATTCTGGGAAAGAAACGGCTGCCCCGGAGAGCTTTTCCGAAGAGAGTACGTTTGCAGAGGAAACTGCCGAAGAGCGTACTTTCCCAGAAGGGACTCCCGAAGAGACTGCTTTCGCGGAAGAGACTGCCGAAGAGGGCAGCAAAGAGGCATCAGGAAGCACAGACGGCAGCTACAGCCGCGCGCTTGCAAAGAAGAATCAGGATTTTAATGCCGAGGACGCTGAGATCCTCGGAATGACTCGGGAAGCCCGGGAGGAGAAGGCGTGGACGGTCATGATCTATATGATCGGATCCAACCTGGAAAGCGCTCTCGGCGCTGCAAGCGCGGATATTGCCGAGATGACGGACGCCGGACTGGACTATGACAAAAACAACCTGGTTCTTTATACCGGCGGAAGCACAAGATGGCAGACGGATATTCCCTGCGACAGAAACTGTGTGATCGATATGAGCCTTCCGGAAGGCGAACGGATTGTCGCAGGGACGGACGGAAACGCCGACATGGGGGCGCGGGAGACGCTTGGCGCTTTCGTGAATTTCTGTACGGAGTATTATCCTGCCGGGCACTATGCGCTGATCCTGTGGGACCACGGCGGCGGACCGCTGTGGGGATACGGCTCCGATGAACTGTTCGGCGGGGACGGACTGCTGCTTCAGGAGATGGACCTTGCGATGCGGGACACGGTTTTTGCAGGAACCCGGAATCTGGACCTTGTGGGCTTCGATGCCTGCCTGATGGGAAGCCTTGAAAACATGACCGTCTGGTCCCGGTATGCAGAGGTTTATGTCGGCTCCGAGGAGGTGGAGCCAGGAGACGGATGGGACTACCATTTTCTGACTGCGCTGAATGATGAGAGCGGGGCAAGGGAAATCGCGGAGGCGATTGTGGACCGCACCGCGGCTTACTACGAGAATAAGAAGAACGAGTATTATGATCCGGACGTGACGCTTTCCGCCGCGGATCTGAAATATACGAACGCATTGCAGAACGCGCTCGGAAGAGCGGCAGTGAACCTTCAGAAGAGTATCGGGACCGGCGGCTTTTCCGAGGTCGCGTCAATCAGAAGCGAATCGAAGAGCTTCGGACTGACGGGAAAGGCGGAGGAAGGCACGCTGTTTGCCTATGACCTTGTCGATCTGGGAGATTTCTCCGAAAAGCTTTCCGCTGTTTCTGAAAGAGATTCGGAGCTTCTGCTTCAGGGAATTTCCGACCTGGTTTTTTACAGCTATTCCAATGTCGGGAATGCCTGCGGCGTGACGCTTTACTATCCGTCGGGGAACCACGGACAGTTTTATGAGATGCGTGCGGCTTATGACGCGCTGGGTCTGAACCGCCAGTACAGCGAGTATCTGAATGAAATGAGCCGGCTGTGGCAGAACGCGAAGAGGCGCAGCTGGATTCTTGAAAAGCCGGTGCTTTCGGGGGACGAATACCTTCTCAGGCTTTCGGAGGAACAGCTTGAAAACACCGTGTCCGTCAGCTATTCGATCCTGCAGAAAAAAGAAAACGGGGAATATGTCCTGGTGCTCTCCGGGTGCAGCGCGGATCCGGACAAGGAGGGCGTCCTGCACTTTCCGCGCGATCCGGAGCTGATTGCGCTTGAGACCGGCGAGAACACGACCCTCTGGCCGATGCTGCAGGCAGAACGAAGCCGCAAACGGATTATTTATCAGTCGCAGAAAACACGACTGCTGTCGGGCGGAATCTCTTATTTTACACGTCTTACATCCGAAGCTGTCAGTATCGGGGTGGTCATTCAGGAAGACCCGAAAACGAAGGAGCTTTCGATCCGGACCATTCATTCGGTCTCTCAGGATGCGGATTCCTCCGGAAAAGAAACGGTGGATGTCTCCAATTACGATGCGATTTTCTACTATTATGAGCAGAAGATTCCCTCTTACCGGACGGACGGGAGCCTTCTTCCTTTCGACGAATGGAATGCAGGCACGCGTACGGGCTCTGTGCTGGAGAATCTCGAGCAGTCGTTCGGCTTTTCGGTGGTCAGGGCTTCCTCTCTGGAAGAGGAATTGTATTACCTTGTTCAGCTGGAAGATGAAAACGGCGAACGCTATGTCTCGGAGCTTACGCCCCTTGAGCCGGAGAATGCGCCGGGAAAGGCTGAAATCCGTACAGAAAAAGGTTATATGGAGTTCGCGCTGTATGAGGATCATGCGGTTCTTCAAAGCTACCTTGGCACCGATGAGGAGGTAGAGGTCCCGGAGAGCGTGCAGTCCCTCCCGGTCACCGAAATCGGAAACGGTGCCTTCGGTAAACTGGTGCTCTTCACCGAAAACAGCTATATCCCCGTCCGGCGGATCGTGCTTCCGGACACGGTAGCAAGAATCGGATCCGCCGCATTCAATGCGTGCAGAGAGCTTACGGAAATCATCCTCCCAAAGCAGCTTCTCTTTATCGGGTCGAGGGCCTTCGCAGGCTGCAGCGCACTCAGGGAAATTACGCTTCCCGACAGCCTGAAATCACTGTCGGCATATGCTTTTTCGGAGAGCGGAATCAGGAGGATCACGCTTCCAGAAGGAATTGAATACATCGGGCGGGGCGTTTTCGCATGCTCTGCCGGGCTTGAAGAAATTGCTCTTTCGGACGGGAACAGCTTCTATACTGTCCGGGACGGCGTGCTGTACACGAAGGATCTTACGGAAGCGATCGCGTGTCCGGCGGCCATGACGGGCCAGTTGGTGCTTCCTTCGGAAACTGTGAAAATCCTTTCCGACTGCTTTTCATATACGGAGCTTTCCGAGATCGTCCTTCCGGAAGGCCTCTCGGAGATCGGAAATTACGGCTTCTACGGGGCAAAGCGCCTGACGGCGCCGATCCTTCCGGACAGCCTTCTCTCCATCGGGAAATACGCCTTCAGCGCGGGTTGGGTTGCGATCAACCTGTCGGAGGCTCCGGAAGAAAAACAGACGATCAGGATCGGGAAGAATCTGCGCTATATCGGGCAGGAGGCATTCGTCGGCTTCACGAACCGCAGGTTTGAGACAGATCCCGAAAACCCCTATTTCTCATCGAGGGACGGGGCGCTTCTTTCCAAAGCCGGAGACTCGATGATCGAGTTTGCGGCGGATCAGCTGAAATCCTATGTCATTCCGGACGGCGTCAGGGATTTTGACATCGCAATCATGGAGCAGATCGGCCAGAATAACCGTCTTGACAATGACTATCCATATGAAATCTATGTGCCGGACAGCGTGATACGCATCACCGGATCCTCCATGTTCAGCGGCGATATGGTATTCCACTGCAGCGCAGGATCTTTTGCGGAAGAATATGCAACCGGAGAGGGTATTACGGTGTCATATGATACAGAGCCGGTGATCGGAAAAGCGGACGCAGCGACGGAAAAGGGAATCCTGCATTTTGTCCTGACAAAGTCCCATGCGGCGCTGTATTCCTATGACGGTGAGGACGAAGAAATAGAAATACCCGGGGTTATTTCGGAGCTTCCCGTCACGGTCATCGGTTCCGGTCTGGCGCCCTTAGCGAATGCTTCCGAAGGAAAGCATCCTTCGGCAATTGTGCTCCCTAAGACCGCGGAGGTTCTCTCGGCGCATGTCTTTGAGGGCTTCGGCGCGCTGTCCCTGAATCTCCCGGACAGTATCCGCGTGATCGGTGACTATGCCTTAAGCGGCTGCACCGTGCCGATTGAAGCGCTTCCGGGAAACCTGGAGGACCTTGGCGCAGGCGCGCTCGGAAACGGCTGCTCCTTTACGGACGGGCTGGTGATTCCGCGTTCGGTCGTCAGGATCGCCCCCGGGGCATTCAGCCAGATCAGCGTATCGGAATTTATCGTGGAGGGCGAACCGGAGTCGGACTTTAAGGCGATCGACGGAATGCTGTGCTCAAATGACGGCACTATTCTCATCGCGGCCCGCATGCCCGATGAGGAGGGGCATCTGTCGATTCCGGACGGAATTATCTATATCGGTACAAGCGCGCTGATGGGCCTTCCCTTGACCGAGATTGAGATCCCTGCGTCCGTTCAGCTGATCTCACAGTACGCCTTTGCCTGGTGCACGGAGCTTGAAAAAGTGGTGTTTAGCGAGGGAATACAGAATATCGGGTCTTACTCGTTTATGTATTCGGGAGTTAAGGAATTAATTCTTCCAGGAAGCGTTTCGAGAATCGGCACCGCGGCCTTCTACGGATGCGGCGGACTTAAGAAGCTCGAAACCTCGTCAAAGCTCATAGACAGCGCGGCCTTTGCCATGTGCAGGTCCCTTCGGTACGTCACACTCCTTCCGGGAGTCGCAGAGATCGGGGACCAGGCCTTCTACGGGACGAGCGCGGCTTCGGTAAGCTTCCCGGAAAGCCTGTATATCCTCGGCGAGCGTGCATTTTCAGACGATGCAGCGTCTGTCCGGAAGGGAAAGATTCCGGAGCTTCTGCTCGGCAGTAATGTGAGTTCTGTCGGCATCAACGCGCTTGGCGGACTGCCGGCGGAAGCGTTTGCGGTTGATCCCGGAAATGCTTTCTACGATACGCTGGACGGAATGCTGACCGACAAAGCGAAAAAGACGCTGATCGCCTGCCCGGCGGGCAGGAA
>CAMVNR010000093.1 GCA_947168905.1 uncultured Lachnospiraceae bacterium
GACCGAGATCGGAATCCCCCTCCTCTAAGCGCAGCGTAGGTGGGGGTAGTTCAAGGGATTGAAATCAGGCGCATGGTCCTGTATACTTTACGAAAGGCCTTTCAGGGCCTTACAGAAGATCCGGATGAAAAACGGATGATCCGAGGTGTTATTCCATGATTTCGACCTTCAATATTGAAAAGCTCACATCCCTTCTCAGAGATTTTTATACGCTGACCCGGATCCGGATTACCGTATTTGACGAACAGTTCCGCGAGATTGCGGCATACCCAGAGCGGCGCGCTGATTTCTGTGAAATTGTCCGCAGCTGCCCTTCTGCGGAAGAAGCCTGCGCCCGCTGCGACAGAGAGGCGATGAAGCACGCTGCCTTAAGCCGCGGTATTTACACCTACCGCTGCCACGCCGGACTGTACGAAGCCATCAAGCCGATCTACCTGAACCGGCTGCTGTTAGGCTATCTCTTCTTCGGGCATGTCTTCCGCTACGACAGCTATGAGGAAGGCTGGCAGGCGATCCGGGAGTGCTGCCAAAAATACGACCTGAAAACCTCCGCCCTTTTTTCCGCTTCCCTGCATCAGCCGCTGATTACGGAAGAAACCCTGAATGCATCCGCAAGCCTTTTAGAGGCCATCGCCTCCTATCTCTGCATGGAACGGCTCGTTTCTCTTAAGCAGGAAAACCTTCCCGCCAGGATCGATAACTACATCCAGGAGCATCTTTCGGAGGATTTAAGTTCGGACAGCATCTGTGAGGCCTTCGGAATCGGACGCACCCGGCTGTACACCATCGCCAAGGAGAGCTATGGGATGGGCATCGCGGAACACATCCGAACCGCCCGGATCGAAAAAGCGAAAGCGCTGCTTACCGGACAGCCGGAACTTCCGGTCTCCGAGATCGCAGCGCTCTCAGGCTTCGCTGATTATAATAATTTTATCACACTGTTCCGGAAAATGACCGGAACAACTCCACGCAAATACCGCTTACAGTGATTTCGGGCCGGGCGTATAGGGCGTAATAAGGTTCACCTTCACGCCGCGCCGCGAATCGTTGAGGTAACGGATGACTTCTTCGAAGACGTCGTTGTACTCGCCGTAAATGCCGCCGACATGGTGGATAAAGGGGCCGAACATCAGCTTTTCTTCCCACTGCTTCCACGAGGGCTTTGCCTCGATCCAGACATAGGTGGCTGTCGTCTCCGGGCCTTCGATCGTGTCTGCGTCGCCGAGGAATACATAATACTCGCCGTCCAGTTCATCCATACGGAGCATGGATACATGGCCCTGCTTCAGCTCCCAGTGCGGCTCGTAGAAATTCATGTTGCCGCCGCGGAACTTTCTGGCCTTGATCATCGGATGCTTCGCCTTGTCCGCAAGGGAATACGCGAAGGGGCCGCCGTGCCAGATCAGCTCTCCGTTGTCATTCGTCGGATGACGGTAGGTCCAGTCCGCCAGAAGCGGCGCATCCTCGCCGAGTGCGGCGCTCTTTAAAATCAGCATGGAGATGCCGCCCCAGACATCCATTTCGCAGGCGGTCGGAAGTCCGCGGTCCGCAAGCTCCCCTTCCATGACGCAGCCGGCGCCGGAGATGCCTACAGCCCTGCCTGCCGCGAAGCAGTCAAATCCCGCAGCCCGGCAGTGGTTCTTCTTCATCAGCCCTTCAATCGCCATAACGCCCGCGCAGACTCTCGTCGCGTAGTCGTCGTCCGTCACTTCCGACAGATCAATCCTCGAGGAGAAATCCTTTACATAATCCTGGAGCTCCTGGCTGTTCTCCTCGACAATCCGGTTGGTTTCCGCAGTAATCTGCGAAAGGCCGATCGGCTTCACGGAAATATTGAAGTTCTTAATGAGCTGCAGCTGGTTGTGGATAACGCTGTAGAAGCCTGCCGGACGGTCGCCGATCGAGGCGATATTCGCGTTCCTTAAGTTCTTCATAACGTTCGCGACCCGAACGAATTTCTCAAATCCGACCACGAAGTCGGGCGAATCCGCCTCGCAGTTCCAGATGTAGCTGAAGGTCACGCCGTAGTTTCTCAGGACCTTGGTCGCAGCGAAAATACCGCACTGGGTTTCCTTTTCGCGGTGCTCATAGGTCGAGACCTTATCTCTCGTGCCCCAGATCAGCGTGGGAAGCATGAACTGCTTCGCGACGCCTGCCACAACCGATTCCTCGCCGAAATCACAGAAGGGGCTGAAGATTGCATCGATATCCGCTGCCTTGAACTTCGCCACAATCTTGTCGATATCATCAATATGGCAGGCCATTCCCTGCTCGCAGATGTCATCGATTTCCACCCATTCCACATAATCTTTCATCTGGGCATGGATAATCGGCATAATGATATCGTATTCTTCACGGGCGGTATTAATATTGAATACCTCTCTGCGGTTCGGCATCAGACCGATTTTTACTTTGTCGTGCATAGAAAAACTCCTTTCCACGTTTATTCACGAAAGCTTTATTGGTTTTATTGTAGCCTATTTCGTAAAAAGTGCAAGTGAAAAGTGTAATTTTTTTAATTCTCCTTCGTTCGTATCATCTCCGGGTCTCCCGATACAGCGGCGCGGATAATCGGCGTCATAAAGCAGTCAACATCCTCCGCCGTCATGGGTACCGGCATGTTTTTCAGCTTCATCTCAAGCTCCGGCTTCTTGGCGGCACTCAGGATTCTCCCGATATGTTCCTCGGTGAAGCCGGGAAGCTCGGAAAGAGACACCGGCGCGCCGATCGAGCGTGAAAAAGCCTTCAGCCCTTCAAAAACAAGCAGCGCCCGTTCCCTTCCGGAAACGCTCCCGGGTTCTTTCGCGATATAGCCGTATTTCTTCAGAAGGACGCCTGCCGAAAGAAGCTGATCCTGAATCGCCGGTGCGTAAAAAACAGCATAATAAGGGTTCATGATACCGCAGGCCGTTCCGTGGGAAGCCACGTCAATCAGGGAGAAACTTGTCAGATGTCCGCCCGAAGTTCCGCCGATCATGATCGCATAGCCCCCGAGGTCGGTCGCCGCGCCGAGCGCTTCTCTTGCTTTTTCATCCTGCGGGTTTTCAACCGCCTTCCCTGCATTTTCAAGGATCAGCGTAAAGGCGGTTTCGAAAAGCTCCTTCGCCTGCCCGTAAACGGCCGGCTTTGCGCCGCAGAATACTTCAAAGGTGTGCGAAAAGCCGTCGAGCGCTCCGTCAATCGTGACGCTCCCCGGCATGGTGCGGGTAACGCTGTAGTCAAAAAGCGCTCCGTCAGGCACGATCGTAGGATCGACGATCAGAAGTTTCTGTCCGCTTGCCGGATCCGTAATATTCGAATACTTCGTCAGATGCGCGCCGGAAGAACTCGCCGTCTCGACGGCAATATGGGGAATCAGAGAGAGACCGTTTTTTCCAAGCGCCTCCGAGACAAGCCCCGTGCCGAAATACCGGTCGATCTCCGGGCTTTCTGCCTTCCCGAGCACGGAAAGCACATCCGCTGCCTTCACGGCATCGATGACGGAGCCGCCTCCGACACTTACAATCACCTCCGGCCGGTACTGCAGAATATACGTCGTAATCCGGTAGACGTCTTCTCTTGGCGCATTCGGACGCGCCCCGGGAACGACTGTTTCCGGAACGAGCTCACAGCCGGCGCTTCGGAGGCTGTCCTTCACCCTGACAAGCAGATCCCTGTACGTTTTTGTGGAAACCAGCATGACCTTCCTTCCGTACCGCGCTGCGAGCGTTCCGATCCCGTCAAGTACATTCATCCCGAAAATATAGTTCTCTTTTCTCCAGTTTTTCAGAAGTTCATATGCTTTTTCCAGTGCAGTCATGTCCCTTTCCCTTCTTCCCGTACCTTCCAAAAATACAGATTAAAGCCCCCGCCCATAACGCCTAAGAACGCGGGCGGGGGAAGCTTCACTCGGTAAACAGTGCAGTCGAATAGTACCGGTCGCCGCTGTCCGGAAGAAGCGCAACGATCGTTTTTCCTTTATTTTCCGGGCGTTTTGCGAGCTCTATCGCGCCGTAGAGCGCTGCCCCGGAAGAAATGCCTACAGAAATACCTTCTTTCTTTGCCAGAAGCTTCGCAGTCTCGAAGGCTTTCTCTGCCGGCGCTTTGAAGATCTCGTCATACACCTTCGTATTCAGCACCTCCGGCACGAAGCCTGCACCGATTCCCTGAATCTTGTGTGCGCCGGCGCGCCCTTCGGACAGAACCGGCGAATCCTCCGGTTCAAGCGCGACAATCTTCACCTCGGGATTCTTTGATTTCAGATATTCGCCGACACCCGTAAGCGTTCCGCCGGTACCGACGCCCGCAATAAAGATATCCACCTTACCGTCCGTATCGTTCCAGATTTCCGGACCGGTCGTCGCCTTATGTATGGCGGGATTCGCGGGATTTACAAACTGTCCCGGGATAAAGCTTCTCGGAATTTCCCGGGCAAGCTCCTCCGCCTTTGCGATCGCGCCCTTCATGCCCTTCGCGCCTTCCGTCAGGACGATTTCGGCGCCGTAGGCCTTCAGGATGTTCCGCCGCTCCACGCTCATGGTTTCCGGCATCGTCAGAATGATTCTGTAGCCTTTCGCCGCGGCAATCGATGCGAGTCCGATGCCGGTATTTCCCGAGGTCGGCTCAATAATCACGGATTCCGGGCAGAGCAGTCCTTTTTCCTCCGCGTCCTCGATCATCGCCTTCGCGATCCGGTCCTTCACGGATCCTGCCGGATTAAAGTATTCCAGCTTCACAAGAACCGTCGCTTCCAGTCCGAGTTCCTTTTCCAGATTTACCGGCTCAACAAGCGGCGTGTTTCCGATCAGATCAAGTGTTCCTTTGTAAATGTTTGACATAATGGCTCCTCCTATAATATATTTGTGGTGGTTAGAGGCCTTTCAGCCAGAAAGGACTAACCGATTCATTGCTAAAGCTGTATAATGGTTGGGCATCGGTGTGACGCCGTTCTCCTTGGGCCATCGGCGCCCGTAAGAAAGCCCGTCAGCCAGCCCTCCATTTGCAGCCGTTCGGTTTAAGCAGGTAGAACTGCCTGAGTGTACGTTCGCATGATACCCCGGGAGATGGAATAAGCGATGGATAGCCGCTGGTACCCATGCCATTTTTCTTTAGGAGGTTCTTGTATGTTGAACGCAGTTGGCATTGATGTTTCCAAAGGTAAGAGCACGGTCACCATTCTCCAGCCCGGCGGAGTGATCATCAGAAAGCCTTTCAATGTCGAGCACTCCCAAAAGGGGCTCCTTGACCTGTCTGAACTGATCTGTTCCCTTCCGGGAGAATCCAGGGCCGTGATGGAGTGCACCGGCCGCTATCATGAACCGGTACTCCTGGCTCTCCACGAGGCTGGGATTTTTACCTGTGCTGTGAACCCTCATCTCATCAAAGACTTCGGCAACAACTCCCTCCGCAAGGTCAAGTCCGATCCGGCTGACTCCAAAAAGATCGCCAAATACGCTCTTGACAACTGGGAAGATTTGCGTCAGTATTCTTCTATGGATACCATTCGCAATCAACTCAAAACATTGAATACTCAGAAAACTTTTCTTACCGGGCTGATGGTCTCTGCCAAAACCAACCTGATCTCAATGTCTGATATGACCTTCCCGGGCGTTAATGAACTGTTCTCCAGTCCTAAGCGCCCCGACGGAAGTGAAAAATGGGTCGATTTCCTGGCTTCTTTCTGGCATGTCGACTGCGTCCGCAAGATCGGCCTCCGCGCCTTTACAACCCGTTATCAGGCTTTCTGCAAGAGACACGGATACAACTTCAGTGAACAGAAGGCTCAGGATATCTTTGCCTTCTCCAAGGAACTTGTCCCAACTGTTCCAAAAGACGCTGTCTACAAGGAGCTTGTGATGTCCTCCATTGATCAGTTCAGATCTACCTCTGTCAATGCTGAGAAGATCCGTCAGAAGATGGATGAGCTGGCATCTTCTCTCCCTGAGTATCAGACTGTTCTCTCCATGAAGGGCGTCGGCAAAACCCTCGGACCTCAGCTTATCGCTGAGATTGGGGATATCACCAGATACACCCACCGGGAGGCTCTCACTGCTTTTGCCGGCGTAGATCCGGGCGTTGATGACTCTGGTAAGCGGATTTCAAAGAGCAACAGAGCGACTAAAATCGGCTCTGCCAAGCTCCGGAAGACGCTCTTCCTGATTATGTCATGCCTCCTGCAGACAAAGCCGGAAGGCGACCCTGTTTATGACTTCCTTGATAAAAAACGGTCTGAAGGTAAACCATATCTGGTTTATATGACCGCTGGAGCTAATAAGTTCCTTCGCATCTATTATGGTAAAGTCAAGGAATGCATTCGTAATCTGGAGAAACCCGAGTAACCAGAACTCGCATTTCAATGATAAATCCATTTCGACCGGCTAAAGGCGGTCTTTTTGTGATACCTGTCTTTCAGTGAAAAATTTCTTCATTTTCCACTTGACTTTTTATTAGCAGGCTTTCTTTATCTCATACTGTCTGAAGTCTTCCCCGTCCTGAAAAACCATGGCCCGTTTTACAGGACTGCCGCGAAGCCTCTCTCCAGGTCTTCGATAATATCATCGATATGCTCGGTCCCGATCGAGAGACGGATCGTATTCTCGCGGATTCCCTGATCCAGCAGTTCTTCCTCCGACAGCTGTGAATGTGTCGTCGACGCCGGATGGATCACCAGGCTCTTGACGTCCGCCACATTCGCCAGCAGGGAGAAGATGTTCAGGCTGTCGATAAACTTCCAGGCCTCTTCCCGTCCGCCTTTGATCTCGAAGGTGAATATCGACGCCCCGCCGTTCGGGAAATATTTCTCGTACAGCGCGTGGTCCGGATGATCGGGAAGCGACGGATGATTCACCTTTTCCACCTGCGGATGCGCGGAAAGGAATTCAATCACCTTCCTTGTATTCTCCGCGTGCCGGTCCAGTCTCAGGGACAGCGTCTCCACGCCCTGTAAAAGCAGGAAGGCGTTGAAGGGAGAAATGCAGGCGCCCGTATCCCGGAGGAGGATCGCCCGGATGAAGGTCACGAAAGCCGCCGGTCCGACAGCGTCATAGAAGGAGACGCCGTGATAGCTCGGATTCGGTTCCGCAATATTCGGATACTTTCCGCTTTCCTTCCAGTTGAATTTCCCGGCCTCTACGATGATTCCGCCGAGTGTCGTTCCGTGCCCGCCGATGAATTTCGTCGCCGAATGCACCACGATATCCGCGCCGTGTTCAATCGGGCGGATCCAGTACGGGGTGCCGAAGGTGTTGTCGATCACGAGCGGCAGCCCGTGGCGGTGCGCGATAGCGGCAATTGCGTCAATATCCGGAATATCACTGTTCGGATTTCCGAGCGTCTCCAGATAGACCGCCCGGGTATTGTCCCTGATCGCATTCTCCACTTCGTCCAGGTTATGCGCATCCACAAATGTCGTCTCAATCCCGTACTGGGGGAGCGTATGCGAAAGGAGATTGAAACTTCCTCCGTAAATCGTCTTCTGCGCAACAATATGGCCGCCGTTTGCAGCGAGCGCTTCAATTGTATAAGTGATCGCTGCTGCGCCGGAGGAAAGCGCGAGTGCGGCGCTTCCGCCTTCCAAAGCCGCGATTCTCTTTTCCAGCACTTCCTGCGTGGAGTTCGTCAGCCTTCCGTATATATTCCCGGCGTCCGCGAGGCCGAAGCGGTCTGCAGCGTGCTGGCTGTTATGAAAAACATAGGATGTCGTCTGGTAGATCGGCACCGCGCGGGAATCTGTCGCAGGGTCTGCGTTTTCCTGTCCGACGTGAAGCTGAAGTGTTTCAAACCGATAGTTACTCATGATTATAATCTCCTTTTCTGTTTTATTCAAGTGTGTTTCAAAGATGCCATAAATATTACGGAGCTTATTGAAAGCCTCTTTATTTCTCTGCCGCTTACAAAACCAGTACCCTTAAGGAAGGCAATGAAAAAGCCCGGGGGCTTTTATAATAAAACTCCCGGGCAGCAGGCTTTTTAGATCAACTGTATTTTCCAAAATAAAACACTTCTTTTTTGTGAACTGAATCCGCCTGGATCCGAATTTATATAAGGAGGGAGTAATATTAAAAGAAGCGGTTTAAATGGATTAATCAGTCGGATCAGGGGCGGACAGCAGCATCGAACGCCCCGGCCGCGGGATTTGCCCGGGAGACCGGCATTCGACACCACATCGGATAATTCGCTTTGAATAATAAAGCAGAAATCATTCCTGTTCCGTCCTTTCTCTAACAGATTGGGTGCATTATATCACCACTCACCTACTATGTCAATAGGTTATTTGAATTATTTCTCGTTTTTTTCGGCCTTGTTTTTCTGATAATCGTCGAGCGCCGACTGGATAGCCTCCTCCGCGAGCACGGAACAGTGCATTTTATAAGCCGGAAGCCCGTCAAGTGCCTCCGCCACTGCCTGATTCGTCAGTTTCATTGCCTCCGAAACCGGTTTTCCCTTGATCAGTTCGGTCGCCATGGAGCTCGAGGCAATTGCGCTTCCGCAGCCGAAGGTTTCAAATTTCACATCCTGAATGACCTCGTCCTCGATCTTCAGGTACATTTTCATGATGTCGCCGCATTTCGCGTTTCCGACTTCGCCGATCCCGTTCGCATCCTCGATTACGCCGACATTTCTCGGATTCCGGAAATGATCCATCACTTTTTCACTGTATAAAGCCATTTTCGCAATTCTCCTTTACAGAATAAATTCTCTCTTCCCGTTCATGAGGTCCCGCCATACCGGCGAAAAGCTGCGAAGATATTCCACAACCTCCTTCACTGAGGCAATGATTTCGTCGATTTCCTCCGGTGTAATCTCCTCCCCGAGCGTGAGGCGGAGCGATCCGTGCGCTACATCATGGACTCTTCCGATTGCGAGAATCACATCCAGAGTTGCGGCGCAACATGGATGGTAGACCTGGATCAATACGGATACTATGAG
>CAMVNR010000094.1 GCA_947168905.1 uncultured Lachnospiraceae bacterium
ACCTGAACCGTGGTACGTTCGAACTCGAATCCGGCGCCTGCAAGTCTCCGAAGACCGAGCAGCAGAAGATCGACACGAACACTGCGATGCAGAGCAAGAACTTCCGTAAGGCTGTTCTGTATGCGTTCGACAAGGCTACCCAGAATGCTGTTTCCCGTGGCGAGGATCTGAAGAACACCAACCTTCGTAACATGTATACGCATCCTGAGTTTGTCAAGCTCGAGAACGACACCACCGTTGACGGCGATACCTTCGCGGCAGGCACCTTCTACGGCGAAATCGTTCAGTTCTATCTTGACAAGATGGGCTGCGAAGTCCAGGTTGCTGACCAGCAGGACGGCTGGTATCATCCGGAAGAAGCTGTGAAGTATTTCGAAGCTGCGAAGGAAGAACTTGGCGATTCTGTTTCTTACCCGATCCAGATTGACGTTGTTTACCTTTCTTCTTCTGACACCAACACCGCTATGGCTGCTGCTTTCAAGGAAAGCATCGAGGGCGTTCTTGGCGCAGAGAATGTACAGGTCAACATGGTTGAAGCAACCACAACCGATGACTACTATGCATCCGGTTATCGTGCTCCCAACGGTGAAGCCGGCAACTTTGATATGTTCTGGGGCTCAGGCTGGGGCCCGGACTACGGCGATCCTTCTACCTACCTCGACACCATGCTTGGCGAAGGTGCAGGTTACATGACGAAGGTCATCGGTCTGTTCTAATTTCTGTTAATATCTGTTTCTTTTCAGTAAAATAGAACAGCTTTTGGGCATAGGAGGACAACTTAGTCCTCCTATGTTCTTAAAAAATATGTGGTTATACAAGAGACCTTGTGGAAGGTTAAACTCTGCCGCCCGGCTTTTTTACTTGATTCGGGCCCGGAGGCAGAATTTAGCCTTGCACAGATCACTTTGATTTCTGCATGAAACGAGACATGAGAAGGGAGGTACCACAAAAAGCAATGAAGAAATATATGCTGAAACGTATCCTGTTCTCTATATTCTCACTGCTTGTTGTTGTCATGACGGTTATGGTGCTTGTCTACAGTCTGATCAACCGGAACGTTATTTTCCAGGCAGACGATACGTGGAACAAGCGAAACCTCAATGACCGTACCATCTATGAGTATACCCAGTATCAGAAATTCGGATATCTGAATTATACGGATTACTCTTCTTTCCTGAAGCAGAAGTATATGGAGAGCGACGGTGAAGCGTACACCTCGAACGATGATTACAAAGCGGCGAAGAAGGCCATCAACGATCCTGCAACTTTCCAGCAGAATCCTGATGTTCAGGAATTTGCGAACAAGTATGCCGCAGACGGCTATAAGATCCGCTATCTGCAGCCTGTGACTTTTAAATCCGGAAAGACCAAACCGGGCGGAAACGCCTACCTGATTGCGGTGCGGGAGAAAAACGTCTTCTTCCGTCTGATTGACTATATCAAGGACTTCTTCTCCGTTGAGACCAAGAATCAGGTGAAGGATGAAAGACTGACAGATCGTTATATCCGCTTCGAGAAGGACCCGTACTCCGGGCTGTTCGCGATTGTCGGTTCCGGAACGCAGCATAAGTATCTGCTGTATTTTGATAACCGCTTCCCCTTCATTCATCAGAATTTCATCCATATGAATCTGGGAACATCCTACACGCGTTTCCGCGGGCAGGAAATCACCGGCGTTATCACAAGTCCGCAGGGCGAGCTGCAGACGAGAAGCACGCAGTATCCGACCATGATCGGCACGGATGAATACGTGGAAACCGCGATTGATTTCCATTCCCTGACCTACAACGCGGCGGAGGGAGAACTGTCTGATCTTGACAAGTCCCAGTTTACCGACCGTTATACAGTATACAGCTACAGGAAAGCCGGAATGTCGATGATTGAGAACTCCTTTGTGATCGGTATCATCGCTACCATTATCGCATACCTTCTGGGTCTTCCGCTCGGTATCCTGATGGCTCGTAAAAAAGAAAAGCTGGCCGACAAGCTCGGAAACGCCTACATCATTTTCATCATGGCGGTTCCGTCGCTGGCGTATATTTTCATGTTCGCCGCGATCGGCACGACGCTGTTCCATCTGCCCTATAAGTTCGCGAATGCGGAAGTGAAATTCCTGGCGTATATTCTTCCGACGATTTCACTGGCCCTTCCGTCGATCGGCTCCCTGATGAAGTGGATGCGCCGCTATATGATCGACCAGATGAATTCGGACTATGTTAAGTTCGCACGTGCAGAGGGTCTGTCGGAACGTGAGATCTTCGGCTTCCATATTTCAAGAAACGCAATGATCTATCTGGTGCACGGTATCCCGGGCAATATCCTCGGATGCTTAACCGGCGCCATTATCACAGAGCGTGTATACGGCGTGCCCGGCGTCGGTAATCTTTTGACAACGGCTATCAACCAGCATGACAACGGCATCATTGTTGCATGTACCGTATTCTATACGTCTCTGTCCATCATCTCGGTCATTCTCGGCGACCTTCTGTTAGCCAAGTATGATCCGCGTATTTCACTTTCCGAGGAAGGAGGCGGCGGAAGATAATGGCTGATTTTGAAAAAAACAATGCAGCTGTCGAAAACGAAGACGATCTCTTCCGTTTTGTCGGCAACGACGTAATCTCCTCCGAGAAAATTATTGCGCCGCGCTACTCCTACTGGAAGTCGGTGTTCCGTGTATTCTTCAGGAAAAAGATCAATATGTTCCTGATTGCCGTCTTTGTGCTGATTATTCTGATCGCGTTCATCATGCCGTTCTTCTGGCCTTATGACATGTTTGAGAATGTATCGACGGCGGCGTCCTATAACTTAAACCCCGCGAAAGCCATGGCTTTCTTCAAGGGCAGCGGCATCAAGTATATTCTCGGTTCGGGCTCGATGGGCAACTCGATCTTCTATGGTGTAATCAGTTCCAGTAAGACTTCTCTGCTGCTGGCGGTTATCTGTGCGGCGATCAACATGGTCATCGGTATCATTATCGGCGCGATCTGGGGCTACAGCAAGAAGTTTGACGCGGTAATGCTTGTTATCTATAACATCATTGCGAACGTTCCTTACATTCTTCTGATTACGGTTCTGGTGTATATCATCGGTTCCGGTTTCTGGCCCTTTGTCTTCGCACTGACGGTTACCGGCTGGCTCGGCATTGCGTACTTCTTCCGTACACAGGTTATGATTATTCGTGACCGCGAGTATTCTCTGGCATCACGCTGCCTCGGCACTCCGATCACGCGTGTCATCTCCAAGAATATTCTGCCGTTCCTGACCTCGGTCATTGTGACGATCCTTGCGACAGAGCTGCCGTCCTACATTTCGATGGAAGTCTTCCTGTCCTATATCGGTGTCGGTCTGTCGGCGTCGATTCCGTCTCTGGGACGTATGATTCAGCAGGGTCAGTCAGCATTCCTGCAGTATCCGTGGGAATTCTGGCCGCCGGTAGCGGTTGCTTCGGCGATCACCATTATCCTGTACCTTCTCGGACAGAACCTTGCTGATGCAACAGATCCGAGAACACATATGTAAGGAAGGAGGAGACTGATGAGCGAAAACAACGAGAAAAAAGTCCTTCTTTCCCTGAAAAACGTTGACGTTAAGTTCAACGTACGCGGACGTATCCTGTCCGCGATCCGCAATGTTTCTCTGGATGTGTATGAGAACGAATCGCTGGCAATCGTCGGTGAGTCCGGTTCCGGTAAGTCCGTTCTGACGAAGACTTTTGCGGGTCTTCTGGAGACGAACGGCTTTATCAGCAACGGAACGATTATTTTCGACGATGAAGAACTCTCCGCGACGGATGTTTCCGTGACGGGCATCAATGAGAAAATCCTGAATTATTCCAGGAAGAAGCTCAACGAGTATTCGAAGCTGGAACGCGGTGCTGCGGACTATGTCGCCTACAAGCAGAAGCAGAATGATATCAAGGCTGCGAAATCGCTGACTGAAGAGGAACAGCATGATTTTTCGACGAAGCTGAAGGATTGCTCGGATGATATTATCGATTCGAGAAACTACCTCTGGACGCTGGACAAGCACAGCTCTGCCGATGCCGAGGAGTACCAGAAAACGACGGCAAAGATCAAAGCGCTGACTGAAAAGCAGAAAGCGCTGAAAGCGGAAATGAAAGCCCTTACCTCCAAACGTAAGGCCGCTTACGCAGCTGATACGGCGCGTTCTGCTGCCGACAAGAAAGAGCTTGCCGAGCTTCTGGCGTCATCAAAGGAAAAAACCACAAAAGACGATGTTTCAGGCAATGAGTGCGGACTGTCAAATGAAATACTGGACAGAAACAAGCTGATTGCGAATGAAATCCTGCTTTCGATCGGACGATATCCGCTGAAGGCGAAGATCACCAATACCATTAAGATTTTGAACGCGTTCAAAATTGCGATGAAGTCCGGTGAAGATATCAGTGATCCGGCAGTCAGAAACAAGATCTTCGAAGTCGTGGCGTTCCGTGTGGAATACCGTTCCTATGACGAAGCGTCCAGGACCCTGCATGGATATGCGATCATTGACTGTGCGAAGATCAAGCTTGCGCATGACTGGCAGCTGATCCGCGGACGCCGGATTGCTACCGTTTTCCAGGATCCGATGACATCCCTGAACCCGGTTATTACGATCGGCAAGCAGATCATGACCGTTGTCAAAAAACATCAGCAGTGTTCTGATGCAGAAGCGAAGAAAAGAACGCTTGACATTATGGCGAAGGTCGGCATTCCCGATCCGGAAAAGCGTTTCAATGATTATCCCTTCGAGTATTCCGGCGGTATGAGACAGCGTATCGTTATTGCTATCGCGCTTTCCTGCCAGCCGAAGATCCTGATCTGCGACGAGCCGACGACCGCGCTGGATGTGACCATCCAGGCACAGATCATCCGCCTGATCAAGGATCTGCAGCGCGAGCTGGGATTCACTACCGTTTATATTACTCATGACCTCGGTGTCGTTGCGAATGTGGCGGAGCGTGTAGCGGTTCTCTACGGCGGACAGATTGTCGAAATCGGCAACGTCGAAGAAATCTTCTATGATCCGAAGCACCCCTATACCTGGGCTCTTCTGTCCTCTCTGCCGCAGCTTGCGGAAAAAGGTACGGATCTGTTCTCGATCCCGGGAACGCCGCCGTCTCTCTACAATAAGATTGTCGGTGATGCTTTTGCACCGCGTAACCAGTACGCCATGGCAATTGACCTCGTGAAGGAACCGCCGATGTTTAAGGTCAGCGAGACGCATTACGCGAAGACCTGGCTTTTGGACCCGAGAGCGCCCAAGACCGAGGCTCCCAAGAATATTCAGAATCTGCATGAGAAGATGCTGAAGAGTTATGTCAATCTCGGAGAGGAGGCAGCAAATGGAACAGAATGAGAAAAAAGTACTCCTGTCCGTCCAGAACCTGGATGTTGTCTTCAAACAGGGAAAGAAAAACTTCAAGGCTGTTGATAATGTCAGTTTTGATATTTACAAGGGAGAGACCCTTTCCCTTGTTGGTGAGTCGGGTTCCGGCAAGACCACGATCGGACGTGCAATCATCCGTATCAATCCCTGCTCTGCCGGTGCAATTTACTACGACGGGAAGAAAATTTCCGGCAAGCTTTCCAGAAAAGATGACCGTGAAGTAATTCGGAAGATCCAGATGATTTTCCAGGATCCGGCAGCTTCTCTGAATGAACGTGCGACGATTGAGTATATCATTTCCGAAGGTCTGTACAATTTCCATCTGTATAAGGATGAGAAGGACAGGATCGCGAAGGTGGAGAAGGTTACAAGAGATGTCGGCCTTCTGCCGGAGCATCTGACGAGATATCCGCACGAGTTCTCCGGCGGTCAGCGTCAGCGTGTCGGCATTGCGCGTTCCATCGTCATGGACCCCGAATTCATCATCGCCGACGAGCCGATTTCCGCTCTGGACGTATCCATTCGTGCGCAGGTGCTGAACCTTCTGAAGAAGTTCCAGCGTGAAAGAGGCCTGACCTATCTTTTCATCGCGCATGACCTTTCGATCGTCCGCTTCATCAGCGATCGTATCGTCGTTATTTACAAGGGACGTATTATGGAGATCGCGGAGACCGAAGAGCTCTTCAGCTATCCGCTTCATCCGTATACGAAATCCCTGATTTCTGCGATTCCGGTTCCGGATCCGCGGATTGAAAAAGTAAAGAAACTTCTGGTCTATTCCCCCGACATGCATGACTACTCGGTGGAGAAGCCGGAACTCACCGACCTTGGCAACGGACACTTTGTCTTCGGAAGTCCTTCCGAAATCGACGAGTATAAGAGAATTCGTTTTGCAAATGAATAAAAGAGTACGGTGAATGATGTGAAACGGGGCAATTCTTCGAAAAGGAACTGCCCCGTTTTGTGTTCTCATGGGACTTGCGATCCCTGAAAAACACTCCTTTAGAAAGTATGAAAAAGAAGAGAAAAAGCATTTTTGGTGTCAGCGAAGGCTCTTATATTCCACGGCTCGTACTGTTTGTGGCGGCGCTGGCGCTGGCGGTCACAGCCTTCACCTTCGGCGTGACCAGAATCGGGCATAAGAAAGCCGGCGTATATACGGTGGAGTATCTGGAGTCGGGTGAAGAAGCCGTCCTCTACAGGAGCGGCGTCACGCTCCAGTATAATTTCAGCGGCTCAAGCTCCGATATCCGGACGGAAATGAACGCCATCAAATCCGTCTACAGCAGTGTCCTCGGACAGGCGTACCGCAGCCTTGATCCCGACGAACTGTACAGCGGCTACACGAATCTGGCGGCGATCAGCCAGCATCCGGGAGAAATCCTCACGGTCGGAGAAGACCTGTACAAGGTGCTGAAGGATGCTGTAAAGAAGAGTGAAGAGGGACAGGGCTACAGTCTGTATGACGGCGCTTACAGGAAAGCCTGGAGCGAGATTGTTGTACTGTATGATGCGAAGGACTTCGACCCGCTGACGAATCGGGACAGCATGGAGCGGCTTCAGAGAATTCGGGAAGTCGTATCGAAACCGGATTCTGTACAGCTGGAATTTATCGATGACGAGACCTTCCAGGTGCGCCTGAACCTTTCCAAGGAATATGTCCGCATGAAGACCGAATTGGAGCTTCCGGACCGTATTCTGGATCTTGGCCTTCTGCATGACGCATATATGATGGAAATGGTCCAAAAGAGACTGGAAGACGCGGGCTACCATAAAACCTGTCTGCAGTCGGAGTCGGGTCTGACAATGACCGGCAGTGACTGGCCGGAAGGATATTATGTTTTTTACAGTCTCTCGGAAGGGCACATCCGGGAAAGCGGGCGCATGCCGGTCGGCAGCAACAGCGCTTACTGTATGCTTCGGCGCTTTGCCATGTCGGAGGATGAACTCGGCTTTTATACCCTGGAGGCCGGCGGAAAGACTTTTTACCGGAATCCCTACGACAATGTGCCGGGAGACACCGGGGAGCCGGATCCTGTATATTCGGCGTTTGCGGTTTCTTATGCCGGAGATCCTGTCGGAGCGGCGTATGACTGCCTGAAGCTGTTTACCTGCCGCCTCCCGGATGATCTTAAGGAGCGTTCTGCAGGTATCCTGTCGGAAGCCACAGGATGCAGCATCAACTGCAATAATACTGTCTGGAGCGAAGATTATGAGGAAGAGCGTGTCTATGTGTTCGGAAGCGAGCCCGGGAAGTTCCTGGAACCGTAAAGGCCGCAGATTCTGCAGCTTCCTGTGTGCCGTAGCTGTTCTTGCTGCGGCTTTTTCCTTGGCCGGCTGCAGGAGTGACGGGACAAAACCGCCGGAAGAAATGGCATTGGAGGAGACGGAAGAGATGACAGAGCATCTGGAGGAGACGGGAACGGCGGCGAAAAGTACGGAAGAGGAACATGAGACCGGGGGGATCCGGGCGGAATCCGAATCTGAATCTGAGAACGGTAACGGTGAGAAAGCTGACTCTGAGAACGAAAACGGAGAGAATGCTGAACCTGAAAACAGAGACGAAGAGAATGCTGAATCTAAGGACAGAGACGGAGAGAAAACTGAACCTGCAGGCGATGACGGAATGAAAAATGCTGCCGGACCGCCAGATGACAAGGAGCCTTCACAGGCGGACAGGGAACTCGTCGCCGGAATCCTTCAGGCGATGTCCCTTCAGGACAAAATCTCCCAGCTTTTGTTCCCTTCTGTACGCGGCTGGCAGGGAGAAGGCCCCTGTTCGGAGACAACAGGACTGTCCCCGGCGCAGACAGAAGCCATTCGTTCGCTTCGTCCCGGAGGAATCATGCTGTTCCAGGAAAGCCTGTCATCCGCCGAAGCTGTGAAAGCGCTGACAGATGCGCTGCAGTCTGAAAACCGCAAAGGAGGCGCGCTCTCGGGGCTTTTCATCGCTACGGACCAGGAAGGCGGCTATGTGACCAGACTCTACCAGGGAACGATGATGCCCGGCAATATGGCGCTTGCTGCGTCGGGCGATCCAGAAAACGCCCGTACTGCGGCCGGAATCATAGGAATGGAGCTTTCTTCGGTCGGGATTAACACGGACTTCGCTCCGGACGCGGATATTAACAGCAATCCTTCCAATCCTGTCATCGGCGTACGCTCCTTTTCCGATGATCCGGAAATCACCTCCGTCTTTACGAGCGCATTTGTGCAGGGCCTTCATGACAGCCGGACGATCTCCTGTCTGAAGCATTTCCCGGGGCATGGAGACACCAAAACGGACAGCCACAATGCGCTGCCGGTTGTCGGAAAAACAAGAGAGGAAGTTCTGGATTTTGAGCTCCGGCCGTTCCGGGAGGCTGCGGATGAAGCGGATATGATCATGACCGCGCATATCCGATATCCCCTGATTGAAACCGGGACGTGGACCTCCGAAGAAAGCGGACAGGAAATCACTCTTCCTGCGACGCGTTCCAAAACCATTCTGACGGATATTCT
>CAMVNR010000095.1 GCA_947168905.1 uncultured Lachnospiraceae bacterium
CCCGGACACATGGGCTGTTTTTATGCCCATCTGTCCCTCGCCTTTTATTATAATGCGGCGTGCCGGAAAAAACAAGGTTTTTAGGCTCTTAGCACATACAGCGGAAGCGCCGACCAGGCGTGGCAGTCGGAGCGCGCGCCTTTCGGGGTTTCCGGACAGCAGGTGCAGTGCCGGTCAAGAAGCGAAGTCCATTCGTATATTTCTTTCCGGATTTCCTCCGTCATTCCCGCTTTTTCCATCGCGCGGAACCACTCATAGGAGGTGGAGAAGGTGCACGAGAGCACTTCCGGGTCGGAAGAAGCGCGTTCCAGAAGTTTCCTTGCCTCCAGGCCTTCAAAAAGGCCGCATAATACCGCCCAGGCCTGGGCATGGCGGGAATACTGCCTGAACGAAGGTCCTTCGCGAATCAGGCCTTTTTCCGTGTCATAGCAGCAGGTCATAATCCGTTCAAGAAGCCTTTCCCTGCGCGTCCGGTACTCCGACGAAAGCCCTGTCCTTCCCAGCGCATCCATGAGCTCTTCCGCGCACTGAAGGGCATAGGCGTACATCAGGTTGATGATCGCAGACGGCCCGTAAAGCAGCGCTTCCGGCGCGCCGGCGCTCTTCTGCCACTGGTCCTGCCAGTCGACGAAATTCCAGTATTCCAGCGGGCCGACAAGGCCGTCCGGCCCCGTATGGCGGTCGTAATAATCCAGGATCCTGTCCGCATCGCAGGCGATTTCCCGCAAAAATTCAAGGTCCTTTGTCTCCTCCAGATATTCCTGCATCATGTAGATATAGTGCAGTGAAAAGGTGGAGAGGATCTGCAGGTAGGCGGAAGGATATTTCCCGGTTGTCAGGCCTTCCGGCTGGCAGCCGTAATGGAAATCCGTCAGTGCTTTTTTCACAAGCCCGGTATCTCCGCCGACAGCGTAGGTATAAAGCGCTTCCAGCCGGGTGTCCATCGCGAACTGCAGCTGCTCGTAGTACGGGCAGTCCATATAGGTTTCCATCATGCAATTTTCGAGCGTCCTTAAGCTGATCTCGTAAAGTGCCCGGAGCTTCGGGTCCTCTCCTTCGTATGTTCTTGTGGCCTTCAGCGGGTAGCCTGTGCGCTTAAAACGCGGCGGGAGCATCGACAGGCCCTCGTCCGCGCATTCAATCCGGACCCGCACAAAGCGGAAGCACCGGTACCAGAAGGGCTCATAGACAAGACGCCCGCCTGTCAGGATGACAGAGTCCGTGAGGCCGATGATCTGTCCGTGCTCCCGGTCATCCCTTACGAGGTCCGAACCGGGGCCGCCGAATTTCTCAAAATACGTAAAGGAGAGCTTCGCGCCGCTGCCGCCGGAAAAAGTATAGCGGGGATAGCCGTTTTTGATTACGCCGGCGTCCAGGATCACTTCCAGGGTTTCACCCGGCTGTACCGAAAGGCCTTTTCCCGACAGGAAATCCGGACAGGGCGTGTTGTCTGCAAAAGCCTCCTTAAAGCTGTCTTCCGTCTCGTAAAGGAGCGGAAGATCGCGCGGACGCATCCTGAATATGGGCTCGACGCCGGCAAGAGAAAGCGGCCCTTTCACGCCGACGGCAGCCCCGGGGACGGCGGCCTTCCAGTTTCCCGCATCAAAGTCCGCTTCTTTCCAGCCCGCCGGACTTTCCCGGAAATCAATCTCCTCAATCACTGCGCCGAGGTACTCTGTTATCTCTGTCGACTTCAGGTAAAAGCTGCCGTCCAGGTACACGCGCCAGTCGGCGGTTCCTGTCGCCAGATCACAGACCGTTTCGCCGGAAGGACCGACGCACTGCCCTTCGAAAGCAAGGCGGTGTCCCGCGGGAATCCCCATGACGCCGTAGATTCCCGCACGCGCGTCCGTCTGCTCTTCGGCAAGGTACGGGTCGCTGTATAAAACCTGCGCCGCAAAGACATTCCTGCCCGCAGTTAAGTATTCCGTAAGGTCGATTTCCTCATAATACTGGCGGAAGCGGTCGCCCTTTAACGGACCCGAAAGCACCGCCTTCCCGTTGATGAAAAGGCGGTACCTGGAGGAAGCGCTGACAAGCGCCCGTAAGCTGCATTTTTCCGGAAGCACGGCTTCACAGCGGAAATAGGCAAAGCGTCCGCCGTCGTCGCGCGCATATACTTTCCTGTCCCGATATTCTTCCGCCGGAACCTTGATCCAGCACGCATGATCCCAGTTCATTTTTCTTTCCTGTCCTCTCCGAATCACTTCGTATCCTTTTACGTCTCTTCCTGCGCCTGAAGACGGCCTGTTTTCTGTCCGCCGCCGTTTTTTAGCTGCTCTCTCCTTCTTCCTGTCCGTCCCCGTTTTCAGCTGCTTCCCCCGTCTTCCCGAGGATTTTGTTTTCCATTTCCAGGAAGTGTTTTCCGTAAAGCCAGCGCGCCGCTGTGTACGCGGGAAGGGAGAAGCCGAAAATCAGCGTCAGCGGCAGGATTTCATAGAAATACGAGCCGAGGAGCGCAGGCGCAAGATACATGACCAGCATCAGAATCGACCGGAAAAGATTGGAAAATGCAAACATCAGGCCGTTCCTTAGGGTCTTCCGGATCGGGTTGTCAAACTTGCTCTGGATCGCAAAGGTGCAGATCATAAACATCAAAAGCAGGCAGGCGACCGCAAGCAGTACAAAAAACAGCCACAGCGGGAAAGTGCCGGGGTTCGCGATATAGACAAAAATACTCCAGCCCGTCAGTGCCAGGAACAGCAGGTAGAGGATCCAGATGGCGGTCGACTGCCGGAGATTCAGCCGGAAAGATTTGAAATAGTCCGAAAAGACGCCGTTTCCTTCATCGCGGGCAAGCTTCAGCGCCGTATACTGAAGCGCCGTCATCGCCGCGCCGAAAGTGACGACCGGGAGTGCGGTCACGATAAAAATGACTCCGAGGAACATCAAATCCTTCACCACGCCAAGAAAAATCATCAGTTTACTGTCCGGGGCAAATAGCTGCTTCATAAAGAACTCCTGCGAATACTTTCCTGTAAATAAATTCCTGTGAATAGACTCCTGAAATAAATTTCTGTGAATAGACTCTTGTGAAAAAGCGGGCCTGACAGCCTGTCAGGCCCGCATGTTATATAATGCCGTAATTATTCTGCAGCTTCCTCTGCGCCTTCTTCTGCGCCTTCCTCAGGAAGAACAATCGCGAGAACCGCTTCCACGTCGCCGATCTGTGTGCCGGGAATCGTGATATTGAAGCTCGGGGTGCTTTCGATCAGTTCAGATTCGACTTCGCCCGCGTTCTCAAGGTTTACCTTGAAGGTATAGTCATTGACCTGCTCCCAGGTGCCCTGGTCAAGATCGATCATCTGGCCGAACGCGTCAGCCGTTACCTTCGCGCTGTTGTCGCTGTAGATCGTGAGAACGATATTTGCCTTGGTGCCTTCGGAAACTTCCGGGCCTTCGCCTGCGAAGGACCAGACTTCCGTAACTTCGCCGCCGGCCATTTCAGACAGGTCGATCGGAAGGGAAGCTTCGAAATCGCCGAGCTGGGAACCGGTGAGGCTTAAGTTGAAGGTCGGAGTGCTGTCGACAAGCTCGGACTCGACTTCTCCGGCAAGGTCCATTTTTACCTTGAAGGTATAGTCGTTGACCTGCTCCCAGGAACCCTGGTCGATCGTCAGGATGTTGCCGAATGCGTCAGCGTCAAGCTGTGCGGAGCCGTCGTCCATCAGGGCAAGGGTCAGTGCGCACTTCACGCCTTCCGAGACTTCGGGGCCGTCGCCCTTGAAGTTCCATACTGCCTTGGGGCCGGTCAGAGAGTGCATTGTCACTTCGTCGCCGCCTTCCGGCGCATAAACTGCAGTACCGTCACTGTTCACGGTCAGCTTCACAACGCTCTCGGTTCCGTCATCCGGAGTCAGCGTGTAGACGATCGCGTCGCCTTCTTCTGCTGCAACCCAGCTGCCTTCGATTTCATAGGCTACAAGGTCGTCGTAACGTCCGGTGTGGAGAATCTGCAGGGTCGAGGTTTTGTCTTCGTCGCCGACAAGGTCGACAAGCTTCTGTCCGGCTTCGCCGGCGTAGAAGTCGGTGTAATCCTGGGAATCAAAGCTTATGTATTTGTAGATCTGGTTGACCGATCCCTGGAAACCGACGGTTTCCATTGTCTCGTACAGGTTATCGCCGTCGAAACCGCACTTGTCAAGCTCGTTGCCGTCCATATCATAGAAATAAATGGTGTACGGGGCGGTGCCGGACTTCTTCTCTTCTTCGTTTTCCTCTGCCGCACGGCCGTCCCAGCATTCCCAGTCAAACGGCTCTTCCTTAACATCATATGTGCCGTAGAACACGATCTGGTTCACAACAAAACCGGCATACCAGATTTTTCCGAAAACCGGCTGTTCTTCGTAGAAATGGAAGAAGTTCGTGTTGTCGAAGCCGACATTGTAGGTATAGCCGTACACACCGTTCGTGAGCTTGGTCAAAGGATCCATATCCGCCGCAGGCTCCGTCGGAGCTTCCGTCTCGGTTTCGCTTTCATTCTGGGCTTCGGTCTGGGTCTCTGCCGTTGTATCCGCCGGTGCGGTTGACTCAGGGGTCTTCGTGCCTGTGCATCCCGCAAGGACTGCCATGATCATGCATGCCGCAAGAAGCATTGCCGATAGTTTCTTCATCATAATGATTTTCCTCCTCTTGAATTCAGACAGCTGTCCTGACAGCTTCATTCTGATTATGACTGAATTGTAGCAGAGAAGGAAAAATCTTTCTCCCAGAAATCCGATTGAAAACTGAAGCAAATCCGATATGTTGAATCTGCCCGCCGCAGCTTCCTGTTTCTTCAGCCGTCTTCCGGAAGAACCGCTTTCTGCCGGGCCGAAACAAGCTTGTTTATGCCCGCGTCCGTAAGCGCTTTTAAAAAACGCGGATAGTACACCTCAAGGTCGGCGCTCCCGCTCTCCAGAAGCGGCGCGTACCTTGCAACGGCTTCCTGCACCGCCTTGATTTCCGCGGCATAATCATCCGGCTGCCAGCTGAGAGCCTCCGCAGGGTCCGAGACGGGCTCCGCCGACTCTTTCCACTTCAGATACGCGGATAAGACCTCCTTGTTCATACGCCGGTACGCCTGTTCCTGATTGCCGTAGATCCGGTAAGGATTGTCATAGAGATAGCTCCCGTCATCCTTCCTGACGCCTTCGATGAGGCCGTTCTCCCGGTCGCTTACCGTATAATGGATGCCTTCGATCCCGTAGGACAGGAGGTTTGTGATGCGCGCGTCCCCGTACATCAGGTTCAGGAAGCGGAGTGACGCCTCCGGGTCCTCGGCAGTCAGCGGAACCGTCCAGTAGCCGGAGCCCGCGTGTCCGGTCCTCCGGTAGGTCTTCGCCATGTTCATCATGACGGCACCGTCCGGGAAACCGCTGTCGGAAAGATGCTCCGGCGAATTGTCGGAAGCATAGCCCAGGACAATTCCGGCCCGCGCAAGCTCCTTCGGACTGTAGTCCGACAGAAGGACATCCGGATACAGCAGACCTTCGAGGTACCAGCTGCGCTGTGTGCTGATAAAGTCCCTGTAGAATGCGGAAGCGTAGCGGTTGAAGAAACGTCCGGTTGCCCTGTTGTAATCGATCCCGATCATTTCGCTGGACGAACTGAAGTAGGAAGAAGAAACATAGTCCTCCGTAACGGAGCCCTCCTCAGCCGTCAGGCTGCATACCGGATAGACGCTTCCGTTCTGTGCTTTCAGTATGCGGAAGACCTCTCCCGCTTCCTCCATCGTATACACCTTTGAGGCGTCAATGACGATCCCCGCACGGTCCAGCGCGTCCTTCGACATCACATAGGCGCGCCCGTAAAGATTGGAATCGTCCACATTGCTGATGCCGTAGGTAAAGCCGCGGTTGACCGCTCCTTCCGTCAGGTCATGCCCGCTGCCTGTAAGCGCGTCCATTTTCGCTCCGGCCCCGTACAGGTACTCATCCACGGAATGCAGCATCTTCCGGCCGAAATACCGGCTGATCTCACTGTTTCCGATGAATACAAGGTCGATTTTTTCCTGGTCGCTCATCCAGAGCGGGAAGCGGGAGGCGATCTCCTTTTCCGTCACGGGCAGAAGCTCCACTTCAATGCCGATTTCTTCGCGCGTGATCCTGTTTAGCTCCTCCGAAACCGCAGGAAGCTCGTCTGTAAGCGTGCTGCGGTCGTCGACGAGAAAAGTCATTACGATGCGAGGATAGGAGGGCGCCTGCGTATCGGCATTTTTGTCCGCCGCGCTGTTCCTGCTGCAGGCCGGGAGCACAAAAAGAAGCAGCGCGGACAGCGCCGCGAAAAGAAGCGGGATCTTCAGACGGAAGCTTCTTTTTTCCGGCCTCATTTTTCCTCCCTCACACGCCGCATGTAGTCCCGCGGCGTCTCATTGAAATAGCGCTTGAACTGGTCGGTGAAGTACGAATAATTGCGGTAGCCGACGATATCCGAAACCATTGTCACGGTCATTTTGGGGTCTTTCAGGAGTTCTCCTGCAAGGATCATACGCCGGCGGTAGATATATTCTGTCGCGGAGCAGCCGTATTTTTTCTTGAACAGGCGCGTCAGATGGTCGGCGCTGACGTAGGCGCGCTCCGCGAGTGCGCGCACGTTCAGCTCCTCGGAAAGATTCGCCTCGATAAACTGCGCCGTTTCCTCCGCGATATCCTCCTTCTGCCCCTCGTCCTTCCCTGCCGACAGGTTGTCGATGTAAATGCGTCCGTAGCCCGAAAGCGTCCGGCTTTCCGACTGGGCTTTGACCTGATCGGCCGCGCGCTTTAAGACCTCGGTCAGTTTCTCATAGCGGATCGGTTTTAAGAGGTATTCAAAGCAGCGCAGCGAAACAGCCTGCCTGGCGTAGTCGAATTCGTCATGGCAGCTCATGATCAGGCACAGCGTATCCGGATAATTCTGCTTCACCCATTCGATCAGGAACAGGCCGCTTTCGTCCGGCATCTCGATATCGGAAAGCAGGACGTCCGCCCCGGTCTCCGACATCTGCTCCACTGCCTCGGTATAGCTTCCCGCGGTCATAACTTCGTCATAGGGGAGCACAGACCAGTTCACGCCGTCCAGCACCCCCTGCACCGCATAATATTCGTCGTCTACAATCAAAAGCCTCATAAACGTCTCTTTCCTCCAATGGTTTACGCTTCAAAAAGCGGGGATTTCCTGCTCTTCCCCGTTTTTAAGTCCGATACGGCAGGTCCAGGAAAATCTGCGTGCCGCTGCCCTCGGTGCTTATAATATTCATCGACGCCGAATCCCCGAAGAAGACTTCCATCCTCCTGCGGCAGTTCCAGATGCCGATATGGCGGCGCCCGCCCTCGTCGACGTAGACTTCGCCGGATTTTGCGCTCTCCAGCGCCTCTTCCTTAAAGCCCCGCCCGGTATCCGAGATGGAAATAAGAAGCCGCCCGTTCTCGACCCTCCCGTTGATCAGCACCTCGATCATCTTTCCGGGGACCAGCGCGTACTTCATTGCGTTTTCCACAAAATTCTCTACAAGAAGCGGCGGGACAAGCGCCTTTTCCGCCTCCTCCGTCACGCTGTACACGCTCGTAAAACGGTTCGGGAAGCGAATCCGCTGAATCCCGGTATAGCTCTCGACAAAGGCCATTTCCCGCGCAAGTGGCACCAGGTCCGCCGACTCCCTGAGAACGTAGCGGAAATAGTCCACGAGATACAATGAGAAGTCCTGGATCAGCGCGGTATTTTTCGACTGCGCGAGACTGAAAATCGTATTGAAGGAATTTAAAAGCATGTGCGGATTGACCTGAAGCTTCAGGTTGTCGAGCTCCGCCCGCACCATCTTCATATCCTTCTCATGCGAGGCTTCCACTTCCTCCGCCATGCGGTTGAAGCTTTCGTATACATAGACAAACTCCGTGGATTCACGCTCATTTCTTCCCGTGATCCTGAATTCCCGCCGTCCTTTTTCGATCTCCTGCATCGCGTCCTGCAGCTTCTTAAGCGGCCGCATCACGGCCTGGTAAAGGAACATCCAAAGCGCGCCGGAAAGGAGCAGCACCAGCAGGACAACCAGGGCAAGCGCAAGGTAGATGAACTGCATCGTGCCGGATTTCGGAAGGTCCGATGTGATCTGGAGCCGGCAACCGTAGCGCGCGTCCTCCCACAGAAAGCTCCCGCTTTTAGCGCCGTTCTCCTTACTCTGAGGAAGGAGCCTGACCACGCTTCTGTCCGGACGGATCAGCAGGCTGTCCCGGCCGTCGCCAAAGTATGCTTCCGCCACCGATTCGTCGTCAAAAACCTGCCGCGCGCATAAGTCCGCAACGTCAACGCGGAAAGAAACCGTATAGTTGTCGAACTGGTAATTCCGCATGTAGAAATACTGTCCGGCGATCATCCGGATCACCCAGCCGCGGGTTGTCACCATATCCGACCGTTTCACCGCCTGCCGGATGTCTTCCGCCTCCCTGGCCGAATACAGCTGCGGCGTGAACACCAGGTAGAGCGCCTGCGATTTCCTGTGCTGGAGGGAAACATTCCCGCTTAAACCGGTATAGTCAAAAATATCCCGCAGCCTGCGGATCATTTCATAACTCTCAACAAGGTCCTCCGCTTCCGCATTCTGAAGCGCGTGGCTGTACTGCTGCACAAAGGCGTCCAGCTCGCCTCCGATATAGTCCATGCCGCCTGTAAGGATGTCCATGGATCCCGCAAGCTCGCTCTCGCGAAGTTCGCGCTGTTCCTGTACGAGGGCGGAAAGCCGCCAGCCGGAAAGTCCGATGACCAGGATATTCAAAGGAAGCACGGTGACAAGCACCAGCATGAGAAGCCGCACGGTCAGGCTCTTTCTGACGGAGGGCTTCCCGAAAGCAGACAGATATTCTTTTTTCATCAGCCTGAAAAGCCCTCCTCCTATAATGTATTTGTGGTGGTTAGAGGCCTTTCAGCCAGAAAGGACTA
>CAMVNR010000096.1 GCA_947168905.1 uncultured Lachnospiraceae bacterium
CGATTACAGTCTTTTGATAACATATATTATACCACAAAAGCCGCAAGAGGACAAGTACATATGTTCGATTCGTTCTCAGTCTTAGCGGGATTCATCCCCTCCCTACGCTTCGCTAAGAGGAGGGGGTTTTCTCCCGAACTTTTTGATAAAATGCTTGCTGAAACAGCATTTTTACAGTATATTATATATCCGTGAAACAAAATATCTTATAAAGGGGAAACATCAGATGGAGGAAGATAAGAAAATAAAATATTATTTTGAAAAACCCGGAAAGATACTGCATTCGCTGGGGACGACCGTAAACGGACTCAGTCAGGCAGAAGCGGAAAAAAGGCTTCAGGAGAACGGCAAAAACAAGCTGAAAGAAGCCGAACACGACAGCCTGCTGAAAAAGTTCCTGAAGGCGCTTGCTGATCCGATGATTATTATGCTGATTGCTGCGGCAGCCGTACAGGCGGCGGTGACCGTTATCGAAGCCGGCGGAAAACCCGGAATCCGGGACTTCATGGATGTGATTGTCATCCTGATCGTGGTTATCATCAACAGCATTCTCAGTCTCGTCCAGGAAAGCAAGGCTGAGGCTGCGATGGATGCACTGACTCAGATGACTGCTGCAACATCTAAAATCCTGCGTGACGGAAAGATCAGCATCATCAAGAGCGAAGATGCTGTCGTCGGAGATGTGGTTGTTCTGGAGGCCGGTGATTCCGTTCCGGCTGACTGCCGTATTCTGGAAGCACACAGTCTGAAGGCCGAAGAAGCCGCGCTGACGGGAGAGTCCGTCCCGGCGAACAAGTTGGTGGATGTGCTGATGCTGAACAAGGAACAGCGCGATATTCCCCTCGGTGACCGAAGAAACATGCTGTACAGCGGATCCACGGTCGTCTACGGGCGCGGAAAAGCCGTCATCACAGCGACCGGAATGGATACGGAGATGGGCAGGATCGCAGACGCTCTTTCGGAGGCTGAGAAGGAACAGACACCGCTTCAGAAGAAGATGTCTGAACTTTCGCTTTTCCTGACAAAGCTTGTCATCGGCATCTGCGTTCTGGTATTTATCGTGGGTATTGCGGAGGCCTTCCTCTTCTCCGGCGAGAGCTTCAGCTGGCGTGTGCTGGCAGACGCTTCCCTGGATACGTTTATTGCCGCAATTGCTCTCGCGGTAGCTGCAATTCCCGAAGGTCTTCCGGCGGTAGTCACGGTGGTTCTGTCGATCGGAGTGACCGCGATGGCGAAGCGAAAAGCCCTGATCAGGAAGCTTACGGCAGTCGAAACGCTGGGCTGTACGCAGATTATCTGCTCTGACAAAACCGGTACGCTGACCCAGAATAAGATGACGGTGGTCCGTACCTTTACTGATGATGAAAAGCTGCTGGCCATGGCCATGGCGCTGTGTTCCGATGCCGAGATCAACCCGGGGGATGAGGAATCCACCGGTGAACCGACGGAAGCGGCCCTCGTCAATTACGCTTTTAAGATCGGTTATCCGAAGTACGAGATGTCGGAAGAGCAGCCGCGTGTCGGCGAAGCACCTTTTGACTCGCTCAGGAAAATGATGACAACCGTCCATCGGGATGGAGCGTCCTACATTCAGTACACGAAGGGCGCATTCGACGTCATACTTGAACGCTGTACGGGTTACCTGAAAGACGGCAAGGTGATCCCGATGACAGACGAACTTCGCGCGAAGATTGCCGAAGTCAATAAAGAATATGCGGATAACGCGCTCCGGGTGCTTCTCGCGGCTTACAGAAGATATGATTCGATGCCGGAATCCATGGAGTCTGAGGATCTGGAGAAGGACCTGGTGTTTATCGGTCTTACGGGAATGATCGATCCCTGCCGGCCGGAGGTCTATGATGCAATTAAGGAGTGCCGGAACGCCGGAATCCGGCCGGTCATGATCACAGGTGACCATAAGGATACGGCGGTCGCGATCGCTAAGGATCTCGGCATTATTAAAAGTGCGGATGAAGCGATTGCCGGTGCGGAACTGGATGCTTACACAGATGAGGAACTGATTGAGCTGGTTCCGAAGTATTCCGTCTATGCCCGTGTACAGCCGGAGCATAAGACACGTATTGTAAATGCATGGCAGGCCCGCGGAATGGTGACGGCGATGACCGGAGACGGTGTCAACGATGCGCCGTCCATCAAAGCTGCGGATATCGGTGTCGGTATGGGCATCACCGGTACGGATGTTACCAAGGGCGTTGCAGACATGGTGCTTGCAGACGATAATTTTGCAACCATCGTGAATGCAGTGGAAGAGGGCAGGAAGATCTATGACAATATTCTGAAGGTGCTCCAGTTCCAGCTGTCAACGAATATGTCGGAAGTCCTGATCATGTTCCTGGCTTCGATTCTGAATTTCAAGATTCTGGCGCCGGTTCATCTTTTGTGGATCAATATGGTGACCGACTCTCTTCCCGGTCTGGCGCTTGGCATGGAGAAGGCTGAAAGCGACCTGATGACCCGCAAACCCAGGTCTTCTTCGGACGGAATCTTCTCAGGCGGTGCCGGGGCCGACATGATCTGGCAGGGCGTGTATATTGCCATTGTGGAAATCGCGGCTTACCTGATCGGCTACCGGCTGGTTAACGGAAGTCTGGCAGGCTTTATCGGCGGTCCGGCTTGTTCGAACGCCATGGCCATGGTTTTTGTGACGGCAAGCTTTGCTGAAATGTTCTGCGCACTCTGCATGCGTTCAAGACGCGGCTCGATATTCTCCATTCATATGATGAAGAATATGAACTGGTGGCTGGTCGGTGCGCTTCTGATAACCACCGCGCTGACATTTGTGGCGGTACTCACCCCGGGACTTCAGACGGTATTCGGAATCCAGCCGGGATCCTTTACAGGAAGAGAATTCCGTATTTCTGTAGCGCTTGCGCTTACGGTCATTCCGGTGTTCGAGCTGGTAAAGGCGATTCGAAGGGGCGGCCATTCGGCTTCCTGACAAAACTAAGACCTGTGTTTTGAAATCAGATCTGCTCATTTGCATTAAGGAGAAACGCGTAATATGAAAGCACCGTTTTCAGAATACCTGAATTCCCTGATTCCCGGTCTGAAAAAAATGATCGGGATTCTCGGCGAACATTATGATTATGTCAGCGTCCTGTCGACAGACTCCAAAGGCCTTGCGATCAGAATCTCGCAGCATTCGAAATCTGTCAGCAACCGTACGATGACAACCGAAAGAGGCACTGTGGTCCGGGTTTACAGGGACAAGCTTTACAGCGAATATTCACTGGACCGCTTTAATCCCGAAGCTCCCGAAGAAGTCGCAAGAGAAATCACAGAGGTAATGGATGCGCAGCTTCGTCTCCTGCGGAAGTGCAATAGTCCGGTTTATGAGACAGACTGCCTCCCGGATGAACCGCTGGAGCTCTTTGTCGAAAAAGAAACCGGAGAACTTCCCGAAGAGGCGGCGCTTCCCGAGCTTGTAGAGAGACTGAGCGCGATTTCCGACCGCGGAATGACGCTCTCCGAGTATATGCTTGACTGCATGGCCAACGCACAGTCGACGCATATATGCAAGCTGTTTTTGACCGCCAACCGCTGTCTTCGTCAGAGCTATGTATACAGTGAAGGCTCAGTCGCTGCCGTTGTCGGAAGGGACGGACAGAACCGTTTCGGATATCAGAGCATTTCGGCACTGGGCGGTCCGGAAGTGTTTTCTCAGCTTTCGGACAAGCTGGAGAAGGCTGTTGAAAATGCTTTGACAATGCTGGATGCCGAGCGCGTTGTTCCCGGAGAATACGAAATCATTACTTCCCCTGAAGTTACCGGCCTGATTGCCCACGAGGCCTTCGGCCATGGCGTGGAAATGGATATGTTTGTAAAAGGAAGAGCGCTCGGGGCGGATTATATCGGACAGCGTGTCGGCTCGGACCTGGTAACCATGCATGAAGGCGCGCTCTGTGCGGACGATGTGACAAGCTACGCCTTTGATGATGAGGGAACACTCGCAGGGGATGTTGTGGAAATCGATCACGGCATTCTCAGAACAGGCATCTGTGATGCCCTTTCCGCGCTGCGGCTGAATACGAAGGCAACCGGAAACGGCAAGAGAGAAAACTTTGAGCACAAGGTCTACACACGTATGACCAATACGATCTTCGATTCCGGCTCCGACAGTCTGGAGGATATGATCAAGTCTGTGAAATACGGTTACCTTCTGGAAGGAATGGAGAGCGGAATGGAAGACCCGAAGCATTGGGGAATCCAGTGCATCCTTCAGATGGGACGTGAGATCAGAGACGGAAAACTGACGGGAAAAGTCGTATCGCCGGTGATCATGACGGGGTATGTGCCGGATCTTCTCGGAAATATCAGCATGGCAAGCACGGACCGCAAGGTATTCGGCAGCGGCGGATGTGGAAAAGGCCATAAAGAATGGGTTAAGGTTTCCGACGGAGGCCCGTATTTAAAGACAACAGGGAGGCTCGGATGATGGACAAATATGTGGAAATACTGAAAGCTTCCGGAGCGGATGCGTGGGAGGCGGTAAGTACCAGAACAAAAGGCTGGGAATTCTATTTTATCGGACACCGGCTTGACCAGAACCGGGCAAAGAATGTTGAACACATTACGCTGACCGTATATAAGAATTCAGAAGACGGTTCTATGGGAATGGCCTCGGCGGCAGTACCGCCCACACAGAGTACAGAGGAAATACAAAAAACCGTTGAAGATCTTGTGTACCAGGCAGGCCTTGTCAAAAACAGGCCCTACAAGCTGAATACGCCGAAGCCCTTCGAACCGACAGAAGCGAAGCTTCGTCCGCTTGAAAAGGAGGCGGAAGAATTCCTCCGGGCAATGGACAGCATTGAAGAGACCGAAAACGAGGATTTGAACAGTTATGAAATCTTTACGAATCAGGTCGAGCGTCATCTGATCAATTCCGAAGGGGTCGATGTGACGGAGGTCTATCCTTCATCGACGATTGATGTGGTTGTCAATGCCAGAGAAGGAGAGCGTGAGATAGAGCTGTACCGCCTTTACACACTCGGCGGCTGTGATCCGGAGCTTCTGAAAAAGGATATTGAGGAGCTGCTTCGGTTCGGAAAAGACAGACTCAGGACATCTCCGACCCCGGCCCTCGGAAAGGCACCGGTTGTATTCTCTACCGACGCAGCGCTTGAAATCTATCATTACTTTCTGGACAACCTGAATACGGCCTATGTGGTTCGAAGAATGAGTTCGTTTGAGATCGGGAAACCGATCTCAGAGAGTGTTGAGGGCGACCGGGTCACCGTGGAGTCTTTGCGTGTGCTAGAGAATTCACCGAGCAATTTTGCCTGTGATGCCGAAGGCGCGCCGATCCGTGATGCAGTTCTGCTTAAGGAAGGGGTACCGCAGGCGTATGTCGGCAACCGTATGTTCTCCCAGTATATGGGCCTGGAAGATTCTTTCTCCGTGTCGAACTGGAGAGTCAGCGGCGGTACAAAGAGTGCGGAAGAACTGAGAAGGGGGGCATTTATCGAAATCGTTGAATTCTCTGATTTCCAGGTCGATTCCATTACAGGTGATATTTTCGGAGAGATCCGGCTGGGCTATTGGCATGACGGAAAGGGAAATGTAATTCCGGTGTCGGGAGGCTCGGTGTCAGGCAATATGACAGACAATTTAAGCAGGATGTTTATGAGCCGCGAGGAAAGACGCTACGCAAATGCTGTCATCCCGGCAGTGACACGGCTGGAGAACGTCACAATTTCCGGAATAGAATAAATCCGGCGCCGTTTAAAGCTGCCGCGCAAGCCGGGCGGATGTCCGCCGGAGGAAGAGTACGTTAGCAAGCGGTCAGAGATCAGAGGAAAAAACCTATGAAACACTATATTATCGTAAAACTGGAGGAAGGCATTGACAAAGAAGCGCTTGTGCAGCCGGTGTCGGAGCTTTTTAATGAGACGCTCTCTATTCCGGGAATACACAGTGTCAGTGTAAAACCCTGCGTCATTAACCGGCCGAATCGGTATGACCTGATGATCGAAATTGAAATGGAACCGGAAGCCTTACCAGCTTACGATGAATCTTCGCCGCATCATCGGTGGAAAGAAGAGTATGGTCATATGATTGCCAAAAAGACCATATTTGACTGCGAGAACTAAATCAGGGAACCGGTCTTTTTATGACAGAGGCTCTTTTCAGGGCTTTTTGTCGAAAAGATTTGACGGAGTGTTGAATTCTTCCGGGTCGTAGAAGATCATGGCGTCTTTGTCCGCTTCGTACCGAACCTGTCCGGAAGCTTCCCGATAAGCTTTGACCCGGGTAATTCCGCAGTTTGGCTGAAGACCTTTGCCCCAGAAGGTGTGAAGGTCTTTGTTCTTAGCAAAGGCCATTAAGAGCGCCCTGTTGAGCGCGCCGTGACCCGAGATCAGGACACGGGTTTCCTCCCTTTCGGAAAGAACCAGGGGAGTGATTACTTCCTGCACAAAGGATTCGGCACGCTTAAGAAGCTCCGAAAGAGTTTCGCACTGAAATGAGGAATCCTTCTGCAGAAGTTCAGTGACTTCTTCGTTGTAGCGGAAAGGATCGGAAATAAAGAAACGGAAGATACAGTCGGGGTCTTCATTCATTTCAAGCGTCGGCTGCCCTTCAAAGCTGCCGAAATCCAGCTCCGAAAGCCGTGAATCTGTACGGATTTCTGCACCTGGCGCGGCGAGCGCGGCAGTCTCTTTCGCGCGGGAGAGCGGGCTTGAGTAAACGCTGGTGAAATGAATTCCCCGTAAAAGAAGCGCCTTTCCGGTGGCTTTAGCGATTGAACGCCCGGTTTCATCCAGCGGAATATCTGCTCTGCCCTGAACACGGTGCACGGCGTTCCATTCGGTTGTTCCATGTCTCAGAAGATAAATTATCACGGCCTTACTCCCTTAAACAAAACGGTATCACGAAGGGTATTATACAGCTTCTTTTCCCGAAAAACAAGATTCCTTGCTTGCGTATTGGAACGAACTGTGATAATATAATACAAACACTTTTCCTTACCAAAACTGATATAATTTAGGAGGATGAAATGATTTATTCAACAGAAATCAGAAACATGTGCCCTGTCACACAGGGCGTGCACCATGGTGCTGCTCCGATTCCGGAGGAAGCAAAGTGGGTCCAGGCTAAGGAAGTCAAGGATATTTCCGGCTACACCCACGGTATCGGCTGGTGTGCGCCTCAGCAGGGCTGCTGCAAGCTTTCCCTGAATGTCAAGGACGGCATTATCCAGGAAGCGCTCGTTGAGACGATTGGCTGCTCCGGTATGACCCATTCCGCTGCTATGGCGGCTGAAATTCTTCCGGGCCTGACCGTTCTGGAAGCCCTGAATACCGACCTTGTCTGCGATGCTATCAACACCGCCATGAGAGAGCTCTTCCTGCAGATTGTCTACGGCAGATCCCAGAGTGCCTTCTCTGAGGACGGCCTTCAGATCGGTGCAGGTCTTGAAGACCTCGGCAAGGGCAACCGTTCGATGGTCGGCACGACCTATGGCACCCTGGAAAAAGGTCCCCGCTATCTCGAGCTTACCGACGGCTACATCACCAAGATCGCGCTCGACGAGAATGATGAGATTATCGGCTACCAGTATGTGAACTTCGGCAAAATGATGGATGCCATCAAAGCCGGTGCGGATGCCAACGAAGCGCTGAAGAAGGCTTCCGGCCAGTACGGCAGAGTCGCCGACGCGGTTCGTCTCATCGATCCGAGACATGAATAAGAAGGGGAGGAAAGAGTACAATGGCATTATTTGAATCCTATGAAAGAAGAGAGCCCCAGATTCTGGCGTGTCTCAAGGAATATGGCATTTCTTCGATCGAAGAGTGCAAGGAAATCTGCGATGCAGCCGGCATTGATGTTTATCATCTGATTGAAGGCATTCAGCCGATCTGCTTCGAAAACGCAAAGTGGGCTTACACTGTCGGCGCCGCGATCGCTATTAAGAAAGGCTGCCGCAAGGCTTCCGAAGCTGCTGCAGCTATCGGCATCGGCCTTCAGGCATTCTGCATCCCCGGTTCTGTTGCTGACCGCCGTAAGGTAGGTTTAGGCCATGGCAACCTCGGCAAGATGCTCCTTGAAGAAGACACCGAGTGCTTCGCATTCCTCGCAGGCCACGAGTCTTTCGCAGCCGCGGAAGGCGCGATCGGAATTGCGGAGAAGGCAAACAAGGTTCGTCAGAAACCCCTGCGTGTTATCCTGAACGGTCTTGGTAAGGACGCTGCTCAGATCATTTCCCGCATCAACGGCTTCACTTATGTGGAGACCAAGTATAACTATTATACCGGTGAAGTTGAGGAAGTCTTCCGTAAATGCTACAGCAAGGATCCGGAGTCTCCGCGTGCAAAGGTCAACTGCTACGGCGCAAACGACGTACAGGAAGGCGTTGCGATCATGTGGAAAGAAAATGTAGATGTTTCCATTACCGGCAACTCTACGAACCCCACGAGATTCCAGCATCCGGTTGCAGGCACTTACAAGAAAGAGCGCGTTGAAGCCGGCAAGAAGTACTTCTCCGTTGCATCCGGCGGCGGCACAGGCCGTACCCTTCATCCGGACAACATGGCAGCAGGTCCCGCTTCCTACGGCATGACTGATACCATGGGCCGTATGCATTCGGACGCTCAGTTTGCAGGATCTTCTTCCGTTCCGGCACATGTTGAAATGATGGGCCTGATCGGTGCAGGAAACAACCCGATGGTTGGAATGACTGTTTCGACGGCTGTATCGATTGAAGAAGCTGCTAAGGCAGGAAAATTCTGATCTGTAATCCATTACAGGCTGAAAAAGCCGTCGGGACTGCCCGGCGGCTTTTCTGGTTTGCGCGCCATGGGCGCGCTCTAACGGGTGAAAGTCCCGAGTACGCGTAGG
>CAMVNR010000097.1 GCA_947168905.1 uncultured Lachnospiraceae bacterium
CCAAAGTTTCCAAGATAAACACAGAGCGCGTTGCAGCCGGCTGCCTTGATGTCTTCAAGCGCCTGAACCATATGAATCTCGCTCTCAACGATACAGATCGGACACTCATAAACACTGTCTTCGCCATACTTCGCAGTATAGGCAGCCATCAGGGCTTTCCTTCTGTTGACGGAAAGGCTTTCCGGGAAACAGTCGCGGCTGACCGCTACGAGTCCGATTTTTACCACTGGTGCATTATTATTCATTTTATTCCCTCCTGGAAATATATTAACTCATATTTACTATACTACATTACGGAATAAAAAGCCACCGATTTTTTGCCGCATATTGTCGGATTTTCTAACCGGAGCGCCCTTATTTCGAAAAAAAGCCTCAAAGTCCGCCGAAGGAGCTGATGCTGTCAAGCTCAAACGGCGTCGACTGATAGACAAAATAATTCAGCCAGTTGGAAAAGAGCAGGTTTGCGCTCGAACGCCAGGTGTTTTTCGGCTCTTCCCGGTCGTCATTATGCGGAAAATAATTCTTGGGAACGTCGATCGGAAGACCCAGGTTTTTATCACGGAAATATTCTGTTGCGAGCGTCGGAGTATCATATTCCGCGTGTCCGGTGACAAAAATCTGCCGGCCGCCGTCGGTCGAGACGCAGTAAACGCCGGCTTCATCCGATTCGGCGAGGATTTTCAGCCTCGGCTCAGCCACAATCTGGTCGCGGTCCACGGTGGTGTGGCGGGAATGCGGAATCAGGAAAACATCGTCAAAGCCGCGGAACAGGATCGAGTTCTTGTGGGTCACCCGGTGCGGAAACACTCCAAACATCTTTGCAGGAAGCGGGATCTTGTCGATTCCGTAGTGATAGTACAGGGCAGCCTGCGCTCCCCAGCAGATGTGGAAAGTGCTGTAGACATGGGTCTTCGACCACTCCATGATTTCACAGAGCTCTCCCCAGTAGTCCACCTCCTCAAAGGGCAGATGTTCTACCGGCGCTCCCGTAATCACCATCCCGTCAAAGAACTGGTCCCGGACCTCTGAAAACGGCTTATAAAAAGCGATCATATGTTCCTTCGCCGTATGCCTCGGTTCATGGCTGACCTTGACAAGCTCCATCTCGATCTGGATCGGTGTATTCCCAAGAAGCCTCGCAAGCTGCGTTTCCGTCACGATTTTTGTCGGCATCAGATTCAGCACAAGGATCTTTAACGGCCGGATATCCTGGCTCATCGCCCGGTTCATATCCATGACAAATATATTTTCTTCCTGCAGGGTTCTGGCTGCAGGAAGATCTACCGGTATTTTAATCGGCATCTTACTCTTCCCCCGTTTCCTTTATTTCCTGAGCGGACTCTTTCTGAAGGTATTCCGCCACCTGTTTTGCCGCAGACAGATTAAATCCGTCGATCGCGGCGATTTCCTCCACAGAAGCTTTCTTCAGTGCGTCCATATCGGTGAAATGACGGATCAGCGCCTTTTCACGTTTCGGTCCGACGCCCGGGATCTCCGAGAGCACGGACTTAATTGAATTCTTCGTATGCAGACCCCGGTGATAGGTGATCGCGAAGCGGTGCGCTTCGTCCTGGATTCTGGTAATCAGGTGGAAGCCCTCACTGCGGCGGTCGATCGGAATCTCCTCGTCGCGATAATAGATTCCCCGCGTATTGTGATGATCGTCCTTCACCATTCCGCAGACAGGAATCCATACGCCCGCCTGCAGCAGTACCTTCTCGGCAGCATGCACCTGGCCTTTGCCGCCGTCCATCAGGATCAGGTCCGGCAGCTTCTCATGCTTCAGCCGTCTTCCGATGACTTCCTCCATCGAAGCATAATCGTCCGGTCCGGAGACCGTTCGGATGCGGAACTTGCGGTAGTCGTTCTTCCGCGGTTTCCCGTCCTCGAAAACCACCATGGACCCGACAGACTCAAAGCCGCTGATATTGCTGATATCATAGGCTTCCATCCTGTGGATATCCACGAGTCCGAGAAGCTCTTCGATCTCGCGGACCGCTCCGCGGGTGCGCTGCTCCTCGCGTTTAATTTTGTCCCTGTCGCGTTCCAGCACCGTCTCGGCATTCTTCCTCGCGAGCTCGATCAGGCGCTCTTTTTCGCCCCTTTTCGGCACGATTACAGCTACTTTACGGCCGCGGAGTCCCGAAAGCCAGGACGAAATGACCGTCTGATCGGCGATTTCCTCCTGAAGGAAGAGCTCTCCGGGAATAAACGGGGTTCCGCTGTAGAACTGCTTGACAAAGTCCTCGAGAATTTCCGAACAGGTCGTCCCCTCTTCGCACTCCATGTGGAAGTGATCCCTTCCCATCATTTTTCCGTCACGCATGAAGAACACCTGGACAATCGCCTCTTTTCCGTCAATCGCGCACGCGATGACATCCCGGTCGAAGTCTTCTCCTGTGTCGGTGATCTTCTGCTTCTCCGCCACCCGGTTCACTGAATTCAGGAGGTCCCTTAAACGGATCGCTTCCTCAAAATTCAGGTTCGCAGACGCCTCATTCATCTGCCGTGTCAGCTTCTTTACGATTTCTTTCGTATCCCCTGCAAGGAAGCGGAGAACCTCCTCCACATTTTTACCATAATCTTCTTTGCTGATCAGTCCCTGGCAGGGCGCGCTGCATCTTCCCATATGGTAATTCAGGCAGGAGCGCTCTTTTCCGATATCCCGGGGCAGGACCCTTCTGCAGGTCCGTAAATTAAACAGCTTCTGCAGAAGCTCCAGTGTGTCTGCGACCGCCAGATGTGAGGTGTAAGGCCCGAAATACCGGCTCTTATCCTTCTTCATCTGGTGTACCTTGAAGACTCTCGGGAAGTCCTCCTCCACAGTAACCCGGATGTACGGATAGCCTTTGTCATCCGTCAGCATGGTATTGTACCGCGGCCGGTATTCCTTGATCAGGTTGCATTCGAGCATCAGGGCTTCCAGCTCCGAGTCCGTTACAATGTATTCGAACCAGGCAATGTGGCTGACCATTTTCAGGATCTTGGCGGATTTGTTTTTTGAAGACTGGAAATACTGCCGTACGCGGTTCTTCAGCCGGATGGCCTTTCCGACGTAGATGATTTCATCCAGGCTGTTGTGCATCAAGTAAACTCCCGGCTTGGCCGGGAGTTTCTTCAGCTCTTCTTCAATGTCAAAGACCTGACTCATGGATCAGCTCTCCGAAGGCCCGTCCGCCGGGCTCTCCTCCGGAACCGGGATCACCACCTGCGGGTTTCCTGCACAGGCTGCAGCAGACGCATCCGCGTTTCCGGTTTCAGGGACGGTTTCCGAAGCCGGCAGGGCTTCTGCCTGTTCCGTCTCTTCGGAAGGCGCAGCGTTTGCTCCTGCTTTCTGCCCTTCGATTTCGGCCTTATACTGGCGGTAGATCCGCATGAATTCTTCGCCGGTAATCGTTTCCTTCTCAATCAGGTGCGCGGCAAGCTTGTCCATGATCTCGCGGTTATCCTTAAGCATCTCCTTCGCTTTTTCATAAGCCGCTGCGAGCATCAGGCGAACTTCGTTATCCACCTCCGCCGCCGTCGAATCCGCACAGTTCATGACACGTCTTCTGTCCAGATACTGGCTTTCGACAGATTCGAGCTGCATCAGGCCGAAGTGCTCCGACATGCCGTACATCGTGATCATGGAACGCGCGTAAGCGGTCGCCTTCTCGATATCGTTGGCGGCGCCTGTCGTCACATCCCCGAAAACGATTTCCTCAGCAGCGCGGCCGCCGAGCGACATGACGATCATGTCCTCCAGCTCTTTCTTGCTGTTCAGGTATTTTTCCTCTTCCGGCGTCTGCATAACATAGCCGAGCGCCCCCATCGTACGCGGAACGATCGTAATCTTCTGCACCGGTTCGGAATTCTTCTGCAGCGCAGAGATCAGCGCATGGCCGATTTCATGATAGGAGACAATCCTGCGCTCTTCCTGCGACATGATGCGGTCTTTCTTCTCCTTGCCGACAAGCACCACCTCGACGGCCTCAAAAAGGTCCGCCTGCGTCACGGCCATCCGCCCGTGGCGGACGGCGTTGATCGCGGCCTCATTGATCATATTCGCAAGGTCCGAGCCCACGGCGCCGGAGGTAGCGAGCGCAATCTCGTGAAGATCGGCGTTGTCAGCCATATTGACGTCCTTCGCATGCACCTTCAGAATGGCTTCGCGTCCTTTCAGATCCGGCTTGTCGACGATAATCCGCCGGTCGAAACGTCCCGGACGAAGAAGCGCCTTATCAAGAATTTCCGGGCGGTTTGTCGCGCCCATGATCATGACGCCCTTGCTGGAATCAAAGCCGTCCATTTCCGCCAGAAGCTGGTTCAATGTCTGCTCGCGCTCATCATTCGCCCCGGAATAAATCGAATCACGGGATTTGCCGATCGCGTCAATTTCATCGATAAAGATAATACAGGGGGCTTCCGCCTGGGCCTGTTTGAACAGGTCACGCACACGGGAAGCACCGACGCCGACGAACATTTCCACAAAATCCGAACCGGACAGCGAAAAGAACGGTACATGGGCTTCGCCCGCGACAGCCTTCGCAAGGAGGGTTTTACCGGTTCCGGGAGGGCCGACAAGGAGCGCGCCTTTGGGGATTTTCGCGCCGATCTTGGCATAACGCTGCGGATTGTGAAGGAAGTCAACAATCTCCACAAGGGATTCCTTCGCCTCGTCCTCCCCTGCCACATCCGCAAAGGTCACGCCGGTCTTTTTCTCGGAGTGCTTCTTGGCGGTGGACTTTCCGACGCCCATAATACCGCCGAGGCCTCCGCCTCCGCCGAGCTTTCGCATCATCAGCACAAAGAGGCCGATCATCAGTACCGACGGAAGAATATAGATCAGGAAATACTGCAGGAAGGACGAACTGGCCTTGCCCTGGAAGGTAATGCCCTTCTCCTTCAGGAGCGGTACGATATCCTCATCCGGAAGATATGCGGTATAGAATGTTTTTGTCGGGCTGGATTTCAGCTTGAACTGCCACTGGGAAGCGTCATACAGCACGACTTCCGTAACTTCGTTTTTTTCAATATGTTCAATAAACTCGTCATAGCTGACTTCCTGCGAAAACTGGCTGGTTAAAGAGCTCCACAGCCTCGATCCCGAGAAAATCATGACGAGCAGAATAACGACGGCGATCAGGATAAACAGGAATTTTCCGTTTCCGCCGTTCCTGTTATTATTGTTTCCGCCGTTATTCTGGCTGTCATTCTGGTTGTAATCATAATTGTCCAAAGTCGTTTCCTCCTTTATAAGGAGCATTTTTTCGCTGCTTAATTGTTTGCGGGTACAGCAAGGGATTCCTTAAGAAGCGCATCATCGATGCGCTTCTTTGCTTCCTGGTAGCGCTTCATAAGGCTTGTCGGGAGCGTTCCGGACTCAGTTCTGGACTCATCCATATTGTGCTCGAGATCCGCCTGCTTGACCAGCATGGCATCCTGGTTTCCGGATTCGATAATCCTTGAAATATAGGAGGCGTAGCTTGTATGCTTGTCCCTGGTAAGAAGCTCCACAATATCGATGATGTCCGAAGGGATTCCTTCTTCAACAAGATCGTTTACGGTCACTTCGGTATCCTCAAGGACGTCGTGCAGGATGGCGGCGGTCGTCGTCCTCTCGTCCCTCATCCGGTCAGCGACATGCAGCGGATGGCAGATATACGGCGTATTTCCCCGGTCTGTCTGCCCGTAGTGCGCATCAAAAGCGATCCGCATTGCCTTTTTTGTCAGATCAGTGTAGATCATCATTTCTCCGTATTCTCTAACTGAACCTTTCCCTTGATATAGTCTTCCGCGCGCGAATAAAGAACATATTTTGCAATATAGCCTTTACCGAACTGGTCGATCACCTTCTGGTTGTCCTCGGAGCCGGTCACTTCAGAGAAGTCCGCTTCCGTCACGCTTTCCCAGCCTTCCTTCTCGGCGATCGCCTGGTACAGAAGGAACATCGTCGCATCGGCATTCAGCGCCTCTTCGAGTTCCTCTTCGGTCGCACCGCCCATTTCCACGAATTCATCCGCCAGGACTCCGTAAGAATTATACAGGCTGATATCCGTCATCTTCCTGGAGATATTGTATACGGCCTCCGGTATTTCCTTCGCCTTGATATTCTCTGTCAGATATCTGTAGAGGACTTCTTCGACATTCATGTCATAGAAGTAGTCATGAATAAATGTCCTTAAGCCTTCGGCGCTGTCGATCTTTGAAGTGCCGAAATACTGCTGAATCGTATCCAGGTTTTCCTGAACCCACCCATCCGTCAGTTCCGGAGTTTCGCTGATATAATTAATCGTGACCACAAAAACCGCATCTTTTCCGGCAAAGTCCGGATTATTCTGGTAGGGGTCCGGGAAGGTAACCTCGACATCCATCGTTTCGCCCGGTTTGTGGCCAATGATCTGGTAGAGGAAGTCGTCGATAAAATCATTGGTTCCGGCGGTAACCATCTGGTCCTGAGCGGTTCCTCCGTCGAAAACCACGCCGTCCATGCTGCCCGAATAGTCAATGTTGACACGGTCGCCCGATTCGATCGCCCGTTCCGTATTCTGCGACGCGAACATGGACAGGAAGCCTGTCACCTGGCTTTCGATCTCCTCCGGATTCGGTTCGATCCCGCTTCCGTCAAGCTTTACTTCCGAAAAATCAGGAACATCAATGTGCTCCAAAGCCGTAACGCCGTCCATGAATCCGTTGTCAAGAAGGCCGTAGGAATAATCTTCCGGTCCGAAAGTAATCACCTCTTCTTCCGAGGACGGTTCATCGGAGGACGCGTCCGCCGAAGTGCTTTCCTGGGTTTCGCTGCTTCCTTCGGTTGTTTCCGTTTCTGTCCCGGCCTCTTCTTTTTTGCAGCCCTGTAAGAGTGACGCGCCGAGCATCAGTACCAGTAATAGTGCAAGCCATTTTTTCATAAAGTATTTCTCCTCTGCATGATCTGCCGTTTGCTGTGAATTCCCTTCATCCTAACAGCACCGATTGATTGTGACACAGTCATGCATGTTGCAGTATAACACAAAAAGTCCGCAAAAAAAAGACTTTTATGAACGGTTCACAGAACTTTCATTAAAAGTCTTTTTTCTTTTCACAGCTGATCACCATTTTCTTCCGGGTGCGGGGCAGGAAGCGCTTTTTTTGGCCGCGCGGATTTCCACATAGCAGCCGCACAGAAGACAGGTGCCCGACAGCAGGCTGTCACACTCTTTGCACGTTAAGAGCCGCTTTTGGTACTCTTCTTCGCTGCACCTCTCTTTTTCCGGAATGACGGCTGCCGCCTTTTTCACCTGCAGATACAGCGTCTCGTCCGAGAGCTCCGAAAGGAGGCACCTTCTGCAGGGGATGCGCTCCCCTGCTTTTTCCATTTCGTCCGGTTTCATTTTCAGTCAGCCGTAAGCCGCAGTGAAACAACACTGGCCGGAGGCAGGCTCAGCCTAAGAATTCCATTTTCGGGACAGAGGTTCTCAAGCATCTTCGGCTTCACATTCTCAGGCTTCTCAAAGGTATTATATGCACGGAAATCCGCAGTCAGGATCTCTCCGGATGCCGATGTGATTTTCTTCCCTGCAAGACAGATTTCAACCTCCGCCGCGTCAGACACCGACAGGTTGTTCAGGGTGACGGTAATGCTTCCGTCCTCTGCAAGACTTGCGGATTCCGTTACGTCCGGGACCGGGAACTCTTTTAAGCCGATCCGGTCCTGATCCATCACCGTTTCCAGAAGGACTGCGCCCTGATGCGCGCTGAACATCCGGAAGACGTGGTACGTCGGCGTCAGAACCATCTTCTCGCCCTCTGTGAGAACCACCGCCTGAAGGACGTTCGCAAGCTGCGCAATGTTCGCCATACGTACGCGGTCCGCATTCTTGTTGAAGATATTCAGTGTAAGACCGGCTACCAGCGCATCACGCATGGTGTTCTGCTGATACAGGAATCCCGGATTTGTCCCGGGCTCAACATCAAACCAGGTGCCCCATTCGTCAACAACGAGGGCCACTCTCTTCTCCGGGTCATACCGGTCCATGATATTCTTATGGTGGCGGATGATGTCCCCGATCCTGAGCGCGCAGGCCATGGTCCGGTACCAGTCATTCTCATCAAAATCGGTCGCCGAGCCCTTGTTCGCCCAGCTCTCTCCGGAAACCGTATAGCAGTGCATCGACAGGCCGTCCATATAGCGTCCGGCATTTTTCATCAGTACTTCTGTCCATTCCTGGTCATCATCCGACGGACCGCAGGCGATCTTGAAAAGCTTATTGTCTCCGTAGTTTCTGCAGTAGGTCGCATAGCGGCGGAACTGGTCTGCGTAGAACTCCGGCCTCATATTGCCGCCGCAGCCCCAGTTTTCATTGCCGACGCCCAGATATTTCAGCTTCCACGGTTTTTCCTGTCCGTTTTCTTTGCGCAGGTTTGCCATCGGCGACAGGCCGTCGAAGGTCATATACTCCACCCACTCGTTCATTTCCTGCACCGAACCGGAACCCACATTGGCATTGACATACGGCTCGCACCCGATCTGCCGGCAGAGCTCGAAAAACTCATGCGTACCGAAGCTGTTGTCCTCCACGACGCCGCCCCAGTGCGTATTGACCATTTTCTTCCGGCTTTCCTTCGGGCCAATGCCGTCTTTCCAGTGATATTCGTCGGCAAAACAGCCGCC
>CAMVNR010000098.1 GCA_947168905.1 uncultured Lachnospiraceae bacterium
CCGCAGAAACGACAGCAGCACCGACAACCGCTGCGCCGACGACAGCGCCCTCGACGACTGCCGCTCCTACACAAACGGAAGCCTCGAAGCAGGAAACAACGACAGCGGCTCCGACTGTCGAATCCACGAAGCAGGAGTCAACGACTGCTGCCCGGGCTGTATTTGACAGTATTTCCGTCAGAACGAATCCTGCCAAGACGAATTATTTCGTCGGAGACACGCTGAACACAGACGGACTGACGCTGACAGCTTCTTACAGTGATCGGACGACAGAGATAATCTCAAGCGGATTCAGCTGCAGTCCGATGACGCTTGACCGAGCTGGGACAGAGACGATTACAGTCAGCTATGGCGGTAAATCAACGAGCTTTACGGTGCAGGTAACTGCTGTTTCGGTGATTGGAATCAGTATAGCGACTCTTCCGACAAAGACACAGTATTTTATCGGTGATTCACTGGATCTCACCGGACTGACGCTGAATCTGCACTATAATAACGGTACGACTGAGATTATTACAGACTTATTTGGCGCGAGTGCGGATCTTGATAAGCAGGGAACAGAGGAGGTGATCGTAAAATACGGCAGTTTCCAGACGACCTATATGGTCAGAGTCGATTCACCGGAAATCAGAGGTCTTCCGGCCAGTATGACCTTAGCTGCGGGATGCCTGAAAACCTTATCTGTATCGACATACCCGTCCGGGCAGCCGGTAAGCTGGAGTTCGAACAATTCAAATGCAGTCACGTTCGATGCATCGGGCAGAATCAAGGCGGTCTCGGCATCAGGCTCAGCGACAGTGACAGCCAGTTTCAACTATAACGGCAGAAGCTACAGTCAGTCGGTTACGGTGAATACGGCCGCCGGGGGAATCAATATAAGCCAGTCGAGCGGAGCCCAGAATACGGATATCCAGCAGAATTTGTATACCATCGGATCTGCTCCGGCCTGGCTGATTTGTTCCATACCCTCAGTTTCCGTCACGCAGGCGAATGCCGATTACGGTGACACGGGCTTCAGTCAGGGCAATGTATCGGTCTCGTGGAGCTGCAACGGAGTGACAAATACCGGCGGATCATTTTACGGGACGGCCATCGGATCCTTTACGCAGACCGCGAATGTTTACTATAACGGTGTCTATATCGGCAGCAAAAACTTTACGACATCGCTGGCCTTAACGATGACCTCTTATTCCGGGGGCAATTATATCCGGGCGGACCATTCTACGAGTTCGGCGAGCCTGGGGTCGATCCCGGGAGGTCTGTCCGGCATTCCGATTGCGGCTTTCTGGCTGGACGGTGTACCGCAGGCCGGAACCAAATGCTGGGGCAAAGTGAATTATAACGGTGTTGTCGGCTGGGCACAGATCTATACCTATAACTGACGAATCAAGCAATCCTGGGCGTATTGATTCATAAGCTGGCGGTCGGTCCTAAGCAGTATAATCTCGAGTTTCAGGCGGCTTTGAAAACGAAAGAACTTAACACTGGTTCGATTCATTGGAATCTTACGGAGGAAACGCCTGTCAGTATCCGGGCGCTTTCGACGGAGGAAAATGCGGCTCCGGAAGCCTGGGCGGCAAAGGCGCCGGATGCGGGAGAGGATGCATGGAAAATCCGGGTGGACGGCGCCTACGGCGCATTCCTGGTCCATTTTTAGAAAAGAAAACGTTGGAATATGGAATGCGCGCCTGATAACCCCGTGGTATGATAATCTCAAGTCCGGGCGTACTTACAGTCCCGGCCTGACAGGAGGTTCATATGATTACAGCAAAAGCGCTCCCCCGCGTGAGCCCGGAATCCCTCGGGATTTCCTCGGCGCGGGTCCTGAAATTTGTAAAAGACATGGATTCGATCGGAAACGAGGTGCACGGCCTCATGATGGAACGGGATGACCGCGTCTTCCTGGAGACCTGGATGAAGCCCTACGCCGCCGACCTGCCGCACACCTGCCACTCCCACGGCAAGAGCTATACCTGCACCGGCGCGGGCATCGCGATGACCGAAGGCCTGCTGTCGCCGGATGACCTTGTTGCGGACGTTTTTGCCGAGGAAATCGAACGCTTTGACATCACGCTGTCCCCGCTGTACCGGAAGATGCGGCTGAAAGACCTGATGGCGATGGCGGACGGCATGGGCGTCATGGCGCCGTCGGACGAATACTGGACGGAAAATTTCCTGAAGCAGCCGATCGTCTACGAGCCGGGCACCCATTTCCTTTACAATACGATGTCCTCCTGCATGCTCGGGCTTGCTGTTGAAAAGGTGACCGGGAAACGGCTTGACGATTACATGCGTGAAAAGCTTTTCGATAAGATCGGCATCGGGGAAGAAGACCTCGTCTGGCTGAAATTCGCGGACGGAACCTGTGCGGAGCCGGGAATTGCCGCGACGACCGAAGCGAATCTCCGGCTCGGGATGTTCTATCTCTCCGGCGGCCGGGTGGGCGATGAACAGGTCGTCTCGGAGGAATGGATCCGCGAGGCGACGAAGATCCAGATCGTGCCCGATACGATGGATCAGAATACGGCAGGCTACGGATGGCAGTGCTGGATCTGCAGCGGCACCGAGGAACCGTACATGTTCCGCTTCGACGGCGGCCAGGGGCAGATCACGATTGCGGACAGGAAGCACAACGCGGCAATAGCCTTCCACCAGGGCGCGCACGATCCGGAAGCGATGGCATTATCGATCGAAATCGCGCGGAAATTCCTCCTGGAGCTTTCCGACAGTTCGGAAGCGCTGCCGGAGGATCCTGAAAGCCTCGCCGGGCTTCAGGCGTATCTTGATACGCGCCGCATCCCGGACGGCGAATCCCGCCCGGTGCCGGAAGGCGCGAAAAAGCACATGGGCACCTATTATATTCCGGAGGGCGACGCGAATTTCTGGATCGAGGTCTGTCCGTACGGCGAGGATTTCTACCACCAGTTCTGGGATTACTCGGTCTGCTGGCCGATCCGCGTGCTGAAATTCGACCTGCAGGACGACTGCATCATGATGACCGTCAACGGAAGGAGCGATTTCAAGCTCCGTCTTGACGGAAAGCAGGAGGTCTGGGATACGAAGAACAATGCGACGCCGCGGCTGACAAAGACCTGCGGAACCGCTTATTTCGAGGATGAGGACCATCTGACTGTGACGGTCCGCAACATGAACGGCTGGCTTGTATCGACCGCACGGATCAGCTTCAACGGTCCGGATATCGTGATCCGGATGGAGCGCGACATGCTGCACGAGAACCTTCCGCCCGTAAAACGTTACGGCAAGGGCAGGAGGATCCGCTGATGCAGTTCCTCCATGTACAGTTTCACTCGGAGGCTTTAAACGGCGACGGCGAATTCGGCGTCTTCCTGCCAAACAGCGCCGAAGCGCCTTATAAGGTCCTCTTTCTGCTGCACGGCGCTTTCAGCGAATACGGGGAGTCGATCATCAACAGCTCCATCGCGCGCTATGCAGAGTCGCGCGGAATGGCTGTCGTCTGTCCGAGCTCCTATCTCGGCGTCTATACCGACATGGTCTACGGCGAAAAAGGCTTTTCTTTTGTAAAAGAAGTTGTGGAGAAAGCGCCGAAGCTTTTCAGGAAGCTTTCAACCCGCCGGGAGGACAATTACCTCATGGGAATATCGATGGGCGGTCACGGCAGCTTCCGGCTGGCGATGGAGTTTCCGGAGCGCTTTTGCGGCGCGGCGGCCTTCAGTTCGCCGATCGACATGGTCTACACGATGACGCTTCTCGAAAACGGAAAGCACGGCGGCGGCCATGAGCTTTTCGACGCCTTCGGTTCATCGGAGCAGTACCGGGGCACGGCGGGCGACGTCCTTTTCATGGCAGAGAAGAACCTGGCGGAGGGAAAGACGCTTCCTCGCCTTGCACTCTGCTGGGGCGACAATGAAATGGCGGGACACGAGGACAGCCGGATCAAGCGGATTTTCCGGGAACGTGGAATACCGCTTTTCACGAAAATCGCGCCCGGCGGCCACAATTTCGATACCTGGGACCCGCTGGTGCCGGAGGTGCTTGATTATATCAGCCGTGCGGAAGGACCTGGTGCGGAAAAGCTGGGTGTTGAAGGGCTGGATTCGGAAAGTCCGGGTGCCGAAAAGTCGGGTGCGGAAAGTCTGAATGCCGAAAAGCCGGATTCTGAAAAGTTGGAATCGGAAAGTTCGAGTGTCGAAAAGCCAGGTATTGAAGGGCAGAATGCGGAGAAAGCGGCATCGCGGCACCATGCGGCCGTCCTGCATTTCCGGGGTGGTTTCCTACCGCTCGGCGTCGCGGCCCGCTTCACACTGGTCCTGCCGGAGCTTTTGCCGGAGGACGGGTGTGAATTCCCGCTGCTGATCCTGCCGGGCGACGAAGGAAAGGACGCGGACGATATTTTATACCGGTGCGATATCCGCGGCATTGCGGAGGACTATGGAACCGCCGTCCTGATGTGCGAAGGGCTGCATTCGGATTATGAGGACATGCTCCGCGGGATGAACTGGAACTGTTATCTTTCGGAAGGCCTTCCGCGGTTCGTGAGCGCCAATTTCCCCGTGTCCGCGGCAGCGGCGGACCGCCGCGTCTTCGGTTTCGGAATGGGCGGGCTCGGCGCGGTGCGCCTGGGTCTTCGCATGCCCGGCTTTGCCGCGGCCTTCGGCGCCTGTGATACGGATTTTTCGGTGTTTTCCGACGACGAAGCGCATTCGGACGCAGCATTTCTCCACCGGATGCGGACCATCTACGGGGATGATTTCCGGTCAGCGGGTGTGCGGGAAAAGAGCGACCCCTTCATGCTGGTCCGATCGGTAAGGCCCCTTCCCCGGATCCTGCTCTATGCGGGAAGCAGCCCGGAAAGAAGCGCTTCCATGCGCGCGCTGTCAAACGCTGCCGGAAGCACGGCGTGCACGTTTGCGGAAAGCCTGAACTCCTGCAGTACGGAACGGATCCTCCGGGATTTCCTGAAAGCCTCCGGGCGCTCTTGTAAAGGATGACAAAGAAAAAAGCGTTTTTCCTTTTCGGAATATTTCCGGCAGACTTGTCAAACATCGGTTTCACTTGGCAAGTTAGTTGCTTTCTGCTATAATGCTGACTGCTCTGCAGGAGCAAGCTCCAGCAGGTTCCCGGGACTGACCACTGCCTTGTCAATGCCATGCGCGGCGCCGGAAAGTCGGTTGTGCCGATGATCGCGGCCCAGTTCGGCGCCTTTTCCCGGAGCCCCCTTTCCTACCTGCTGGGCGTCCGTACGAGAAACTGGCACGGCATTTTCTGGGCGCTCCACATCGCGTCCTTCCTGCGCCCGGCGGCAATCGCCGTATATTATTACGGCGGCGGCTGGAAACGAGTGGTGAAAAAATTTGAAGAGAAAAACAAGGAGCGTAAAGCTGGATAAAATATCCGCCGTTTCCCCCCTCTGAAACAGCCATATATACTATACTTTATGGAGACTTTTTATGAACAGGAAAATGAAACTGGCCCTGGTGCTCGCAGTCACCGGCGCAATTCTTCTGCCTCTTTCGGCGTGTTCGCTTTTTAAACCCGCACCCAGATATAAGCTGCTGTTTCAGGAGTATGAACTGGACTCCTGGGCAAATGTCAGGTCTTCTTACAAGGCCGGCGAAAAGGTAACCATCTATTACAAGGAAGAGATGATCGGTACGGATACTGATTACACTTTTTACGTGGACGGCGAAAAAACGGGAGCCATGTATAAAAGGGGGAAGGGCTTTAAGCTGATCTTTACCATGCCGGAGCATGACGCTGCGGTCACGGTCAATGCGGTGAACTCCATGATCCGGGACTGGGATAGCGAAACGGAAGAGTGATTGATGAAAGGGGGGCCGAAGCCATCGCCACGTATGTAATCGCAGATATCCATGGAGAGTATAAAAAATTTATGGATCTTCTTGAGAAGATACGGCTGAGGGATTCGGATACCCTCTATATCCTTGGCGACGTGCTGGACAGGGGCGGCCATCCGATCCGTGTGCTGCTGAAGCTGATGGAGATGCCGAATGTGGTGCTGATCGCCGGAAGCCATGAAAACATGGCGCTGGAATGTCTCGATTTTCTGCGGAAGGAAATTACGGAGGCGTCGCTTGCCGAGATCGACGACGAGCTGTTGGAAAACCTGATTCTCTGGGAAATCAACGGCGCCCGGACGACGATGAACGAATTCCGCGCACTGGATCCGGACCTGCAGGAGGACGTGATCGACTACCTGAAGGATGCGCTCCTTTATCTTTGAGCTAGATCCAGTTAGAGGCTCACTCCTCCCAAAATGCATCGCCTCGGAAGCATCCTTACGTCCTTCCTGACTGGCTCTGCTGTAGAAAGCCAGTGTTGTAGCCGGATTGCTGTGGACAAGAAGCTCTGCGGTAAGACCCAGATCCCCATATTGTTCATCATTAAGCAGATTACTGCCGTATGTCCTTCTGAAGGCATGCGGCGTTTTTGCCTTTGCTTCCGTGTTTGCCGCGTGCGTTTTCACGAGCCATTCTACTGCTACCGTGGTGATTCTTCCGGCATATTTCCCGCGAACTGTCAGCAGGAGAGGAGAGCGGCAGTCTCATAGAAAACCGGAAGATGTGAAACAACGCTGAATATTCGTTATGAAAATGTGTTATAACTATTGATATTCGCTCATGAAATGTGTATAATCAAGACAAGTTAATTGTGCTGGAGGGATATCAAGTGTATCTGAGGAGAAAAATTGATGAATATCTTCGTGACTGGAAAGCTGCTCCGGATAGAAAACCTCTGATTATTAAAGGGAGCCGACAGGTTGGTAAAACAGAATCTGTTCTCCACTTCGCAAGAGATCACTATGAAAGCATCATAGAGATAAATTTTGTAAGAGACATAAAGTATAAAGGAATCATTTCAGATGGGTACGAAGTTGCAGGTATTATCAAGAACATCTCACTTCTTGACCCATCGAAACGTTTTATTCCAGGAAAAACACTCATCTTTTTTGATGAGATCATAGAGTTTCCGGAAATAGCCACTTCGCTCAAGTTTTTTTCCATTGACAGACGGTACGACGTGATTTGCAGTGGCTCTATGCTTGGCGTAAATTACAGAAGGATTGAAAGTAACAGCGTCGGATATAAAACAGATTACGACATGTATTCGATGGACTTTGAGGAATTCCTCTGGGCTAAGGGGTACGGAGAAGATACAGTCGACAGTATGCTGTCACATATGCAGAATCTGAAACCCTTCAGTGAATTGGAAATGGGCGTCTACCATGCACTTTTTCTGGATTACACTATTCTTGGCGGCATGCCGGCAGTTGTAAAGGAATATATTCAGAGAAATACATTTGAAGGTTCTCTGGATACTCAGAAACAGCTGATCTCCGACTATAAAGAGGATATCCGAAAATACGCCGAAGGGGTCGATCAGACAAGGATCATTAATGTCTTTAATCGGATCGCCCCCCAGCTCGCGAGGGAGAATAAGAAGTTTCAGATTTCCAAGGTTGCTCCGGGAGCCAGATTCCGGGACTATCGAGGCTGCGCTGAATGGCTTGCTGATGCTGGAATGGTCAACATCTGTTATTGTATGGATTTCCCGGAGCTCCCGCTCGGAGGCAATTATGATCCGGACGTATTCAAGCTGTATTTTGCTGACACAGGACTTCTGGTTTCAATGCTCGATGATGAGTCTCAGGAAGACCTTCGTGCCAATAAAAACCTGGGTGTGTATAAAGGAGCATTATATGAAAACATGATCGGTGAAGCGCTCGTTAAACAGGGATATAAGCTGTATTATTATAAGCGAGATGATTCTACTCTGGAGGAAGACTTCTTTATTCGCTCCGCAGCCTCACTTATCCCGTTGGAAGTCAAAGCGAGAAGCGGTAAGGCAAAATCACTGAGCACTTTGATAAAGTCTGACAGGTATCCTGATATTTCGTATGGGTTCAAGTTGTCATATAACAATATAGGACATGACGCGGGCATCTATACCTTCCCCTATTTCTGCACGTTTTTGATGAAAAGATTCATGAACGGATTTAACGCACAGGAAGAAAAACCTGAAGAGTGATGCTTCGTCTGGGTCCGTATCCTCCCTGAAATACATCGCCGGGAGACGCATCTTTCCGCCGTTCCTGGCTGGCTCTGCAGTAGAAAGCCAGCGGAAGCTCTCCCGAAAGATTGAAGCTAATATTTCCGGATATATCCCACTACTTCAGTGGTGGGAGTGTCAATTCATTTCTAATGAAGAACGATGGCTTTTTCCTGTTTGGAAAAGATCAAAAACTCAGGACCTATGGTTTGTTGAAGCATTCGGGTATGGATGGCAGCGATATAGTGAAAAAGACATGATTAGGATACTGAGATCGCTTCACGCACAATAAAAAAATATGTAACTGTTCAGCTCCCAGATAAAACCGTCATAATCACGGATGGAATGCTTGCATTCCAGACTGATTATTGACGATTTTATC
>CAMVNR010000099.1 GCA_947168905.1 uncultured Lachnospiraceae bacterium
GTCCGCCGTCTCTCATTGTATTATAGAGCTCCTGCGGAGTATAATATTCAAAATCCAGGCTCGCGGGAGTTTCCTTACCCTGGTATACTGTGTTCATCTTTACATAGTCGATCCCATAACGCTCACGAAGCTCCTTAGGCATATCGGAACAGGAATCCGTCAGAATCTGTACTGGTCTTGACATTTCTTTTCTCCTTCAAAAAATATTACTTTGATTTGCGGTTTCTGCAAAGCAGCTTTGCCAAAACCTGGTTTATATGCAAACGGACAGTCACTTTATCGACTCTTCCGTCAGCTCCTCGAAAGGTGTTTCCTGATCCACGCGGTCGCTTTTCTGATTATTGATGATCTTGACGGTCGTCAGTACAACAAACAGATTCAGTACGCCGCTTGCAATCAGCACGATTGAAACGTATACGCGGACCGCTTCCTCCAGCTCCAGCGGTCTGAAGACGAGCAGCAAGCCTGCCGCACCGGCCACAATCGCCAAAACGAAAATCCCCCACCACAGTCTGATGCCGAAATGCTTTGCATCCAGCGCAACGCGGATTCTGAACAGTCCGTCCAGAAGTACAACGATTCCGAGCGTTATACACATCAGTGTCATGATATTGGTCGATTTAATCATGATTACGAGTCCAAGTACAATCAGCAGGATTCCGAACTGCAGGTCATACTGAAAAGCCAGGCGGTACAGGTCTTTGCTGAAGTATCCGACCAGCTTCACCGCGCCGAATAAAAGCAGTGCGGAGCCGCCCGCAAAGCGGATGACCGTCTCCGGAAGATCCGTCCACGCCGCAAAAACAATACCAAAAACAATAAAAATAGCGGACATTGCAATATAGCCGTTTTTTGCAATTCTCATCGGAACAACCGATACGTTCTTCATAAGCCGCGCCTTCCTCCCGGAATTATTTCCCACATCTCGTGCCATGTACAGGCATAACAGCCCAACATATGTCGCTCATTATACAAAAAAAAGGCCGGCGGGGAAACCGCCAACCTTTTTTGAATGTTCAGTTTTCCGACAATCCGGCCGAAATGTCGGGTTTTTCAGTCTGTTCTTTCCTTTGAAGCTTCTTTCCTGCTCCTTTTGTGCGCACGCACGGTGAGCACCAGGTGTGCGCAGAAGGTCACGACTCCGCTGACGATGACAAGGAAGTAATAACTGAAGCCGCGGCTTAAAGTAAGCGAGACCGTAGTCATCAGCTCCGAGCCGAAGACGGGCGTGAAAATCCGCATGTATACGAACTCATTGAAGCCCAGGCCTCCGGGGGTCGGCAGCATGTCCGAAGCTATCGCGACGATCGACTGCCGGCCGATCGTCGGCAGAAGATGCGCCCCGTGAAGGTCCAGACTGATGTATACAAGGTAGGTCAGCGCAAACAGAATGTAGCGCTGGACAAAAGTCAAGAGCTGTGTAAACAGAATGGTCTTTATATGTCCGCGGATCAGTCCGGATGCTTCCTGATAAACATCCATTGCCTCCTCCACCCGCAGAAGTCTTTCCTCGGTCAGGTGCAGAAAACGTATTTTTGACAGCTTTCCAAACAGCCATTTTACCAGCCTGTGCGCAAACTGCGGCATAAAAACCAGTACCGCAAGCGCTGCTACAAAGACAATGTTCAGAATCAGACCGAGCGTAAAGAATACCCTTACCGCAGAATCCAGCGACTGCATGAAGGAGCGGCAGAAAACAGCCAGGAAGAGTCCGGATGCAATCAGAACCGATTTGTATTCAATCGTTACAATCATCAGTACCACAGATGCGGTTCCGACTCTGATTCCGTGTCTTCGCATATAATAGACCTGCATCGGCTGCCCGCCGGTCGCGGACGGCGTCACCATGCTGTAGAAAAACCCGATAAAGGAGTATTGAACACAGTGGCGGAACGGCGCTTTGATGTTCGCGGCATTCAGCAGGATTCTGATGATTGCCGATTCGCTGCATACAAACAGCAGTACCATGGCAGACCCGATCATCAGGTAAACCGGCGGCACTTCCATAAGTTCCTTTACAATCAGCGGCAGATCCTGGTCTTTGAGCAGGAACCACAGCGTGAGCGCTACCATGACGACCAAAAGAACGGCGTTGATCACTGAATTCCTTCTTTTTCGCTTTTCTTCCTTCGTCACCTGTATACTCCTATCAGACAGACATTTTTCGTATGCTTCACTAATCCCCCGGTTTCTGAACCTGATTCTTCCTTATGCCAGCGTTCCCATCGGGTCCCAGGGTTCCAGTTCGGCCGGTTCCTCCGAAAGCGCCTTCAGCCATTCTTCCTTCAGATACTTTTTATTAATGATTACCTGATATGTAAAAGCATCAAACCAGGCATCCGAGGCGACATAATATCCTTTTTCACCGGCGTCTTCGCCCCAGCTGTTTTCAATCTTCCAGCGGTTCGGTTTTCCGTTCTCATCCAGGTTGACACCGCAGAGTACCATCGCGTGATTCATGGCACTGTCGCGGTAATCCAGCCGTTCCTCCTTGGTCATGGAGAAATCCATTCCACCGAAAATCTCTCCGATGCGGAAAGAATCCGGATCCCAGATGCCGCCCTTACGGTCTGCAAATTTTCCGCAGTCGGAGCCGAACCATACCAGTTCGCCGTCCTTCATCTGCTGTACGGTCAGCGCTTTCAGATCCTCGATCGGAAGATTCAGGTACTTGATCGATCCTCCGATCACATTTCCGAGATATTTCACAGTGTAGGTTTTTCCGAAAGGCTTGTCCGCAGTCGGTGCATTAATTACACTGACATAATCCGAAAGATTGATGCCGACATATTTCTCATAGAAAGAAAGCGGGGTCAGATGATAATCCGCATGGTATTCGTCGTCCTTGTCCCGGTACTCAAAGTCGAACTCCTTCGGCGGCTCTCCAAAGGAAATGCAGAGCGCCCGGAAATAGTCCGAAAGCATCGCTTCTTTTCTGGCACGGACATCCTTTCCTTCCGCGATCAGTTTCCTGAGCTCGATGGCATCCTTTCTTAAGTGCATATTCATATAATGCGTGAAATACCGCGTTCCCTCCGACTGGAAGGTTTCGGGCATGACACTCTTCGGAACAATGCCGTATTTTGCTATGATACTGACCATCATGTCCCACTGTCCGCCGTCTCCGATTCCCTGCAGGATCCAGTCCAGCGTACGGTCTCCGATTTGGAGGTCTGCCGCGTCAATCACTGATTCCAGGAAGAAATTGATCTTCTCGAATTTATCCCAGAAAGCAAAGTAATTGCCGGAAAGCTCGAACTCTTTCAGATTGCATTTTTTAATCACGGCTTCACGCATCAGATTCATCGACGCGAACAGCCAGCAGCGTCCGCTGGATTTCTGGTTGGTGATTCCGGTGGTCTTCAGTTCGATCGAGAAGGTCCGCTGCAGCTTCGCTGCCGCCTGCGGGTCTCTTGACAGCGTTGCGAAATCAGTTCCTGATGCCGCTGCTGTCAGGGTTCTGGCGAAAGCGTCATTTTCATAATTGCTGCGGAACGCTTCTACAAGTTCAGGGGTGATGGGTCTGGCGTTACTAAGCATCCTTAGGTCCTCCTAAATTAGTCTTTTATTATTGTACCGCGAAGACAGACTTATTTCCAGTCTTTTTTCGTTCACAATTTACTTACAAATCAGATATGATTTGCCACTTCAAAAGCATCCCAGACGGCATACATGATATTGTTGACCTTCTTCGCATCGCCGAGCAGGTAGATCTCCGGGACATCAAATTCAACTTCATGGTACAGTGAATTGTCTTCTTTATAGCCGACAGCCAGGATCACGCTGTCGCACGGAAGGCTCCGGATGCTTCCGTCCGAAAGCTCTGCGTGAAGAATACCCCTCAACTGACACCCATAGGTATCATGCGTAATCTACCTTATTTTTATATGGCCTCTACAATCGTAACCTTTTTCCCTTTCCGCGCAAGGTCAAGCGCAAGTTCACAGCCGACAAGCCCGCCGCCGACGACAACGGCAGTATCTCCGGGATCCTTTTCCTTCATCAGAACCTGTGAAGCCGTGTAAACCTTCTCATCATCCCCGAGAGAGAAAACCTTCGGAACAGAGCCCGTAGCCATAATGACCGTATCAAAGCCGCTTTCGCGGATGAACTGCGCATCGACCGCCGTATTCAGGTGCACTTCGACGCCAAGACGCTTCAGTTCATTGGTATACCAGGCGGCAAGCGCGAGGTCGTCTTCCTTGAAGTCCGGCTGTCCGCCCGGAATCAGATTGCCGCCAAGCTGTCCCGATTTTTCATAAAGCACCGGCTCATGTCCGCGGATCGCCAGGACCCGGGCTGCTTCACAGCCTGCGACGCCGCCGCCGACAATCAGTACTTTCTTCTTCCGAAGCACCGGCTCGTAGCGCGTGAAGCGCTCGCGCGCCGCCTGCGGATTGACCGCGCAGTTGATCAGGGAATACTCGGCGATTCTGCCCATACAGCCCTCGTGGCAGGAGATGCACGGACGGATTTCAAGTGTTCTCCCCGAGCGCAGTTTATTGACATAATCAGGATCCGCGAGAAGCGGACGGCCAAGGTCGATCACATCACAGACGCCCTCTTCGATTGCCTGAAGCGCCATATCCGGATCATCCATCCGTCCCGCACAGAATACCGGGACGTCCACAACCTCCTTTACCATCCTGCAGTACTTCCGGTACAGGCCTTTTTCCTGGTACATCGGCGGATGGTTCCACCACCAGGCGTCGTAGGTCCCGACGTCCGTGTCCAGCGCATCGTAGCCGTATCCCGCCAGAAGCTTTGCCGCTTCGAGACCTTCTTCAAGATCTCTGCCTTTTTCCTCGAATTCTTCACCCGGAAGCGCGCCTTTTCTCCAGTCCTTGATCATGGATTTTACACTGAAGCGAAGCGTTACCGGGAAATCTTTTCCGCAGCGGGCCTTGATCTCATCGAGCACTTCACGCGCGAAACGCAGGCGGTTTTCAAGCGATCCGCCGTATTCGTCGGTCCGAAGGTTGAACATGGAGATGGCAAACTGGTCCATCAGGTACCCCTCATGAACCGCGTGAATCTGTACGCCGTCAAAGCCTGCGCGATACGCGTTGTACGCCCCGTCACCCATGGATTTCACAATCGCGCGGATCTCTTCCTTCGTGATCTCGCGGCACATTTTGTCCAGCCACCGGTGCGGGATCGCGGACGGCGCGACCGGAGGAAACTCACCGAGATTCGTCGGAATCGTCACACGGCCGAAACCGGCGGACATCTGCAGGAAAATCTTTGCGCCGTAAGCATGGACGCGTTCGGTCATTTCCTTTGAAGTCCTCGTGAAATGAACGGAATTATATGTGGAAACAGGAATAATCGCCTGGTTCTGCGGCTCAACCTGCTGGTCGGAAAAAGTAACGCCTGTAATAATCAGACCGGTTCCGCCCTTCGCGCGCTCGACGTAATAGTCAATGCCGCGCTGGTTCCAGCCGCCTTCCGGATCTGAGAGGCCTAAGGGGCCCATCGGCGCCATTGCAAAACGGTTTTTCAACGTGATGCTGCCGACCTTGACAGGGGTAAACAGTTTCTGGTATTTCATACTTTTCCTCCTTCGAGAACTGTTGATCATCTGTATCTATTCTAAATGAAACAGCCGTCTTTTACAAGATGCCAGATTAAAAATATTCTCTTTTGAAATTTAGTCTCCGATCCGGCGAAAAACCGTCAATTCTTCTATTGACAATCCCCGGAACGCGGTTTATTCTGAACCTATATTCAAGAAACTTCCGGAGGAAAACAGAATGCTTCGACAATACCTGCATGAAAACTGGCGCATGAGGAAGGCGGGAGAAAAGGAAACGCTCCCCGCCCGTGTTCCCGGTTCGGTATACAGCGATTTCCTTGCAAACGGCAGAATGGACGATCCCTACTGGCGCGACAATGAAGGCAAGGCACTTTCCCTGATGGACGACGACTACGAATACCGCCTGACCTTCCGGCCGGAACCGGGCGTGTTTGCTTCCGAGCGAATTGTACTGGAATTCCTCGGCGTCGACACGGCTGCCGATATCCGGCTGAACGGCCGTTTCCTCGCACATGTGGAAAACATGCACCGGACCTGGCGTTTTGACGTAAAGGGCCTGTTAAATCCCGAGGAGAACGAGCTTTCGGTTTACTTCTTCTCCCCAACCCGCTTCATCAAAGAGGCGTACAAAAAAACGCCCGAAAGAGGCAGCGAAGAAGCCATGACCGGCTTCCCGCTGATCCGTAAGGCGCACTGCATGTTCGGCTGGGACTGGGGCCCGCATCTTCCCGACGCCGGCATCTGGAGAGCCGTCTCTTTGGTCGGCTCCGACCCCGTTGTCATTGACAGCCTCTATATTACGCAGCTTCACGAGGACAATAAAGTCACGCTGAAGCTGGATCCGACGCTGGACGACCTCGGCCTCATCCGGCCCTTCTTCGGCTCGGATCTTACCCTCTCCTATGACATTACCATCACCGATCCCGACGGAAACACCCGGCTTTATCCGGACGCGCCGACCGAGATCACGATCGAGCAGCCGAAGCTCTGGTGGCCGAACGGCCTGGGCAGCCAGCCACTCTATACCGTGAAAATGAACCTTTTAAGGAACGGCGCCGTGATCGATACCTGGGAGAAGCGCATCGGCCTGCGCACCCTGACCGTCCGCATCGAAAAGGATGAGTGGGGCGAAAGCTTCCGGCACGAGGTCAACGGCATCTCCGTCTTCGCGATGGGCGAAGACTATATCCCGGAGGACAGCATCCTCTCCCGCGTCAGCCGTGAACGGACCTTCAAGCTTCTTAAGCAGTGCAAAGACGCGAATTTCAATACGATCCGCGTCTGGGGCGGCGGACATTATCCTTCCGATGATTTCTACGACGCTTGCGACGAATACGGCCTGCTTGTCTGGGAAGACTTCATGTTCGCCTGCGCACACTACCGCTTCACGCCGGAATTCGAGGAGAATATTTCGGCGGAAATCATTGACAATGTGAAGCGGCTCCGCCACCACGCCTCGCTCGCGCTCTGGTGCGGCAACAATGAGATGGAGATGTTTACCGCCCAGGACAACTGGGTCATCCGTCCCGGCGACAAGACCGACTATGTCAAGATCTACGAATACCTGATTCCGAAGCTTCTTCGGGAATACGATCCGAACACCTTCTACTGGCCGGCAAGCCCCTCGTCGGGCGGCAGCTTCGACGAGCCCAACGACCCCAACCGCGGCGACGTGCATTTCTGGGAGGTATGGCACGGAAACCTGCCCTTTACCGCCTACAGGAATTACTATTTCCGCTACCTTTCGGAGTTCGGCTTCCAGTCCTTCCCCTGCCGTTCGACCATCGAAACCTTTACGGAGCCGGAGGACCGCAATATCTTCTCCTACGTCATGGAGAAGCACCAGCGCAACAACGCCGCCAACGGAAAGATCATGAATTATATGTCGGCGACCTTCCGCTATCCGACTTCCTTTGACACCCTGCTCTATGCTTCACAGCTTCTGCAGGCGGAAGCGCTGAAATACGGCGTCGAGCATTTCCGCCGCAACCGCGGCCGCTGCATGGGCGCCGTCATCTGGCAGCTGAATGACTGCTGGCCGGTCGCTTCCTGGTCATCCATCGACTATACCGGCCGCTGGAAAGCCGCGCACTATTACGCGAAGCGCTTCTTCGCGCCGGTGCTCGTCTCCGCCGAGGAAGAAGGCCTGCTGACCCAGGATCCGAACGTCAACGCGGAGCCTTACGAGGTCAGGAAAACCGTCCGCTTCAATATCAGCAACGAAACCATGCAGGAAGTGCACGCGGAGCTTTTCTATACGCTGCGCTCCTCCTCGGGCGAAGTGAAAAGAAGCGGCTCCTTCCGCCTCTCGGTGCCGCCGCTCTCTGCCGTATGGACGGAGACCGTTGATTTCGCGGACGCCGACCTCTACGGTGATTACGTCAGTTACTCTGCGGTATCGGACGGTAGTGTGCTCGGCTCAGGAAGCGTCATTTTCTCTGTCCCGAAGCATTTTGGCTACAGAGATCCGAAGCTCGCGCTCCGGGTGGAGGGTGACGAAATCGTTGTGACATCGCAGGCTTACGCAAAGTCCGTCGAGATTCAGAACGCCGACGAGACGCTGCTTCTCTCTGACAACTACTTCGACATGGATCCGGGCGAAAAGCGCGTGAAAATCCTCTCGGGCAGCACAGAAGGTCTCACAGTTAGAAGCGTCTTCGATATCCACTGACATCCAGGCAAGACAGCCTGGAAGGCCTGACAGCGATAAGCGTCTTCGACGTCCGCTGACAAGCTGCCAAGACAGCATAAAAAAGAGGCTGCCGCCCCAGCAATGATACCTCAAATGATATGCTCCCTTTCAGGTAGACAAGCGAAATAATAAAAGCTTGCATGCCTGGAAGGGGGCATATTTTGAGTTTTAAACATAAGTACTCATATGAGGAGAA
>CAMVNR010000100.1 GCA_947168905.1 uncultured Lachnospiraceae bacterium
GCCAGTACCTCAGTCTCTTGCGTCCTCTGTGACTGATCCTGGTCTCTCCCTTGTGCTTCCCCGAACTGCAGGCTACAAGCCCCAGTCCGCTTAGTTTCTGGATCTCTTTTACGTCATCGAACCTTTCGATGTCTCCCATCTCCGAGATAATCCCGCACAGGATCGTCTCTCCGATTCCGTTGATCTTCAGTACATTCTCTGCATGCGGGATCTTCCGGCACTGTTCTTCGAGCAGTTGGGCTACTTCAGCGATCTCTCTGTCCAGCGTTATGACCGTCTCGGCAAAGACCCTTACGGACCGCTTCGCTCCTTCAAGACCTTCCTTCACGCCTACGCTGTTCTTCGCGCATTCTACGATCTTTCCGGCTCTCTGATATCCGCCGCCGCGTAGTTTCTCTGCCTGCCAGAGTTCCTTCAGCCCGTCGGTCCCCTTCTTCAGAATATCCTCCGGGAACGGTGCTTCCTTCAGCACCAGCAGGGTGAAGATCCCGTCGAACTTCCCGAATGCGTCCTTATACTCCGGAAAGTAGATCCTCATCAGCCTGTGCAACCGGTTTATCGCCCGGTTCCGGTCTTCCGTCAGCTGGTCCCTCAGCCGATTCAGTGCCCGCATCTCTGCGTATACATCTACCGGTAAGTACGGCATCCCGTAGTTCCCGTCTTTTACAAGGTTCGCGATCAGCTTCGGATCTTTCCGGTCGTTCTTGTCCTGGCTGTTGTTCTCCACTTCTTTTGTCTGCTTTACCGCATACGGGTTCACCTGGACAACGCTGATCTTATTCGTTACCATCCATACAGCGACACAAAACCAGTAATGACCTGTCGGCTCAAGACCCATCACGATCTGCTTCTTTCCGTATATCGCTGCCAGTTCCAGCATCCAAGCCTTCGCCAGTTCGAATCCTTCCGAGCTGTTGCTGAATTCAAACGCATCCCTGCTTAATTCGCGTCCCCTCGTGTCGATCGCCCTGATGAAGTGGCTTTCACTCCCGATGTCGCAGCCTACGATCAGCATGTCATCGCTGACGAAGCTGATTTTCTCCTCCTTGCCGAACTTCCCGTGAATCTCCAGATCGCACCAGGTGCGGGCTTTCAGGGTGGCTTCTACGGTTGCAATCCTCTCCGCGATTTCTTCGCGAGACAGCCGGGTTGTGAATTCTACATTTGCTACTTGATTTTTCTTCGCTTTTGCATTAAGCTTCATGTGGGGATACCTCCTGTATTTTGGATTGTTACCAACTTTGGTCGGTGTCAGTAACGATCCGATTTTACTTGAGGTATCTTTTTTCGTCAACTCCCTGGCTCAGTTACATTATACAGGAAGCTCCATTATCTTTATTTCTGATTGTGCACAGAATGAGTATCGTATTAATGTCAGTCATAGTATATCAGATCAGTCTGCTTCTGCACAACCGCTTTTTTCCGGAAGCCTGTATGTTTTTCATGCTCCTCATCTAAAAAAGGCTGCAGAAATACCGTTTTTTTCCGCAGCCTTTTTGCCGGCGTCATCTATACCGCCGCATTATGCAATACTGACCTTTACACAGTACGTTTTCTTCTCACCGGGTTCGAGGAATTTCAGCATTCCCGTCTTCCTCATCACATCTCTTCCGTCCGGATAGCAGTTTCCGCACTCGAGTCCGAGCACGTAATCCCGCACGCCCATCATCTTCCACTCAACAAAGCCGTCGAGCTCTTTCGCGTCAAATTCAATCGTCAGCGAAAGCCCGAGCTTCGGCTGTTCGATCCTGGCGAAGCCCTTCGCATCCGGAAATACATGGTAATAGCAGCGCTCCTGATATCCGGCCTGCGGCTTTTCCATCCGCATCCAGTTCTGAAGATCCTCCGCCGCATGCTCGTCACGGGGAATGACTGTTTCGGAGGGAATTGTGATCATGCTGTCCTCATCGAGGAGGGGATAGCCCATATTCATGTGGTACAGGATTTCAAAGGGCTCCGTCCGGTCGCCCGTATTCTCAACCGTGTCCCTGATCATGAAGGAATTCTCCGACTTCGATACGATGATTTCCCGGGAGAGTGTAAGCTTCCTTCCGAAGATCGTCTCGTCCCTTGTAAGCGCATGAATTGTGATATTTTCATCGTCTTCGGTCCAGTAGCTGTGCGAAGAGGGAATATTCGCAATGGAGCCGTGAAGCGGAAGTTCTTCGCCTTCGTCGGTGCAGGGGGATCCGACCGCCTGCAGTCCGCAGGTCGTAAGATATCCTGCAGTGAAGGAGGACAGCCAGTTTGTACCGATGCTGTCGTAGTACGCCGGAGCCACATACCCGCAGGGGCTCATGTAGGACAGATTCACCCCATTCACGCGAAGCCTCGGAATATCCGCACAGCGGTCCGGGGAGACGGTCATCTCCAGCCCTTTTCCGTTGGTCACTTCATAGAGGCGCAGTCCGTCTCCTTTTCCGCCGACAAGGCGGTGCTCCTCCACAAAAGACAGCTGGGAAGGATGTCCGATATAAGGGTTCATGATGCTTCTCCTTTCCTTTTGTACGTCACATCAGCGGACGGACCGCTTTGTACACTTTTTCGTAGCGTCCGAAGACGTCCATATATTTTTCGTGCATCGAGGGATCGGGAACATAGGTAATCGTTTCCTCCACCATATGCGACGCCGCATCCTGAAGGTCCCTGAAAATACCCGCAGCGATTCCTGTAAGCATGGCGGAGCCGACCGTTCCCGCATCGACAGTCTGAAGAGCTGTGATCGGCACATTCAGAATGTCCGCCTTCATCTGCATCCATTCCTTCGACTTCGCGCCGCCGCCCGTTGCATTCAGCTTGTCAAAATGCACGCCGGATTTCTTCACGGCCCGGTAATTGACCAGCATTTCGTAAGCGACGCCCTCCATACAGGCACGGTAAATCTCTGAGACCTCGGTATCCGCCGTAAGTCCGATGATCACGCCCCGCGAGCCGGTGTCCATATAGGGTGTGGCGGCGCCGGCAAAATGAGGAAGCACGAGAAGTCCCGAGGGTTCGTCGCCGCGTTTCTCACGGTAGCGGCGTTCCAAAAGCTCGTTCACGGAGATTCCGAGCGCTGTCGCCTCTTCCTTTTCTTTTTTTGCAAGCGTCTCCACGCACCACTGGATCAGCGCTCCGCCGGTATAGGAGAATGCATACGCGACATATTTTCCGGGAACCACATAGGGAACGACCGAAAAATAGCCGTCATACATCGGCTGTATTTCGGGAATTGCATCATAAACCGGTGTCAGGCATTCCACCGTTCCCGCGCCGTCTACGCCGACTTTTCCGTTAAATGCGCCTGCGCCGACAGCTGCCGCCACCTGGTCCTGACTGACCGCGACGACAAGGCAGGAAGTCGGAAGGCCGCATTTTCCGGAGGCTTCCTCCGTAACTGTGCCCGCCTCGCTTCCAGAAGGCACCGGGACGGACAGAAGCTCCTTTCCGATCCCGGCCTCATTAAGAATCTCCTCGGAGTACTGCAGCGTGTGAATGTCAAAGGCCATGCTCCTCGTCGCGAGGGAATAGTCAATCACGCGCTTTCCCGAAAGCAGGAAGACAATGTAGTCCTCCATCTGGAAAATATACGCGGTTTTTTCGAAAATCTCCGGCCGGTTCTTCCGGACCCACATCATCTTGGAAATGCCGTACATTTCGTGCGGGCGAAGGCCGGTGATTTTGGCGATGTGCATTTCCCCGAGCGTTTTTGTAAGCTCGGCGCATTCCTCCTTCCCCCGCGGGTCCGTATAAAGCATGGAAGGAAGGAGCGGTTCCCCTTCTTCGTCTGTCATGACAAAGGTCTCGCCGAAGGAGGTCACACCGATTCCGCCGATGTCCGGATGCTGTCCGGACATCTCCCGGATGACTTCAAAGACTGCCAGGCGCAGTGCTCTTACGTCAATCTCATGGCCGGAAAGGCCGCGCGTGACCGGATAGTCACGGTAGGCCTTCCCGAGTTCTTTTCCTGTTTCATCAAAAACCGTACATTTACAGCCGGTTGTACCGATATCAAGTCCTGCGATGGTCATGATAACTGCTCCTTTATGGTTCTGTGCCACCTCATCCGTAGCACCTCATCCGTGCCACCTCATCCGTGCCACCTCATCCGTGCCGCCTCATCCGTGCCACCTCATCCGTGCCACCTCATCCGTCACGCCTTCGGCGTGCCACCTTCCCCTCCAAGGGGAAGGCTTGGGGAAGATCAGTCGATATCCACCCACTCGTAGCCGAGGTAGGTCGTGAAGGCTTCTTCGAGGATGCTCTTCATATGGCCGAGGCCGACGGAGGTGTGGTGCTTGAAGCCGCCTCTGGCAAGCTTGATCATCTTGTCCTGGCAGTCCGGAAGCTCGCAGACACCGGCACAGCCGAAGAATGCATCTTCGATCGGGTCGTCGGTAAATTTCGCTTCGGAGGCGTAGACAATGATCTTGCCGTCCTTGGTCTGGCAGTTACTGATCGTGATGTCATTCGGCGCGATGCGGCCTTCGCAGGTGCCGCAGCCAGAACCCGGGTCAGTCTTGTCGAACATCTTATGCGAAGTCACGACGCCCTTGTCGGTCATTAAAGAATTCGGCACCGGTCCGCAATGGAACAGGATGACCTTGTTTTCGTCATCGCCGTAGTTGTTGTTCCAGTCGAGAACCGTCGTCGGTTCTTCGGAGGCCAGCGCCATCGCCCGCATCGTGATCGCGGAGCACATATCGATCTCGCAGGAAGCCGCGATTCCTCTGTCGTTGAGTTCGGAAAGCAGTACGCAGGGGCAGACCCGGAGGATCTGTTCCATCTCATTCCAGCAGCGAAGCGCGAGAGCATCCAGGTGATATTCGCGGATATACTCGTCGATCACGACGGAAATTTTCGCGAGCGTCAGCTTCTTATCCTGCGAGACACGGCTGAAGTCGGTGTAGGCTTCGAGATCGGCTGTCTTTTTGACAACTGCCGCATCGTCATCCGCGAGATGCTGCACCTTGAAAACGAGCTCCGAAAGGTCAAAGGACTCCACGTTGATGCCGTACTTCTGCATCGTGATTTCATCGAACCGGACGGTCTTGAAAGCGGTCGTCCGCGCGCCGATGCAGCCGATGTTGCAGCGCTTCATTCCGTTCACAACGCGGCAGATTGCGGCAAAATCCCGAAGGTTTTCCTGGAATTTTTCAGACAGCGGATGCACAACATGCGGCTTCAGTACGGTAAAGGGTACCTGATACTGGGTGAAGACGTCCGTAACGGAGAACTTGCCGCAGTAAGCGTCGCGGCGGTGCTTGAAATCCATCTTGCCGATTTCGTCCGGATAAGCCTGCATCAGGATCGGAACACCTGCGTCCTGAAGCGCCGTAATTGCGCCGTTTTCGTCCGCGAAGATCGGCATGGAGAAAATCACGCCGTCATACTGTCCCTCGTGCTCGCGGAGCCATTTCGCGTACAGAAGGCCTTCATCACGGGTTTCGATTCCGCCGTAACGCGTCAGCTCGGCGTCCATCGCGATATAGTCGTATCCTGCGTCTGTGACCGCTTTGATCATATCCTCACGCGCCTCGTAAATCAGTTCGCCGGGCATAAAGCCGCGATTGCAGAACGCCAGTGCAAAAGTCATTTTTTTCTTGTTCATCGTTATAATTCGCCTTTCTGCGAAAGGCACCAATGGGGTTATGAAACCCGTCGCTCTTTCGCTTTTTTGATTTGTTTGATATACTTTCCTCGCAGGCTCAGCACACTACAGAACCCGGGGAGGAGAGTGGCGGGGCTGTATAGCGGCAAACCCCGCATCGTTATATGGTGTCGGCTGTCCTAAAGGTATCAATGAATGGCGCAAGAAAGTAGCCCGTAAACTTATCTCTTCCGAAGTTGTCTCGATTTCGCCGGACAGCCAGTCCCTGCTGGCCTGTACTCTATCTCAGGAGGGACGCATGTTTAAAATCATACGCAACAATTGCTGCGGTCTCGACGTCCACAAAACCTGGATCTACGCCTGTATCGGGATTACTGATTCTCACTCCCGTACCGATTACTATGAAGCTCGCTTCTCGTCTTTTCCAAACGATCTCAGACGTCTGGCTGACTGGCTTCATAAACACAACTGTACGGAAGTATGTATGGAATCCTCTGGTAAGTACTGGATCCCTGTCTTCAATGCGCTTGAGAATTCCTGTCAGGTCACTCTCGCGCATCCAAAGTACACCAAACCCCAGAAGGGGAACAAAACCGATCGTAAAGATGCACGCTGGATTTGCGATCTCTTTATGTGCGGTATGGTCAAGCCTTCCTTTATCCCGCCTCCAGCTATCCGCCATCTCCGCGACCTTGTCCGTTATCGCCAGAAGTTGACAAATATGCTGGCCGGCGAGAAAAACCGCGCTCAGAACTGTCTCACCGTCTCCGGGCTGAAGATTGATGATGCTTTCTCTGACGTGTTCGGTAAGTCCGCCAGATCCATTACCGAACACATCCTCGCTTTTCCCGGTGAGAAATTCGATGTCACGCCGTTTGTTGACAAACGCTGCAAAACCCCCATTGATGTCATTCAGGACGCTGTCGATGGTGCCATCTCGCCTGAACAGGCTGTAAAACTGCGGGAATGCCTCCGTCACATCGATGAACTCACTGCTCACAAAAATCGTATTGAGGAGGAGATCCTCGAGATTTCAAGGCCCTTCTCTTCCTGCCTCGGGCTCATACGCACCGTCCCAGGACTGGATAAGGATCCGATGACTGCAGTGACAATCCTTTCGGAAATCGGCAGCGATATGTCTGTGTTTCCTTCAGCTAAACACCTCGTTTCCTGGGCCGGCTGTTGTCCCAGAAATGACAGAAGCGCCAAACACGTGAAGTCTACCCGCATTGCCACTGCGGGCACTTACCTGAAGCCGCTTCTTGTTCAGGTCGCAAATGCGCTCATTAAATCCAAAGATCATCCGGAATTCGTTGAGCGTTACCGCCGTATCAAGTCCCATCGCGGACACAAGAAAGCCATGATCGCCATTTGTAAGATGCTCCTGACCGCTATCTGGAACATCCTTTCATCTGGAGAGGTCTATAATCCTGCGGGTTATCTCTTGCAGACTCCTCGTCCTACTGACGAGAAGAAGACTCTGACGCAGAAGCAGGCTCTTGAACTGCTTCGTCTGAGAGGTTATATCATCACTGATGATTCTCCTCCTCAGGTAGTGATTGCGTAGTCTTTTTACTTTTCGTGAGGCCGGCCTTTAGGGCGGCTTGAGTTTTTATGCCCTCCCTCTACTTGACGCCTCCCGGAGCAGTTTCAAACTTTCATTCCCTCCAGTGTTTCTTCCCTGTAATCTGTCTTCAGTCCATCAGCGCGAAGGTCTTCATTGCGCCGGTGATATTGTCTTTCAAGGCTTCCTGTGCACTTCTGATTATGGACGACCAGAAAACCGGCTCGCCTTCTTTCAGCGTTTCACAGTACCTGGCGGCTGCCGTCCCGCCGGCCTTGTCCATATAGGTGAAATAGTTGATTTTCCGTACGCCCGCTTCGATGCAGGTATGGAAGTCCTCTGCGGAAACGCCCGAGCCGCCGTGCATGACAACCGGGATTCCTGCAGTTTCTCTCCGGACGTTTTTGATTACATCAAAGTCAAGCTTCGGCGCCTTCAGGTAAATCCCGTGCGTCGTACCGAAGGAGCAGGCGAGAGCATCTACGCCGGTTTCGTTGACAAACTTCGCGGCAAGCACCGGATCCGTGTAAATCTTGGTCTCGTCCTCATCGCCCGTGCCGTCTCCGGCGCCGGACTCTCTCTTGCCCATCGACCCCAGCTCCGCTTCGACGGATGCGCCGTACCGGTGCGCCATAGCGACCGCCTTTTTGGTGTTTTCGGCGTTTTCTTCATAAGGAAGCACCGATCCGTCATACATAATTCCGGTGAAGCCAAGCTCCAGCGCCTCCTCCAGATATTCAAGAGTTTCGCCGTGATCGAGATGCACACAGACCGGAACCTTTGCTTCTTTTGCCTTCGCGACCATCAGCGGCCCGATCTCCCTAAGCGGGATCCAGTCCTCGTGGCACTGGGCAAACTGGATGATTACCGGAAGCCCGAGCTCCTCCGCCGCAGAGATGACGGCTCTTAAGCTCTCGTAATTCGGCGTGTTAAATGAGCCGACAGCAATCTTCTTTTCCTCTGCAATCTGCAGTATTTCTTTTAAAGTAACCAGCATTTTAAGGATTCTCCTTGTATATGAAATGAATCGTTTTCTGCTGTTATTATAAAAACCGGAAGGCGTGAAGTATAGGCCTTCCGGTTCGCTTTTCTTTAAATTTGTTCGCGAATGTTCTTTTTATCAAAAAGTTCGGGAGAAAACCCCTTCCTCTGTTATGAAGTGACCTTTGTCAAGAAGATAATTA
>CAMVNR010000101.1 GCA_947168905.1 uncultured Lachnospiraceae bacterium
ATAGAAGTCTGTTTGTCTTCAGCCCTGCAGCCCCCGGGACTGACGATCCATGTCCTCTACAACAATATCGTAAATCTCGCCGAGTGTTGAGCAGTATTCCAGCACCTTCCAGGGCTCGTTCGTATGGAAATGGATCTTGATCAGGTCTTCGTCGCCCACAGCAAGAAGGGAATCTCCCTCAAAATTCTCCGTGATATAGTCGCTAATCTCGTCCTCGTCCAGGTCGTGTCCTTCGATCAGAAGCTGTGTATCATAACGGAATTCCAGCATTTTCATCTCCCCTTTCTAAACATATGCTGAGAGAATTTTATCACACACGATTCCTTTTTTCAATTCCTTCCTGTAAGAAATCGCTCTTCTTCACAGGCTTCGTCCTTTTCTTTTCCGCTTGACAGATTTTCATTTTCGTATTACAATAGCTCTCGCGTATGGAGAGGTATCGAAGAGGTCATAACGAGCTCGACTCGAAATCGAGTTGTTGGGTAATACCTGGCACGTGGGTTCGAATCCCATCCTCTCCGGCACTGCGGCGGACCGCATCAGTGGTTCGCCGTTTTTTGTATTCTCATGCGACAGGCGGACTTTTGATCATTTTCCGTAAACTTTCTACAAATTGAACACCTCAGCGCTTGACATCTCTGTGTAATCCAACTATAATTAATGTTAACACTGGGTCGAAAGGCATTATTTTATGCTAAAAAGCGCAGACTCACGAGAAGGAGAGGATAATTCATGAGTGCAAAACTTGAAAAACTGGAAAAATTAGCGTCAAAAGGCAAAGGTGCCAAGATTATCAAATTCCTGAAAAATAAGGATTTTGAAGTTGTAAAGGATGCAATTGCAGCCCTTGGAAAATGCGGCGGTGAAGATGCGATCAATGCTTTAACCGGCCTCTGCCAGAGCACCGACAAAGAGACCAAACTGGCTGCAGTCAAGGCCCTTGCGAACTGCGGCGGCACCTATACGCTCACCCAGATCGGCAACGATTTCATCAAGGAGAAAGATCCGGACCTGAAGCAGGCGATGAGCGAGACGCTTGACACGATCCGCAAACGTCTGAAAGCTGCTGAATAATCATATTTTTTCATAAAAACAAAGACCCCGAAAAGCAGGCAGTTCTGATCTCTCTCTGCTTTTCGGGGTATTTTTTAGTCACTGTTTCATTTCTTCCGCTTGCTTTTCAAAGAATCGTTCAAATGATTTTCTGATCTCTTCTTTTGCATTTTCCGGAACCATTCCGGTAATACTCTCCCCATGAAGGATCCGTCTTCTGATCATCGTAGAGGAGATATCAATATCCAAAGCAATCCGGTGCAGCTTCTCATCCGGGACCGGAAGCGGTGCTGTATCATAAACCGGTACATCCGACCCGCTCTTTCTTCCGGCAACAATCAGCTCGGAAAGCTTAAGAATCCTTTCCGGGGCTCTCCAAAGTGGCATCTGGCTGAATGCATCTTCTCCGACAATCAGATAGAAACGGCAGTCCGGATGGCGTCCGGCCAGTTCTTCAAGCGTATCTGCTGTGTAGCTTGCACCCTCTCTTTGGGTTTCGATCGGATCCACCGAAAAGCCGCGGATATTCTGTACAGCAAGACGTGTCAGCCTCAGTCTCTCCCTGGCAGGGAGCATCTCCCGGGACTGTTTCATGTAGGGATCGCCCGCCGGTATGAACCACACCTCTGAAAGCTCCATACACTCCATCGCGGCTTTTGCAATCTGTAAATGTCCGTTGTGAACAGGGTTAAAGCTGCCGCCGAAAACACCGATTTTCCGCCATCTGTCACGGCAGGTTTCGCCCTGCCTGCGATGATCAGTCCTCATGAAACTCGTGTCCTTCCAGAAGGAAGGTCCTGGATGCAAGGACCGTAGGAAGCGAGCGTTTATGTGCGGAGGCGCGGTGCTTTCTTCTGATGATCTCATCCGCCGAAGGATCGCCCGAACTTCCGAAGCGAATCAGGTCATGGATCTGCTGATAGGTCACGCCGAGCCGCTCCTCGTCTGTATGCCCCGAAAGGCCGTCTGCGGGCGCTTTCTGCACCAGATCCCGCGGGAGTTCCGGAATTGCAAGTCCCAGTTCAACGACCTCCTTCGAAGTCAGTTTGCCCAGCGGATTAAAATCACAGCTGGTATCTCCGTCCTTGGTACAGTACCCGACATACGATTCCGAGAGATTCCCGGTCCCGCACAAGAAGGCGCCGAGACTTTGCGCCAGGTACCGCAGCGTCGTCATTCTGAGCCTCGGTCCGACGTTGATATTGCTTTCCCGTTCCCGGGCACTTCCGAAAAACGCTTCGGGCTCCGCTGCCCAGGCTTCTTCCACGGCATCCAGAAGCGACCGGTGCATCGCGCCGATATTCACCGTAAACGCCCTGATTCCGAGGGCCGTACAGACCCTGACGGAGTCATCGATATCCTTCTGCTCGCCATCCGGAAGCATAATCCCGTATACGTTTTCGCCTCCGAGTGCACGGGCTGAAAGTGCCGCCGCTACCGAACTGTCCTTTCCTCCCGAGATTCCAATGACAATTTTCCGAACGCCCGCTTTTTCACAGAAAAGCCGTATTTCTTCTGCCAGTTCGTCGCGAATCTGTTCTGCATGCTCCAGAAACATGTTATACCTCCTGTCTGCTTCCCGCGGAAAGGAGATTCATTTTCATCTCATAATACGACGGCGTCATATCCAGATAATGACCATGCGGATTCTCGAAGCGTTTTTCTTCTGCCCAGACTTCCTTCTCCATCTGTTCCCGGACCCGGGCGCGGATGGCGGTGAGTTCTTCCGCTTCCCGTACCCGTTTCCCGTCTCTTAGCTGAAGCTCCTGCAGTTTCCGGAAGCTGAACTGTCCGGCAGGATACTGTTTCCAGATCTTCTCCGGATCGATCAGATATTTGACCGCGGAAATATCCTCATCCTTCTTCGCGATAACATCGGCGACGCTGTGTCCGTTCTCATCGTATGCACGGTAAACTTCTTTCAGACCGGGATTCGTCACCTTCTCGATATTCTCTGAGATCTTGATGCGCGGTTTCATTTCTCCGTCCTCTTCCACTGCGCACAGCTTATAGACCGCCCCGAAGACAGGTTCGGAACGAGCCGTAATCATGCGCTCTCCGATGCCGAATGAATCGATTCTTGCGCCCTGATGCAGCAGAGAACGGATCGTAAATTCATCCAGAGAATTGCTGACAATGATTTTCGCATCGGGGAAGCCTGCATCATCCAGCATTTTTCGCGCTTCAATGGAAAGATACGCCAGATCCCCGGAATCCAGCCGGATTCCGAAGCTTTTCGACTGAATTCCCTGCTCCCGCATCTCTCTGAATACCCGGATGGCGTTCGGCACACCGGATTTCAGCACATTATAGGTGTCCGCAAGCAGGATGCAGTTGTCCGGATAGATTTTTGCGAAATTTCTGAAGGCTGTGAGTTCATCCTTGTAAAACATGACCCAGCTGTGCGCCATCGTCCCTCCGACAGGAATACCGAAATATTCCCCGGCAGAGACCGTCGCCGTCCCGCTCACGCCTCCGATATAACAGGCGCGCGCTCCATAGATTGCGGCGTCATTATTATGCGCCCTTCGCGCGCCGAAATCCGAAACCGCCCGGCCTTTCGCGGCATAGACAATTCTCGCGGCCTTTGTCGCGATTAATGACTGGTGGTTCACCTGGGCAAGGATCTCCGTCTCCACAATCTGCGCCTGCACAAGATCCGCTACGACCGTGATGACCGGCTCATTCGGATACATAACCGTTCCTTCCGGGAAAGCATATACATCGCCCGTGAAGCGGAAATTGCCAAGATACTCAAGGAAGGCTTCGTCAAACAGATTCAGCGACCGTAAATAACGGATGTCCTCATCTTCAAAATGCATGCCCTCCAGATATTGCAGTACCTGTTCAAGCCCTGCAAAGACGGCAAATCCCCCTCCGTCGGGGTTTCTGCGGTAAAACACGTCAAAAGCCACCCTGCGGCCCGAATCCTCCTGACGGAAATAGCCCTGAGCCATGGTAAGCTCATAGAGGTCCATCATCATGGTCAGGTTGCGTTTTTCATAGACATTATTTCTCATCTTCAGCAGCTCCTTAAATCACTTCGATCTGACAGCTTCTCATCGTTTCAAGCGCCGCTTCGTGCTTCTTTGGCGTCACACCGGCGCAGCATTTCGAATCGACAATGATCGGAATCTCCGGCATCGCCGCTTTCAGAAGAAGCGCATTGGAAACAACACAGATATCCGTACATAATCCGATGATTTCTATGCTTTCAATTTCGTCCTTTCGTGAAGCAAGGTACTCCATCAGTTCAAGCGACCCGAAGGTACCTTTGCAGAAGACCTTCGAAGATGCGGCAGCTTCCCGAAGCTCCGGGATGATCTTATGCCCCTCGGTCCCGAGAATACAGTGCTCTACAGGAAGTTTTTTCCCTTCCTGTGTCGAAAGATAGTCCGCCGAATGTGTATCCTGGGTAAAAATCACTGTTCCCTCAAATCCGGCTATTTTCCCGGCTGCGGCAGAGACAATCGCCTCCGCTTCTTTCGTCCCGAGCGCTCCGTCCACAAAATCCTTCTGCATATCAATGACCAGCAGATATTTTTCCATTGCACTTCCTCCTTCCGACTGTATTTTCTTTAAAAAGCTCCTGTTTGAGTATAACATAGCGCTCCGGTAAACGCAACAAAAACCGCTTGACAGGAGCGGCGAAACAGTATACAATTGTAATTGTAATCAAGCTTTTGTATTACATATGTAGTTTACAAACGTTTCGCTGTTTTTAAAAGGAGTGCATCATTCATGGCCGCCGAAAGACTGAAAATACCCCCGAAACGCTATCGAAAAGAAACCTCCGTAGTTTCAGCCCGTCTGCCGAAAGACATGATCGAGGACATCGACCGGATCGCTGACTCTACTGGCAGAAATCGGAATGAAATCATCACGATCTGTCTGGAATATGCGATGGATCATCTGGAGGAAGGAGAAAAAAACACATGAAAATCAGAGCTGCAAAAGCACCGAACCGTGAGCTTTTCTGGTGGCTGCACATTATTATTTACGGACTGCTCGGAGTCATGCTGATCTGCACGCTCAGTTCCTCCCGGATGATCAGCGCCTTCTGCAGCGTTCTTATCAATCGGGGCGTCAACCTTCTGAAGCTTCCCGCTGTCCGTCCTGAGATACTGGAAACGCTCTTTCTTTACGGCAAATTTTTTATCTGGTCCATGGAACTTGTATTCTGCCTGTCCTTTTTCTTCCGTGGGAGTTTAAGGAGTCTGAAGACAGCATTTGCGATTGCATTTACGTTTGACGCCATGCTGATTCTGGTCCAGTTCTTTTTTCTCCTGCACGGAAACTTTTATGTCGGAAATGTACTGTCTGTTTTTCTTGGCTTTCTGATTTCCGCTTCCGTCATCCTGATTCACGAAAGGGCGCTGATATGAAAAGAAAACGTTTTCTACCCGAAGTTATCATGATTCTGTCTGTATTTCTGTTGCTTTTTATCTTTTTTTCCGTCCGGCAGAACGATCTTCTTGTGAGCCTTCAGAGTGCCCTGCCGCCGAGTCTTATGCAGAGCATTTACCGTATCTGCATGATCCTTCCGGCAGATACCTGAACAATTGAAAAGGGGCCGGTATCAAACCGACCCCTTTTCTATGATAAGCAGTTTGTTGTTTCACACGAATCAGCCCGCAAACATCATTCCATCGAAAAGCGCCTCTGCACTGATTCCATTCACTGTTCCCGGATGTTTAGAATCCGGATCCACTTCGATCAAGATCATTCTGCCGTCATTTGTCCAGAACTCCACTTTTTTATCTTTCTCATGGCTGCGGCGGATGGTTATCTCATCGCCCTTCTTCAGTACAATTTTCCCGACTGCTTCATCACTGTCAAGGTCCATTTCTTCAACTTCAAGATCCTGAAGAAGCGTCAGCGTACGCGTTCCGTCCGCCTCATACCAGTACGCAGTCGGAAGCGGCATTCCATCCTCCCCAGTTTCATACGAACGTATTCCGTAGTACGAGCTGAGCAGATGGATCGGCGTTCCCATATAGAAACGTTCCGGGTCAGTCATCACCTGTGTTGTTGTGTATCCGGTGATCTCCTCTTTCTCGCCGTCTCTTTCGTACACGATGCTGCTCGCGATTTTTTCGGGAATCTCCCCGACAGCTGCGGGAGAAGAGCCGTTGATGTCTATAATCTCTGTCCGCCCGTAACCATTATAATCGCTGCAGACAATATACAGGAACTCGCCGTATTCGTCCGAATGCACCAGCCATGAACCTTCGATACCATCACCGGAGCAGTCAAGCGTTATACTTTCTCCGTCGATTGAAATATTCAGGCCGCTGAACCAATACCGCTCTTCATCTGTCCAGGAAGGTTCAACGAGAAGTTTTCTTCCGTCATGCAGAGGGTAAGTCTCCCCGGTCCCGAGCGGGAGCTCCAGCATATACTTTTCGGGAATATTCAGTGCAAGATCGGTAAAGAGTTCTTCATTTCCTTCGAACAGCACATCGATCCTGAAATCGGAAAACGCACCCGGAAGCACGTCACCAGCGTTGAACCAGAAGCTAAGCCGATCATAACCAGCTGTAAAAGGCATATCCTCCGGGTTAATGTCTTCAAAGAAATAATCGATCTCATTCGACGCGTCTTCAGCATCTGTTCTTTCCGACACGAACTGAAGCATACCCTCACGGAGGCGCTCCACCACGCCGCCGATATCCTGAACAAGTTCGGAAAGCTTCAGCTCCTTTCCGGTTTCAGAATGAATATTCGTCACGGCGATCTCTCTCCACGGCCGCGCCGCACCGGCATAAAAATACTCGTTCTGAGAAGCAAAACTGAACACGGCGCTGTCGGTACGCCCAAGTGTAACCAGGGATGTGTAGCTGGAATGGGCAGATGTCGAATTGCCCGCGGCTCCCATCAGGTCCTCGTACACCGAATTGAATTCATCGAGGCGGCCAAGCCTGCTTCTCTCCAGATACTCAAACAGCTCCGGCAGGCTGCTCTCCATATCGTCTCTTTCCATGATGAGTTCTTCCATACGGGCATTGCAGAGTGTCCGTATATAAAAGTCTCCGTCATACTCGTTGGTACTTCGGGCAGTCTCAGATTTCAAGAGATGCAGTACCACCGGTTTTTCTGCTTTTACAGGTTCCGGTTCAGTCTCTGTCTCCGTTTCACTTTCGGATTCCGTTTCCGTCGTTGTTTCAGCATCAGAAGAAAGCGCCTGAGAAAGCTCTTCCGATGCGCTCGAGACCTCTTCGCTGATGTCGGAAACCGCTTCCGAGAACTCCTCTGAAAGATCCTCAGCAGCGCTTGAAAGTTCCTCGGAAAGCTCCGAAGCACCGCTTTCAATCCTGTTTTTAATCGCATCCGAAAGCCCGCTCAGGGTACATCCGGACAGCAGAACAGCACATAGAAATACAGATACCGCTGCAGATATTCTTTTCATCACTGCTTCCTCCTTTATCTATTCTCTTCCCGACAGATCCGATCCGAGCGCGCTTCTGCACGCTAAAATCCATTTCGCGCGGTCCAAAGGATCCGCTCCAAGCCTTGGAAAAGTCTCATGAATCTCCGGCGGAGCAGGCCGGTAGCCGATCAGATGCATCGTAATTCTGCCGTTTCCCGATGTTGTGCTCCTGAATTCCAGCGGATAGGATGTGCACTCGCGAAGGGGTGCCTCTCCCTTCATTATAAATCTGCCGTTTTCCATGACCGGAGTATCGAAGGCTCCGTTCATCCGAAGGATTTGTCCCGTTATCCGTCCGAGCATTTCCTCCGGCGCCGTTAATGTCATCTGCATCCATGGCTCCAGAAGGATCTCTCCCGCATCCATAAGCGCCCGCAGCACCGCGATCGGCGTCGCTACAAAAAAATCCAGCGGATGCGTATGTACATGATGGCTCATCCCGCCGACAAGGGTAAATCTGCAGTCTGTAACCTCCCAGCCGAAAAGCCCCTGTTTTACGGTTTTATATATGCTCTCTCTCACATGCTCCTGGTAACGGTACGGCAGTTCCTTTTCCTTGATCAAGGACCGGAACTGTATGCCCAAACCTTCCGGAAGAGGCTCCGCCTCCAGCTTCACGATTGCCCAGCAGGGCTTCGGCATCAGATAGGCCTCTTCGCCGAATCCTCTGTGCGCCGGTTTCTCCCGGAAAATCACCCGGGGTGTTGAAAACGATGCAGAAATGCCAAAGCGTTCCCCGATCAGTTCGCCCAGGATTTCCGTCTGACTTTCTCC